>NZ_JBBYHR010000008.1:0-248755 GCF_038289855.1 Flavobacterium arundinis
GCAAAAGGAAATTAAAATGAGGACTTATAAAACAAAAAACAGAAGTAACCAAGAAGCTACTTCTGTCTAAAAAATTGTACTTTTATTATTATTAATCCTGTATCGTTATTTTAGGACTAGTCATGGTTAGAAACGGTAACCGATACCCAACTGGATACAGTTGTTCTTAACTTTACCGCCTTCGTCATGCCTGCTTATATCCTCCAAGCCCATGTAGTACCTTGCATCGATAAGGAAACCTGACCTTAATTCATAAGAAAGTCCTGCGGCAGCTCCGTAATCCAATGCCTTGCTTCCCTGGCGCACTTCTTTATTTTCAGCGTCAACCCTTGCACCAAGTACCGGGCCCAACTGTATATTTAAGCCTTCTGTAAAATAATATTTTGCCATAGCAGGAATCCTGATGTAAGATATCGACTCCTTGTCTGAGCCTTCTTTAGAATAAAGCATCTCCGCCTGAAAGTGGAAGTGGCCTTTAAGAGCCATATCCAACGAAAGGCCGGCATAAAAACCTGTTGCGCCATCAGTATCGGCATCACTGTCAAAGTTCGACAGGTTAACGCCTGCTTTTACCCCTACTATCGGGAATTCATCCTCTTGTGCCTGTGCTGCAAAGCCAAATGCCATAACGGCCAGTGCGGAAAAGAAAAGTTTTTTCATGTGTTATGATTTAGATGCGATAAAAATAGGAAATAATTCTTAAAAAAAAACCACCGTATAGCAGGTTTTCATTTTAATTAACAGGAAAGTATAGGAAAAGAACAAACTACACACTAAAAGATAACGCAATTACACAAAACGAATCCTTTTTGTGTCAATCTTTTAATTTTCGTGAAGCCAACAAAAAAGCCTCCCGTGTGAGGAGGCTTATTCTATATAGTTCAGACAGATTAGAATTTATAACCTACAGAAACCTGGATAGCGTTGTTGGTAATTTTTGGTGTTGATCCTATCTCAGCTTCGGTATCATTGATATCAGATAGACCAGCCATATACCTTGCCTGGAAGAAAACGCCCATTGGAAGGTCATAAGCAACGCCTCCGGCAAGTCCGAAATCAATACTTTTGTAACCATCTTTTACATCCGTATCCTCAGCTTTAGCGCTCATAAGGAAACCTACATAAGGACCTGCCTCAAGGCTAAGGCCTTCCATAAGATAGTACTTCGCCAGTATTGGCACATTGATGTAGCTCATTTTTAAATCAGTCTCCACACCAAGGTCTTTGTATTTTGCACCCATCATAGAGTAAAGCACTTCAGGCTGCACAGAGAACGTTTCGCTAATTTTTAATTCAGCAACACCTCCAACGTGAAAACCCATCAATGAGCCATCAGTTTCGGCGTCACCACCCTGGTTAGCAATGTTCAAACCGGCTTTTACACCAAATTTAATGTCTTGTGCCTGAGCTGCAACACCAAAAGCCATTACAGCAACTGCAGATAATAGAATTTTTTTCATTTTGTGTTTAAATTTTTATTGTTACTTGTAAAACAAATTTATAAAATAAATTAATAAGAAAAATACCCAGAAGTAGGTATTTTCATTAAGAGGTTGTTAACTTTAGAATTTGTAAATTATTCCGAAAGCAACGTTGCTAAGGTTAAGGTTTAAATTGAACGTGTCAGTAGATTCCGCCCCATTTGCATCCGGCTTGCTGCTGCTGTAGTTCAGGATACCAAACGTAGTTTCGAATGCAATATGGTCTGAAACGAAGTAGCTGATACCAGGTGCAAGGCCTACGGAAAAGCCGTTTACTTTTGATTCGCTTCCCTGCGATTCGTTCTTTGTCGTGTTATAGGAAGCGCTCAATTGCCCAAAGAATGAAAATGCCCTGCCAGGAGTGCCGTAGTACCTTGCAAAAGCACCAGCCTCAAATCCTGTAGATTTCACTTCAACCATAGTGCCATTGGCATTGTAGGTGTTTTTACCACTGTTGAATCCCAACTGGGCGCCTACAGCAATATTATCACTCACAAAGTAGCCTACCCTTGGGGTAACATTGAAATTGTTGATTTTCTCATCTCCTGTCTTTTGGGAACGGAACCCAAGGGAGCCTGATACAAAAACGTCATTTTTAGCAAATCCTGAAGTAGCTGTTTCTTCCTGTGCCTGTGCCAGTCCGAATGCAGCCAAAGCAGCCATAGTAAATAGTAATTTTTTCATGTGTTAAATAAATTATGGTTATTTGCTATTCTTTCTTACAAATTGCATGCCATAATTTTGATAAAATTAACAATCCTTTTAAAGCCTGTCTTTCAAATCTTTAACATTTTACTTTTGTGTATGTATTGAACAAAGTAATCTTTTAAAAGCCAAAATGTGGTTAAATTACTATCATGGGTTTTACTTTTCCTTACATTTGTTTCGAAATCGGCTTACAAATTATGAGGAAATTATTTTTAGCAGCGGCCGTGCTGTTTTTTATACCAATAACGCAGGCACAGACTTACGGTATTAAGGGAGGTGTCAATTTTGCTAACCTGACCGGCAATAATGCCAATCAATTCGACGGCCTGACCAGTTTTCATGTGGGTGCGCTCATGGAATTCAACATACTGGACCGCATTACACTCCAACCCGAATTGCTTTATTCGGTACAGGGTGCGAAGATTGGTGATGATGAATATAAGCTCAACTACGTTACATTGCCGGTAATGCTTGAATTTGACATTGACGGTTCGCTGAGCATCAATGCCGGTCCACAGTTTTCATTGCTCGCCAATGAAACCAAGCGGGTTGCGCCTAAAGAAGCGAACAATTACGATTTTGGGCTGGCAGCCGGACTGGAATATGAAATTACAGGCGGGCTCTTTATACAGGGCCGCTATATATGGGGACAAAGGCAGGTTTTTGAAGATGCCGATGTAAAGAACTCCGTAATACAGCTTTCGTTAGGATTTTATTTTTAAACCCACTAATCTATTATAACATGAAAAAGATCATTTTCTTATTGACAGCCCTGGCAGGCAGTTTCGCAATGCAGGCACAGGGTATTGATTTCGGTATTAAGGCTGGTGCTAACTTTGCCAACTTTACAGGCGGCGATATAAACACCAAAAGTATTACGAGCTTCCACGCCGGTGCGGTTGTGGAATTGAATATTGTACCTGTTTTCTCGGTACAGGCCGAAGCGCTTTTCTCTTCGCAGGGAGCAACCTATAAGGATACTGCTCTCAATATTACCAAAGACATTAACCTGAAGTATGTGTCGGTACCAGTATTGGCAAAATTCTATGTGTTGCCGAAACTGAGCGTTATGGCAGGACCGCAGTTCTCATTCCTTGTGGATGACGCAGACGAAGCTTTCAAATCTAAAAAATTCGACCTTGCCGCGAGCGGTGGCGTAGAACTTAAAATCATTGCAGGCCTTTTTGCACAGGCACGTTACAACATTGGCCTTACCAAAGTAAATGACGACCAGGTATCAGGCGACGTGAAGAATGCTGTATTCCAGTTATCATTAGGATACTTTTTCTAAAAGTTTTAAATAAAATGCAAAAACCGGTTCTGTCTTTAAGACAAAACCGGTTTTTTTACTGGAACAAATGTTAAAATTAGTATTAAACCTCATACTAACATTACCGTAAACCCTTACTTTTACAGTAGAAACCAAAAGTGATGAATATACATATTATCAATGGGCCAAACCTCAACCTGCTTGGCACACGTGAAACCGAAATATACGGTGGCCGCACCTTTGAAGATTACCTCGACGAACTCCGCCAGAAGTTTCCGGGCCTACACCTGACATACTTTCAGAGCAATATCGAGGGAGAATTAATAACAGAAATACAAAAGGCTGGTTTTAACCATGATGGCATTATCCTGAATGCAGGAGCCTACACGCACACTTCTATTGGCATAGCCGATGCCATAAAGGCAGTAACTACACCTGTTATAGAAGTGCATATCTCTAATACCTTTTCGCGCGAAACCTTCAGGCACCAGTCGTTCCTGTCACCTGTTGCTGCCGGTGTTATCATCGGCTTCGGACTGAAAGGATACCAGCTCGCCATAGAATCACTTACACCATAACCTAATGAAAAAACACCTACTGCCCTTCCTACTGCTGCTTTTAAGCATCCCGTCTTTTGCGCAGGTGAAAGGAAGGATAGTATCCGCTTCCGGGGAGCCGGTACCTTTTGCGAGTATTATTGTATCGGGGACTTACAACGGTACCTCCTCAAACGAAGACGGTTTTTATACCCTCGCGCTTTCTGTAAAAGGAAAATACACTATTGTTTTCCGTTCCATCGGCTACAAAACAAAGGAAGTGACCGTTGATATCAATAAGCTTCCCTATGTTCTCGACGTGGCGCTGCAGGATGAAAAATACCTGCTCAACGAACTGGTAATCTCCAATAAAGACGACCGGGCGAAACTGATCATCAGCGAGGCCATAGCCCATCGTAAAGAAAACGCTGCCAAAACTGCAAAATTTGAAGCCGATTTCTATTCGCGCGGCACGTTTAAGGTTAAAGACCTGCCTAAAGAAATTTTAGGGCAGGAAATAGGCAATCTTGGTGGATCGGTCGATACTACGGGCAACGGTATACTGTACTTATCGGAAACCGTTTCGAGGGTAAAATACCAAAAGCCCAATAAGATTAATGAGGTAGTTGTAGCCTCGAAAGTGAGCGGTGAGGATAATGGCTTCAGCTATAACAATGCAGCGGCAGCCGAGTTTGATTTTTACGAAAATTTCATCCCGTTTGAAGTGAGCGTCGTTTCGCCCATTGCCGACAATGCCTTCAACTATTATGACTACAAGCTCGAAAGCGCTTTTTACGATACCGATGAGCACCTCATCAACAAGATAAAAGTTTCGCCAAAAGAAAAGAATGAGGCTGCTGTAAAGGGCTATATCTATATCGTTGATGACACGTGGGAACTGTATGCTACCGACTTCACATTAAAAGGCAGCCAGATAGAGCAGCCACTCCTGGATTCACTTACTATAAGGCAAAACTTTGGCTATAATGCAAAAGAGAAGTTATGGACGAAAAATGTACAGAGACTCGATTTTGATGCCGGGCTGTTCGGTGTAGGGCTTTCGGGCAGGTTCAGCTATGTGTACAGCAACTTTATTTTTAATCCGGATTTTGACAAAAAAACCTTTGGTCCCGAAATGCAGTATGTGGAAACAGATGCCAATAAGAAAGAGAATAAATATTGGAATACCATCCGCCCTATTCCGCTTACACCCGAAGAGCGCAATGATTATATAAAAAAAGACCAAATCCAGGAACTCCGGAAAACCAAAGCGTACCTGGACAGCACCGACCATGAGCGCAACCGCTTTAAGTGGCTGGCTCCTATATTGGGCTATACCTACCGTAATTCTGCGGAGAACTGGGACATCCGCTATACGGGTATCGCAACAAGGCTTGCCTTTAATACCGTACAGGCCTACTGGCTGGCGCCGGGTTTCCACTTTACGAAATACCATCCCGAGAAGAACACCTATACTACTTTTGGCACCGACCTTAATTATGGTTTTGCCGAGCAGCGTTTCAGGGCGACGGGAGTTTTTGCACACAAGTTCAATAACTTCTCGAAGCGAATCGTTACGGTGACGGGTGGAAGCAGCATTGAGCAATTCAATCCTGAAAAGCCTATCAATAAGATCGTGAACAGTGTCAGTACCTTATTCTTCAGGGACAATTATGCGAAGTTCTATGACAATGCCTTTATCAAACTGGCATACGAAGAGGAAGTGCTTAATGGCATTCAACTAAACGGGTCGGTAGAATATGCCCGCAGGCATGCCCTCTACAACAATACGAACTTTTCGACATTAAAAGACGCTTATAAGCCTTATTTATCCAACAACCCTTTACTGCCTCTTGACAACGAAACCCCTGCATTCCTGAAGCATAATATCATGAAAGCATCGTTGCAGGCGCGCTTCAGCTTCGGGCAAAAATACCGCACACGCCCCGACGGCAGGGAAATAATTCCAAACCCGAATTATCCGAGGCTGTATTTAAAATATGAAAAAGGCTTTGCTTCCAGCATAAAGGATTATAATTTCGATCATCTTTCCACCCGCATCACCTATACGATGGATGCCGGGAACAAAGGCGAAACAGGCATGGCAGTACGCGCCGGGAAGTTCTTTAATTCAGATAATATCGCCTTTGTGGATTACAGGCATTTCAACGGCAACGAAACACACATAGGCAAGTCAGAGCGCTACCTAAATGTATTCAACTTCCTGCCCTATTATACCCATAGCACCAATGACCAATATCTCGAAGGGCATTTGGAACACAACTTCAAGGGGTTTATTACCAATAAGCTACCGCTGATAAGCGAGCTGAATTACCATCTGGTTTTAGGTGCGCATGCACTATCCACACCGGAACATAAGCCGTATATGGAATTCACCGCCGGTTTCGATAACCTTGGCTGGGGTAAATTCCGTTTCCTGAGGATCGATTACATCAGGTCGTATGAAAGCGGCTTTTTAAGCGATGGGGTGATTTTTGGACTGACATTTTTGGATATACTGGAGTAATTGGTTGTCGGTTGTCGCTTGACAGTTGTCGGAAGCTACACTCGCAACCTGCTCTCCGACAAATGGGATGCTACACTCGGGTGAAAATGCCTTTCAATAATTGCACTGATCGTTGTGTTGTAGATGAGTAAGCACATCCAAGTGAAGCTGGGCCTTAAATTTTTCGCGTAAAAATCAAGTCGGGATTTTAGCGTTGGGAGAAGGAGAGCGATCCACGAGCGGCGCGCAGCAGGCCGCGGCTTGGGTCGTGATGCAAAAATCCCGACGTAGATTTTAAGTGAAAAATTTGCAGCCTTGAACTTTTGCTTCTTTTGTTTCAAGACAAAAGAAGAAGAGCTTTTAGAGTAAGGATTATTACACCGTAAAAGACCTGACAGTTTTGAACCTGTCAGGTCTGAATAATATAAAATCTGTGACAATCCGCTCGATCAGCGTTATCCGTGTTTCATCTTTAATTAATCCTCCCTGCTACCGTCATCAGCCATTCGCACCAGTTTTGGGGTGAATTTCGCGACCACATCTACAAGGCCGGTTTGTGCTGCCATAACCATATCGATGTCCTTATAGGCCATCGGGGCCTCATCCCTTCCGGCACCGATAAGGTTTACACCATGGTCTTTGAGTACCTGCCGCATCTCGGCTTTGGTAATACTCTTTATGGCCTGCGTCCGGCTCATCTGCCTTCCCGCACCGTGCGATGCCGAGTTGATGGAACACTCCTCACCTCTACCCCTCACGAGGAATCCCGGTGCCGTCATGCTTCCCGGTATGATACCCATCACGCCTTTTCCGGCTGGTGTAGCACCTTTTCTGTGGACGATCACCTCTTCACCGTCAAGCATTTCTTTCCAGGCAAAGTTATGGTGGTTTTCCACCTTCGCCAACACCTGGGCGCCAATGGCCTTCGCCATTTTATCGTGGATCACCTGGTGGCATGCCGAAGCATAATCGCCTGCAAGGTTCATGGCTATCCAATACTCCTGCCCTTCCTGCGTATCGAGGCCAAGGTAAGCAAGGTTGGCGGCTTCCTTTGGCAATTTGCAAAGGTCTTTTGCCAGCCTTGTATAATGCCCGGCTACCGTTGCACCAAATCCCCTCGAACCCGAGTGCGTAAGCAACGCAACATACCGGCCTTTATCGATATTAAGTACTTCATCCCTTTCTTCAAATTCGATGATACCGAACTCCACAAAGTGGTTGCCTCCGCCAGAAGTTCCCAACTGCGACCATGCTTTATCCTGGAGGTTCTTAATAAATTTCGTCATCCCGAATTCTACCCGGTCAATAACATCATGGCTGGCCTTATACTGCCCGTGGTATCCGTGGCCTGCGCCAAATTTGGTATGCGCAATAAGCTCCCTTTTGTACCTGAATTCGTTCAGTATATAATCTTCCGCCGGGATATCATATACCGAAAGCGCCATTCGGCATCCGATATCCACACCAACACCATACGGTATGATGGCGTTTCTCGTAGCAAGCACACCCCCTATCGGGAGGCCATACCCCTGGTGTGCATCGGGCATCAGCGCACCTGCAACCGTTACGGGAAGCCTCATTGCAATATTCATCTGGTCTAAAGCGCCCTGCTCGATATTTTTCTCACCGTAAACGGCATATTCTTTTGCATCTCCGATGAGCGGTATCACATCATCTTTTGGTGCATTGGCTTCTTCGATCATGGCAGTCGCCAAAGGTTCCAGCACCTCATCATCGAGAAAGCTTTCGGGATAGTCCTTCACTTTTTTGAAAAGCGCTACCACATCGTCCTTCGGCTGTTCGGTATATGCCTTGTTAGCAAGCTTGAGGGCAAGGCCTAAAATGGGTGTTTCTGTATATCCTGCCGATAGTAAGTCGGTTCCAGTTATCTGTGTTTCCATAACGAATGGTTTGTATTTTAAAGTTAGTGTGTTTTTATATTTATTTGGTTAATGGTAATTAAAAAAAAGAGGCAATGGGCTGCAGGTGTTTTGATTTCTTTGGACGAAGTAACACGTTGCATAACGGCACTCTTGTATAAGGGCAATGGCATGCCGGCGCTTTTTTACTTTCGGGAATCGAACCCGACGAAACAACCGGACGAAGTAACGCAGGCAAATACGGCACCTTATTAGTTTTAAATTTTATTTTACCACATAGAAACAATAGGTTTCATTGAATAAAAGCCTTCATAGAATACATAGTTGAAGCTTTGCTTCATTTCTATGTGTTCTTTAAAAACTATCAGGCCTTCAAAAGCGGCAAAGAACTATGTGCCTATGTGGTTAAAAAAACAGGAGCAAAATACGGCATGGGTAAACGGGGCATGTCTGGCCGGAGTCGAACCGGATAGCCTTGCCGCAAAAAACGGCTTCGCTATTCCTCCCCTGGGTTGAGACGAAGTAACCCGCACCTACGGCATCCTGTATAATTTTAGCAAGGTAAAAAGCGGATGGGTTTGCATTGCCACACTGTTGCGTGGCACGACGGGATTCGAACCCGCAATATCCAATTCGAAGTAACCCTGTCCTACGACACCTGCTATTCTCAATATTTTAATAAGCTCCCGCAACCGCTCGGCACGGGAGCGCTGTACTACATCCGGGGCGAAAGGCAATGAGGGCGTTATCCTGCTCTACCAGCTGAGCTACATCCCCTTATCTGTTTGTTTAGTGGAGATGGCGGGATTCGAACCCGCGACCCGGGCATTAAAAGTGCGAAGTAACCCTTATCTACGGCACCCGGTGCCTTTTCAATTCTTTTAATAAGCTCCCGCACCGCATGGCAACGGGAGCGCTTCAATATTTTTATAAAAGCAGGGCAAAATGCGAAAAGAGACTGTTCCTTGCTCTAACCAACTGAGCTACAACCCCGGTGCTTTCGCCGACGGAGAAGGCAGGACTCGAACCTGCGTCCAAAGGGCGTGAAATGCGAAGTAACTCTTATCTACGGCACCTGCTGTAATTTTTTCCTTAATGAGCTCCCGCAGGGCGCGTGGACTGCGGGAGAGACCCATTGTTTAAGTCAAGGCAAAAGTCAAAAGGGACTTATGCAACGTGTTCTGCCAGTTGAACTATATTTCCGGAAAGAAATAGCGGGACTTGAACCCACACCACGCTGACCCCGAAGTAACCCTTATTTACGGCACTTGCTTTCTTTTATGATCTCCCGCAGGACGCTTGTGCTGCGGGAGAAACTATCTACATCTCAATATTTTTTATGGCGTCAAGCGCACTGCCTGCATTTTCAAGCGAATAAAGGAGATCGAATATCTTGTCGCTCCAGCCCGCTATCAGGTATACATCGTTCCTGCTGATGTCCAATGGCGCATTGCCGTGGCCTGCAAGGTCGAAAAGGTAAAGCTTGGCATCAGGCGCTATTTCTTTATAACGCTTCCATGAATGTTGTACGCTGTTGCCAAATAATCCGCTGTCATACATTTGCACATCGGTAAACAGCATCACTTTATCCACTTTCTTCCTTCGGGCGATAAGGTCCTCAATAACCAGGTAGCCGTTGGTAGCATAACCTACCTCGCCTTCCCTCCTGTAGTACTCCATCACATTAGAAAGCACATTACGCGAAGGCATGTTAATTGCTTTCCAGGTATTACCAAACATACCCGTGGTCACATTTTTACACTGCGACTGAAGCAGCATACCCAGCATAAGGCCGATGTCGTACAGTTTCACACTGCTTCTTTTCGAAACCGGCACCTGCATGGAGCCCGACACGTCGCAGGCTATCACTACCGAAGTATCGTAACCAAAGCCTTTGATGTTCTTCGCGCTGTGCATCACGGCATCTTCCAACGCGCCAAGCACTGCTGACGTGTAACCGGAACGCACATCCTTAAGTTCCCTGTAGGCCGAAAGGAAACGGAATGGCAGCTGCTTAGAGCCTGCCACGGCTTTCTCATTCGACAGGTATTCGCACACCATTTGTATGCAATAGCCCGGAACATCAGCCTCAAGTATATTTCTAAGGTTACGCATCATGGCCATATAGCCTATTTTTTTGCTTGCAATAAGCTCGGCCCATTTAGCAGCAACCGCTTGCTTCTTTTCGGCTGCTGTGGCAAATTTCTGCCTGCCTAATGCCGAAAGTTCCGTTTCCCATGTATAAGGCGTTGCCAGTGTATCAGCTGCAATCTTATTGAACAGCTCCTGCTGGACTTCGTCTTTAGCTTTCGGGTGCACCAGGAAGAGCGCATCGCGCAGCTTCACATCGGTTTCCCTGTTGTATTTTGCAAACTGGTATTCGTCAAATTTGTTGAACGATGCCACAAGGCCTTTCTGCACCTGCCTGGACAACCTGTTCAGTTTTTTAGTGCCGTTACGTGCATTGGCAGTTTGGTAGTAAGCCAACAGCTCGGTTATTTCATCGGCACGCTGTATAACATTGCTTACCGCCCTGCTTACGACATTCGTACCCGATGCGATTTTGGCAAGTTCTACCGACAGTACCAGCGGCACCGACCTTAAGTTCATCTGCGTCCTTGCATATATCGCAAGCCTCGCCACAAATTCAGGATCGCATTGTGCTATCAGTGCAGTGATGCGTTTCAGCCTCTGGTTGCCTTGTTCGTAAGCCGTATCATTCAGCCCTGTAGTTACTACAGCGGTGTACAATTCCATTTCAGGAGTCAGCTTGTACGCCTTTGCACCTTCGTGGTTTACGGTTACGTTTTTCTGCCTGTTCAAAAAATTGAATTTCATGATTACGGATTTAATGTTATACTTTCGTCTTTCCTTTTTGCCGGATGATGTTGTTGTCTCATCCTGACATTGCAAAGATGCGCGTGCATGTGCGCAGTGAAAATGCGCAGTAGTAAAAAAATTGAATAAATTTTTAATTACAACTGATTTTCAATATTTTAAATTAAAAATAATCACAATTTTAAAGGATAAAATTTTTAGTGCGCAGTTGCATTGCGCAGCAGATTCGTTTTTTACTTATATTTGGCAGGCACATTTGCACTAAAAGTACCAAATCCGACTTATGGCTACCAATAAGCTTGCCCTGTTGCGCTACAAAACAATAGACGAATGCCTGAAAAACCGTTTCAGGAAATGGACACTGGAAGATATTATCGAAAAAGTGTCCGATGCGCTGTATGAATATGAAGGTATTTCCACGGGCGTGAGCCGCCGCACCATACAGGCCGACATTCAGGTAATGCGCAGTGATAAGCTTGGATACAACGCCCCGATACTTATTGCCGACAGGAAATTCTATACTTATGAAGACCCTGCCTACAGCATTACCAACTCCCCGATCAACGATGCCGATATGGCCACGATGAAAGAGATAGTGAGCATACTGAAGCAACTGAACGGGTTCAGCTATTTTGATGAGATGAGCGAACTTATCGCCAAGCTGGAGAACAACGTGAACAAGACCGAGAAGAAGACCCAGGACTACATACAGTTTGAAGATAATAAGCACCTGAAAGGCATAGAGCACATCAGCCCGTTATACCAGGCGATACTGAGTAAAACGGCATTACTGATAGAATACCAATCGTTTAAGGCGCAGCAGTCCAGTAAGGAAATTTATTACCCGTACCTGCTGAAGGAATATCGCAACCGCTGGTTTTTGATAGCGCGCAAAAAAAAACAAGTTCACCTGTATACGCTTGCACTCGACAGGATCGTGGAATTCCATTCCCTAACCAAAGAAGCTTATGTGGAACATGAAGGCGTGGACTGGGCCCGCTATTTCAGCGATACCCTTGGCGTAACCAAATCGGAACGGGAACGTGGCCATAGGGTGATCCTGCAGTTTGACTGTACCAACGCGCCTTATGTACGCACCAAGCCCCTGCACCATTCGCAGCAGGTGCTATCGGATAATGAAGAAGGGCTTATCATCCGTATCGATGTGGTACTGAACTTTGAACTGGAACGAGAGATACTGGGTTTTGGCGAATACGTAAAGGTACTCGCACCGCGCAACCTGAAAGAACGGATACGCAAAAGGCTGACTAATGCTCAGGCACAGTATGTGGAGCCTGTAAAGGAAAGCAAGACTGCAAAAGAAGAAAGTGTATAAATAAAGTCAGTTTGTAAAAAAAGCCGACAACTGACAACCATCAACCGACAACTACTTCTTACGCCTCAGCACACTACCCCTGAAATCTTCAAGCGGTTCTTTCTGACGAAAGCGCTCAATATCTTCCCAGGTGGCACATTTTACATTCATTATTTCGCCGTAAATATCCATGGGCAGGGTAACGGTTTCGACGCCTGAAAGGTCTTCTTTCAGGTAATCCTCCATATCTTCGAGGGAATAAAACCATTCTTTATCAAATTGCACTTTATTAATATTGGAATCTTTCCGGATGATCGCTTCGGTAATCTTTTTCATTGGTAAACTAAAAATGCGTATTATTTATTCTTTACGTACACGTGCTTGATGTTGTTCTTGCCGGTTTCCCTTTCGTCAACAATAAAATTCCCGGTGCTTTTTATAAGCGGGAGCATTTTGGGGAAGCCATAGTTACGTGCATCAAAGTCGGGCTGCTTTTTGAGTATATTATTGCCCAGGTCGCCCAGGAATGCCCAACCGGTCTCATCAGCAAGGTCGTTGACACTGTTGCGGATGAGCTTTATCAGCCTGCTATCTATAGTGCTTAGTGTTTCTTTTGTCTCTATGATTTCGGCTTCAACATGTTCAACAAGCGGCTTTTCGATGGCTGCTCCTTTTGCAGGCCTTCCCGGTTTCTTTATGATCTTTTTGCTTGCCGCAGCACCTGGGAGTATTTCGATATAAATAAACTTTTCGCAGGCTTTGATAAACGGTTCAGGCGTTTTTTTCTCGCCCATGCCTATAACCTTCATCCCTTCTTCTCGCAGGCGGGTGGCCAGCCTTGTAAAATCGCTGTCGGATGACACAATGCAAAAACCATCCACTTTCCCGGAATACAATATATCCATGGCGTCGATAATGAGCGCGCTGTCGCTGGCATTCTTGCCTGAGGTGTAGCTGTATTGCTGTATGGGGCTGATAGCATTTTCCAGCAGCACGTTCTTCCAGCCGTTCATATTGGGGCGGGTCCAGTCGCTGTAAATGCGCTTGAATGTGGGAGTGCCGTATTTGGCTATTTCCTCAAGCATGCCTCTTATATTGGAATAAGGTACGTTATCGGCATCGATAAGTACCGCAAGCCTGAGGTCTTTTATATTGTCCATTGTGTGATGTATTTACTCAAAGGTAAGGGAAAAAGGAACGCGAATGACACGGATTTGGACGGGTGGCTGCGGATTTATCATTGTAATTTATCGAAGTCATAACTGGCTAAGTCATGGTGGGTGATGCCAATTATGAAACTATCCATAACACAATACCAAATATTAAAACCGAAAGCGCGGTATTGACCCAAAAATAACTTTTCCGCACATCTTCAAAGGATGGTGTCATTCCGCGAAGCAGCCAGTGAAGCAATGCACCGGGATATTCGATAAATGCTAAAAAAATTTCTTCCATATATAAATAACTCCTGTTTTGGAAAAAAATTATTCGCATTTGTAAGAAACTCCCTTAACCGCCGTTATCTTTCCTTACCGAAAGATATTTTTAACCTGATGCAACCATTCTTATGTAAAAACCGTCTATCCTTACAAAACCAATACCTACCAATAACCAACAAACCATGCACAAACTTATTACCACCATTTTCCTGCTGTTCGGATTAGCCTCTTTTGGGCAGATAAAAGGAAAAATCACCTCGACAAACGGCGAGTCTATCCCGTTTGTAAGCATTACCATCGAAAACACTTACACCGGCACCACGGCCAATGAAGCCGGCCAGTATGACCTGCCTTTTAAGACCAAAGGGAAATACACTGTCATTTTCCAGTCGATCGGCTACAAAACAAAAAAGATAGCTGTAAACATTGCCTCTTTCCCGCATGTGCTGGATGTCGTAATGGAAGACGAAAGCTATGAGATGAAGGAGCTTACCATCTCCAAAGGGGAAGACCCGGCCTACGCTATCATCAGGCAGGCGATCGCACACAAAAAAGAAAATTCGGAGAAGACAGGCCGATTTGAAGCCGACTTTTACTCTAAAGGTATCTTTCGCGTAAAGAACGTACCAAAGCGTATTATGGGAATGGATGTAAGAGTGGAGGCCAATAATGCCGGAACCATACTTGATTCTACCGGAAGCGGTATCATTTACCTCAGCGAGACGGTATCGCACATCACTTTCGAACAGCCTAAGAACCTGAAAGAAAAAATAATCGCCTCCAAGATAAGCGGCGATAATAACGGCTTTAGCTACAACACTGCACAGGGAACATTCTATAATTTTTATGATGATTATGTCGACATGGAAGATGTGAGCATGATCTCCCCTCTTGCCAAGGGCGCTTTCGCTTACTACCGTTACAAATTCGAAGGTAACTTTTACGATGAGAACAATAATCAGATAAGTAAGATAAAGGTAATACCGCGCCGCGATAAAGAGCCGGTGTTCGAGGGCTATATCTATATCGTAGACGACAGCTGGGCCATCTATGCCATCGACCTTGACATTAAAGGTTACCGCATAAGGCAAAACATTCTGGATGTGCTTACGCTACAGCAGAATTTCAGCTACAATGCCACCAACGGTATTTGGGCCAAGAACTCACAGACCTTCGATATTAAGGCGGGTATGTTCGGTGTAGGCTTTACAGGCAAGATGACGCATGTGTATAGCAATTATGTGTTCCATGACAAATTTGAGAAAGGCACTTTTACCAAAGAACTGGTGGCATTCGAGAAAGATTCCAATAAAAAAGATTCGATCTACTGGACAGGTGTTCGCCCTGTGCCGCTTACCGGCGAGGAGCACACCGACTATGTGAAGAAGGACAGTATAGCCGCTTACCACCAGACGGATGCGTATAAAGATTCGATAATGAAGGGCCGTAACAAGTTCCACGTTTTCGATGTTATTTCGGGTTATGATTACCGCAACGAGGCGAATCACACGTATTTTAATTACGACGGTATCCTTCAGGTGCCCATGTACAACACGGTTCAGGGCTGGAATATTGGCACCAAAATAAGCTTTAATAAATCAAACACAGAAAAGAATCGCTATTTCTCCATTTGGTCGGCGTTCAATTATGGCCTTGCGGAAGACCGTTTCCGTGCTGAAGGTGGATTTTCGCAAAAGCTTGGCAAAGTGGGTACGTTTTACGTTTCGGGTGGAAACACGATTAACCAGTTTAACCCCGCCGAGCCGATATCGCCATTGATGAACAGCATCAGTACGCTGTTTTTTAAGGACAACTACATGAAACTGTATGACAAGACTTATGCGAAGATCTCGCAAAGCCGCTGGATATTCAATGGGCTTACCATGACAGGAAGCCTCGAATACCTACGCAGGAGGCCTGTGTTCAACAACACCGATTATGTATTTATAAAGAACGATCACGATTACACCTCCAACAATCCGCTTGATCCAACGAATAATACCTCAGCACCATTCGAAAAGCACGAGCTGTACAAGGTAAACATCAGCGGTAACATTCGCTTCGGGCAGAAATACATTACGCGCCCTGACGGAAAAATTCCGGTTACGGAAGTGAACTATCCCGGCGTATCGTTCATGTATGAAAAGGCTTTCTCTTCTACCGTGAAAGGATATGAATATGACTTTATCGCGGCAAGAGTGTCTTACAGCGAAACGTTTGCCAACAAAGGCACCTTCGGTTTCAATGTAAAAGGTGGTAAATTTTTTAATGCCGACAAGATCGCCTTTATGGACTACAAGCACTTTAACGGCAACCAGACGCATGTTGGAACCTCTGAGGCATACCTCAACGTGTTCAACCTCCTGCCCTACTACAGCCACAGCACTAACGATTCGTACCTGGAAGGGCACATTGAGCACAACGACAAAGGCTACCTGATGAACAAGATACCGTTGCTGGCCGACCTGCAATGGAACCTCGTAGTGGGTTACCACGGCATTGCCACACCAGATAATAAGCCCTACCAGGAGTTTACGGTAGGTTTCGATAACGTAGGTTTCGGAAAGTTCAGGGTACTGCGTATTGACTACGTTCGCGCCTATCAGGGCAGCGGCTTTGCAACGGATGGGATTATTTTCGGATTGAAATTCCTGGATATTTTATAATTTTTACCACAAGGTGCACAAAGTTTTTTCACCAGGATCACAAGGCTTGTGTTCTTTGTGAAATGATTTGTGCTTTTGTAGTGAAATTATCCGCAGAGGTCATAAGTCCTGCACAATAATTAAATTCAAACAAACATGAAGAAATTGTTTCTACTACTGTCAGTACTCCTATTACAAACCGCACTGGCAAATACCCCTGTAACTGAAATCCAAAAACTGGAAGCCACTGCACGCATCTGGGGATTCCTGAAATACTATCATCCGCAGGTGGCTGACGGTAAATTCAACTGGGACCAAAAGCTTATAGAGATTTTGCCAGAAGTGGAAAAAGCACAGACGAAAGAAGCGCTAGGCGAAGTCTATATAAAATGGATAGATGGGCTGGGCGAAGTGCCTGTATGCAAAAAGTGCGGGAAGATGCCTAAATATGAAGTATTTGAAAAGAACTTCAGTATGGCCTGGATGGAGGACGCAGATGTTTTTACAGATGCGCTTACCACAAAACTGAAATACATTGAAGTCAACCGGCATCTCGGCGCAGGTTACTACACGGGTTTTGGCGGTGCAAATAATATCGAGGTCAAAAACGAGCCGGAGTACAAGGACTTCGAATACCCCAATGCCCACTACAGGCTGCTGAGCCTCTTCCGCTACTGGAACATCGTAGAATATTACTTCCCATACAAATACATGACCGACCAAAAATGGGATGACGTGCTAACCGAAATGATACCTAAATTTAAAGATGCACCTGAAGCACAACAATACCACCTCGCCATGCTGGAATTGGTAGCTAAGATAGATGACAGCCACGGCTATTTTGTAACCGACCTTACAAATCAGTATTTTGGATATCACTGGGCGCCGGTAAAATTCCTTATAATTGATGGTAAAGCGGTAGTAACCGGTTACTACGATGAAGAAAAAGCTAAGATGGACGACCTGAAGATAGGCGATGCTATAACCCACGTAAATGGCAAATCCATCACAGCCATTCTGGCAGAGAAAAGCCGCTATGTTCCCGCATCAAACCCAGCGGTAAAGAAAAGAGGAGCCTACTATAGTATTTTCAATGGCGGTACCGATAAAGCAGCAATTACTTTTGAGAGGGACGGCCGGTCGGCCACAAAAGAAATAACCCGCTACACAAGAAAAGACTTTACCACTCCTGTAAAACCAGCACCACCCGAGAAATACAAAATACTTGAAGGCAACATTGGCTACATCAATATGGGTATCCTCGAAACAGGAGATGTAAAAGGCATGTTTGAAAAGCTGTCCGGATGCAAAGCCCTTATATTCGACATCCGTAATTACCCCCAGGGCACAATGTACGAAATAAGCCGTTACCTGATGAAGGAACGCAGGAACTTCGTGCGGTTTACCAAACCTGACCCGGATTATCCCGGGAAATATAAATGGGTGGACAATTACTTTGCAGGCCCTAGGGGTAAAAACAAGTATGCCTACAAAGGAAAGATCATCGTGATGGTAAACGAGACCACGCAAAGCCATGCCGAGTTTACAACCATGTCATTGCAGGCAGGAGATAATGTTACTACCATTGGCAGCCAGACTGCGGGGGCTGATGGCAATGTGAGCCCTTTTGAATTCCCAGGAGGCTATAAGACATGGATAACCGGCCTTGGCGTATTTTACCCTGATGGTACGGAAACGCAACGCCTGGGTGTAAAAATCGATTTGCAGGTGCAACCAACAATTGCAGGCATAACAGCAGGGAAAGACGAAGTGCTGGAAAAGGCAGTTGAACTGGCGAATAAGTAATATCTTACCATTTATAAAACAAAAAGGGCGCTCAACAGGCGCCCTTTTATCATCCAGAGTGGTTCCTAGTCTTGCAATATCTCCATTGTCACGACGTTCCATTCGCTGCCGGGTGCTTTTTCAAGTTCCACATATACATCGAGGCTTTTCTTTTCACCCTCCACTTCTATCGTAAGCACCGCGTTGCCGGACCCATTAGTTGTGCTGATAGTACCGGATGGGAATCCGTAGTCTTTAATGCCTCCCGCTTCGAGGACAACTTCTTTATTATCGCCAATATACTGAACAGCAGTTTTGTAAGCATCAGACGATTTCATTATAGCCCGGATCCCAAAAAACAACCCACAGCCAAAGAGAACGAAAACGCCAATTACAATAAATACGATACGCCTTGTTTTCCGTTTTCTTTTTCTGTCCATCTCTAAAATTTCAGGATGGGCTTCGTACATTTTATTCATTGAAGGAATTTTTTAGGAGATAGGAAAAGATGTAATAGTTGACTTGTCCGTTATTTTATTGCATACTTTACAAAGTATGAAAATTTGATCCTGATCTTTTTAAAATCGGTTTCATTGTTGACATTATTTGCTTCAGAATCTTTAAATGACACATTTGATCTATAATTTTCAATCCGGTATTGGTTATCTGGCTCTTCATTTATAATCAAAGGTTTTCCCGGTTGTTCGCCTATTGCCTGCAATAGGTATGTTGCCTTGTCTTTTGCAGCTTTTATGGCATCAATGCGGACTTCTTTACGCAAGGCATCCATTTGTGTATGGTCAACTTTTGAAATCGAGGCTTCTTTAATATCATTGTCGTGAAGGGCTTCAAATACTTTGCGCACTTCCGCAGCGGTACTAAGCTTTAATGAATATTCCTGGCGCTCCTCAATTCCTTTATCTTTTCTTTTATACCTGATTATGTCTGAGCTTGCATCGGCCAGCGACAGGTTTTTAAGATCGATGCCTAATCCCTGAAGGGACTTTTTTAATTTCTCCTCCTGTGCAGCTATGGTATAATTTGCTTTGTTCACTACTTTTTCCTGCAACGTAATGGAAATGTAAATTATGTCGGGTACAACTTCTTTCTCGGCTGTCCCGGTAACAGTAATATACGGAACGTTATCCTTGTTGTTTTCAATCGTTTGGGCATTTGCCGAAAAACAAATAGCAAATGCCAGTGCGGCAATCAGTTTTTTCATAATATGCTGGTTTGGTTAATTGATTAAGATGAGCACACAAATTAACGCAAAAAAGCCCACAAAAATTGCGGGCCTTTTACATATCTAAAATCTCTTAGTCTATCCTCTCGATCTTCGCTCCGATGGCCCTTAGCCTCTCGTCTATTCTTTCGTAGCCACGGTCGATCTGGTCGCCATTCTGGATAGTGCTGGTGCCTTTTGCAGAGAGCGCCGCGATAAGCATCGATATACCGGCCCTGATATCCGGGGACGACATTACGATACCTTTTAGCTTAAACTTAAAGTCATGGCCTATAACCACTGCCCGGTGCGGGTCGCACAGCATGATCTTAGCACCCATGTCTATCAGCCTGTCTACAAAGAAAAGACGGCTTTCGAACATTTTCTGGTGTATCAGTACGCTGCCCCTTGCCTGGGTGGCTACTACAAGTACGATGCTCAAAAGGTCGGGTGTAAAGCCCGGCCAAGGCGCATCGGCTACGGTTAATATAGATCCGTCGATGTAATTTTGTATCTCATAGCCATCGGTATGTGCAGGGATATAAATATCATCTCCCCTGCGCTCAAGAGTTATGCCCAGTTTCCTGAAGGTTGCCGGTATAACGCCGAGGTTGTCCCAGCTTACGTTCTTAATTGTTATCTCGCTTTGCGTCATGGCGGCAAGGCCAATCCATGAGCCTATCTCGATCATATCGGGCAGTATGCGGTGGTCGCATCCGCCAAGGCTTTCAACACCTTCAATCTCAAGCATGTTTGAACCCACGCCTGTTATTTTAGCGCCCATGCTGTTCAGCATTTTGCAAAGCTGTTGCAGGTACGGTTCGCACGCAGCGTTGTATATCGTTGTTTTGCCTTCAGCAAGCACAGCAGCCATCACGATATTTGCCGTACCGGTTACCGATGCTTCATCAAGCAGCATATACGTGCCTTTCAGCTTATCGGCTTCAACGCCGTAAAATGCTTCTTCCTCATTATAGCGGAATTTTGCACCCAGGTTTATAAACCCTTCAAAGTGGGTATCCAGCCTTCTGCGGCCTATTTTATCACCACCCGGTTTCGGGATATAGCCCTTACCAAAGCGGGCCAATAGCGGGCCAACGATCATGATAGATCCCCTTAGGGTAGCGCCTTCAGCCTTAAATGCTTCTGATTCCAGGTAATTGATATTTACCTCATCGGCCTGGAAAGAGTACGCGCCATGCTCCAGTTTTTCTACCTTAACACCAAGATTGCGCAACAGGCTTATCAGCTTGTTCACGTCGATAATATCGGGAATGTTGGTAATGGTTACTTTTTCGGGTGTGAGCAATACGGTACATAACACCTGTAATGCTTCGTTTTTTGCTCCCTGAGGCGTTATTTCACCTTTAAGTGGTGCGCCTCCTTCAATTTTAAATGTTCCCATGCAGCGATCCGGAATTAGGGTTTTCTGTTTTTATTGTTATTTTGGTCTCTTTTGCCGATCATACCGGGCCTTTGCATAATTTTAGGCTTAGGGTTGCCAAATTGTGTCTTGTTGCTCAGCTTCTTGTTCACCTTCATCAGGTCGGTCACGTTGGATAGCTCATCTTCGCCGGGCTGAAGGTTTATTTTCCCGCCTGAAAGTTCGAACAGGTGCTCAAATATCACCGCATCTACTACGGTGTCTTTGTTCCAGCTGAGGTATGATTTCTTCATGTGGTTGGCGATCACAATGATAAGTGCATCCTTCATATCGCCATCTTCCCATTTGTTGGCCACATCGATCATGTACTTGATATTGTTGCCATAAAAGCGGTATTTCGGGAAATTCTGCGGGTACTCCAGCCTGTCCGGCTTTTGCTGCAGCAGTTCACGCGACGGTATAGGGTACGGCGAATCAACCTCCAGCTTAAAATCGGACATTATGAATATCTGGTCCCACAGCTTGTGCTGGAAATCGGGCACGTCACGCAGGTGCGGGTTAAGGCTCCCCATAACCGATATGATATATTTCGCGGCCTTGTTGCGCTCATCCCTGTCTTCCAGCGCTACTGCCTGCTGTATCAGCTTTTGCAGATGGCGCCCGTATTCGGGAATGATAAGGTGCTCCCTCTCTGAGTTGTACTCAAGGTTATTGGTTGCTTCTATAGAACTATATTGCATGTTTGATCGTGAAATTTCTTTATAATGAAATGATGCCTTCAATTCCTGAAAGCTCTATGTACTTGTCTATTATGTCCTGTGCGCCCGCCATCTTTACATTGATGGAAACACTGGTATATTTTCCGGTTTTGGACTGTGTGGTTTCTATGACTGCGCCCATGTTGTTGAAGGCATCTTCTATTTCCTGTATCTTACCGGCTTCTGAAGGCACAATAAATTTGAACAGGTATTCGGCCGGCCAGTCGGCAGAGCCCGCAAGCTCTTCCTTTAGCCTTGCATAAAATTCTTCGCTTTTCTTATCCATTCGTACTAAAATAAACGCAAATATACATCATCCGCTTTTAACTTCGCCAAAAAACACAGGAAGAGAAAAATTTTCAAAAAAATGTAAGAAAAAAATGTAGTTTCCACGCAACCTTTTTCTTTATCTGACATCTAAGAAGGCGAAAATCATCATTAATCAATCAAAAATCACAATGAAATCACTACTGATCAGCGCACTTTTTGTGCCTTTGTTAATCCATGCACAGAATACGTGTGAAACCGCAATTGCAATTACTCCCGGGATACATACTACCGGAACGATCGACGGAACTAATTATGATGCAGGCTGCTGGAACACTACCGGACTGGAAGGGGCACATGCCGAATGGTATGCATACAGCCCTGAGTCTGACGGGATGGCACGCATTACTACCAATTTCCCCATAAATGACGGGATAACCTTAAGCAATAACATACAGGTATCTGTATATTCCGGATCATGCGATGCGATGCAATGCCATGCTGCGAATGGCGCGATAGGAATGCCGGCTCCATTCTATGCCGATATAGAATTCGAAGTAAGGACCGGGACGGTTTACTATATCGCTTTTGACGACCAGGCTTCCAATAAGGCACTACAGTTTGAGCTCACACTTGCTGTGCCGGATTGTGAAACTGTACTGCCTTTTACAGAAAACTGGGCAACACATCTTGACTTTACCTGCTGGAAGACTTACGGCGGCAACGGCCTTCAAAGATGGCTGTTCTATGACGCCGTCAACCTCAATGAAGACCCTGCACATGATCCTGTTGCCGTAGCCTACCCATCAGTTACCGGCACAGGTGCCAGAAATGAGTGGCTTGTATCACCCCAGCTTAACCTTGACGAAGGCACAACCTACACTATAAGTGTAAAATACAACGCACTATATGCAAGCGGGATCACACCAAACGAAAGTTTCAGGACAGTAGTGCTGGATGGCGATAACCCTGCAAGTGCTGTACAAACAGAGCTGGGTATCGAAACGGGAATAACTCAGCATGGGGCATTTGTAGAGCCGTACAATATGGATCTCGCGACAACGGTAAGCTACAGTTACACACCGGAAACTACGGGAGGGTACTTTTTAGGACTGCATACCGTTTCTCCTGAAGCATCCGGGTTACTGGTAATTTATGAAGTTAAGGCAGAAGTGGCGCCTTTATCTGTTGAAAATTTTTCCAGGCAACCGTTCCGGGCCTATCCTAATCCTGTAAAAGATCGTCTAACCATAGCATCGGATGGTTTAAATATTGAATCAGCAGAATTAATTGACAGTAATGGAAGGTTGCTAAAGCTACCTTTCATCAATAACGAATTTGATATGGGTGGCATTGCAGCCGGGGCATATTTCCTAAAAGTTATATCTGATAAAGGATTTTTTGTGGAGAAGATCATAAAAGAATAAAAAAGTATTTTTGAAGCAACCTTTTTATTTTTCCTACATCTATAGCATATAGGTTTAGGTTATAAATTGGTTATTTTTTGAAAACCGCTGCTCTTCATGTCGGCGGTTTTTTTATGCCTTTACGCCAACGAAGATCATAATGCATATGGCTGCTGCGGACAGGGCTATGAAAGAATAGCGCACCGCCTTACCGATGACCTCCCTTGTCCCAAAAAGCCGTATGACTATAAATAGCGCCGAACCCATTACGAGATTCATCAGTATCCACATAGGAAATAGGCCGGTAAGGGCAGGATTATATTCATTTAGCGTGTTGCTGATAGCTAGTGCTAACAGTACGGCAAACACAAATGCCCATATAAAATACAACGCAACCAATATATGAAAAGCCGTATGCTTCAGGTCAAATCGTTTCATTGAGTATTATTAATTCTAGTTTTAATATTCCTTATTTTTATAACCACATAAAGGGGGAACTTCACTCATGCTGGTTAGTCCTCACCCCGGCCCTCTCCCAAGGAGAGGGTGACGTGACGTAACACTCTTGCCGAAATAAGCACAAACTTCCGGGTGTTTAAAATTCATTTATATTTATACCTGTTATAACGCAGGTGGTTAATTTTTATTGAAATGCCGCCGGTATTAAACATGGCAAGTATCGGGTTGAAAGCAATATTTTACTCCCTTAGATTTGCATTATAATTAAAGCAACACCATTATGGACGTTCAGCATGACATTAATTTCAAACGGATAACCGAGGCTATCGGTTATCTTAAGGAAAATTTTAAAGAGCAGCCCCATCTCGACGAAATAGCCAAAAAAGTGCACCTGAGCCCCTTCCATTTCCAAAAGCTGTTTACCGACTGGGCCGGTGTGAGCCCAAAAAAATTCGTGCAATACCTTACCGTCGAACATGCCAAGAAGGTACTGAGCGGTAAGGCTTCTTTAGTTGATGCGGCACATGAAACCGGCCTTTCGGGGACCGGAAGACTGCATGACCTCTTTGTGAACATTGAAGGCATGACACCCGGTGACTATAAAAATGGCGGCGAAAACCTTGCCATAAATTTCAGCTTTGCCAAAACACCTTTTGGGACGGTATTGGCAGCAGCCACTCCTAAAGGGATCTGCCATATTGCCTTTGCTGATGACAAGCCTAAAGCATTGGAAGATTTGAAAGATAAATTCCCTAATGCGACTTATAAGAATGAAATAGACGAGATCCAACAGCAGGCATTACTGGCCTTGACCGGAGACGCATCAGCAGGAACGATACGACTGCACCTAAAAGGGACACCTTTCCAGTTAAAAGTATGGGAAGCGCTTTTGCGGGTTCCGTCCGGGCAGCTTGTGACCTATGGCAATCTTGCGGGGGCTATAGGGTCGCCCAAAGCATCAAGGGCTGTGGGGTCGGCAGTGGGCGATAATCCGGCAGCGTATATCATACCCTGCCACAGAGTGATACAGTCCAGCGGGATCCTGGGGAATTACCATTGGGGTCCTGCCCGGAAAGAGGCCATGATAGGATGGGAAGCGGCAACAGCAAATTTATAAAACACGATTAAAAAATAACCACTGAATATAGTATCTTTAAGAATGGACTTATTTAGCAACGACGACAATAACAACTTACTTCCCTATGATGGCGAGGTAATTTACTACGGGCCTATATTGCCGGAGGATACCGCGCGAATGTATTGTGCCCGACTACTGGAAACCCTACCCTGGCAGCATGATGAGGCTGTAATTTATGGCAAAAGGATCATTACAAAAAGAAAGGTGGCGTGGTATGGCGACGAGAACTATGCATATACCTACTCCAACACAACCAAAGAGGCACTGCCGTGGACGGAAGCACTTTTGGAACTGAAAAAACAGGTTGAAAAAGTATCAGGGACAATATTCAATTCCTGCCTAATTAACCTTTACCACGACGGAAACGAAGGCATGTCATGGCACAGTGATGACGAAAAAACGCTCGGAAAAAATACCGTTATCGCTTCTTTAAGCCTAGGGGCGGAACGAAAATTTAGCTTCAAAAATAGAAAAACAAGGGAAAAAAGAGACATTTTATTGCAAAACGGAAGCCTTTTGTTAATGAAAGGCACCACGCAGACACATTGGCTGCACAGCCTGCCAAAGTCAGTAAAGATTAGGCATCCACGCATTAACCTCACCTTCCGGACAATTGTTTCTGTATAACCATGTGTCAGATTATAAAAATTTATTGTTAAAACAATGTTAACGATAAATTTTATTATATATATTTATGTCCTTAATTCTTTGCCCCACAAAGTATTGATACCGATCCCCCGGGAATATTTAATAATTAATTACTCTTGCAAAATGAAGCTGAAAGACCTAAAAACCTGGCTCGATAAACTATCTGATGAAGAATTGGAAAAAGAACTATTATACAATTCTATGGACTATGGTATATCCGGCCCGATCACGGAGATAAACAAGACTGACGACAATCTGTATTACGTTGGTGATGAGCCCGTATTGCTGCATACAAAAAAAGAACTGGAACAGCGAGGCTTTACCGATAAGCAAATATCCGGCTTCGACGTTGAGATCCCACAGGGCTGTTATTATATTGAGCTAAGCAACGAATACAGCATCCTGGAAAGGTTTGTGAGTTAAAACTTCCTGTTACCTGTGCTGTACTTCCATTTAACACATCATTAATGTGGGAATGCCTTTATATTTGGTATATTAGCTTATAACAAAAGAAAAGGCATTCTCATGATAAAACACGTGCTCACCATAACCCTCAACCCCACTGTTGACAAAAGCTGTGAGGCCGAAGGAATAAAACCCGAAAAGAAAGTGCGCTGCTCGCAGCCAAAATATGAACCCGGCGGCGGCGGCATCAATGTATCCCGCGGCCTGGCGAGGCTTGGAGTAAGCTCTACGGCATTGTTTACTTCGGGGGGCCGTACAGGTGAGCTGTTGGAAAAACTTTTGCAAAAGGAAAAAATTGCAATACAACCCATAGCAGTTTCGGCAGGAACCCGGGAAAACTTTATCGTGGTCGATACCACAAGCAACGACCAATACCGCTTCGGGATGCCCGGTGAGGAAATAACCCGTGAAGAAGCTGAAAAAATCCATACAGAAATTTTAAATACATCGCCTTTTCCGGAAATAGTGGTTATCAGCGGTAGCCTTCCCCCCGGCATCGAACCTTCATTTTTAAGTAGCCTGATAAAAGAGCTAAAAGCAAAAAACGCCAGGGTTATTGCCGATACCTCCGGCGATGCGCTTACAGAGATAATGAAAGAAGGCGTATTCCTGCTCAAGCCGAACCTGGGGGAACTCAGCAGGCTTACCGGAAAAGAAGAACTAGACAACGAAAGCGCTGATGAAGCCGCAAAGCAACTGATAGACGAAGGGAAGGCCGAAATTGTTGTGGTTTCGATGGGGCCGCAGGGCGCTTATCTGGTAACTAAGGATGAAACGCTGCATGTGCCGGCGCCATCTGTCAAAAAACTGAGTACCGTTGGTGCAGGTGACAGCATGGTAGCGGGTATGGTATCTGTTTTGGCAAAAGATGGCAGTATGATCGAAATGGCACGTATGGGCGTGGCCTGTGGCAGCGCAGCTACCATGAGCAAGGGAACCGGGCTCTTTACTAAAGAAAATGCAGAAAGGCTGTACCAGTGGCTTTCGAGGTAATGATGATTTTTTATTGATTATTTTCTATAGCGTTATAATCATATTAAAAGGTGCTTGGTGTCATTTGTACCAAAGTGCAAGGAAGTGGAGAAATCTCAGTAATTCAGGGCAATAAAAAACAGAAATTAATCAATAAAAATTTAAAGATGAATTACGAAGATGCTAAAGATGCCTTTGAGGAATTAAAGAACTTTGAAGGAAAGGCCGATTTTAAGGGTACCGATACCTTAATTGACTATTTTGTACTGTTGCCGGAAAAAGAAATGGACGATTTTGACATTAAAGTCTTTCTGGACCTGCACCAGGCCAGCGGAAGTTTTGAAATTGAGGGCAGCCATGATGGTGAAAAATATACGATCATAGGGATAAGCCTTAGCCAAATGGCCTATACTAATGATATGGACTATTTCATGAAGCTGCTGGTGTGGTAGCCTGACTAATACCTCTTTATCGCAATAAATAACACTCTATCTTTCTTGTTCGCATAGTATTACGCGTGTTTCAATCGTAATAGATTAAGTATTTTCTTAAAAATTTTAATCTTTTATTAGCAAACCCTTACCAAAACTTTAGAGGTTTAAAAACCATCTTTGTAATACTAAACATTCAAACACAATAATTATGAACAAGAACATCGACTTAGCCACAATTAAGAATTTTATCCTTACGAATGCCTTAAGCGAGAATGTGATGCTGATGCTGCATCCGTCTAATTTCGATAAGCTTGTTACTTCGGGAAAGAAAAAAGTGAAGTCATTATGTGTATCGGGCATTAATATTATTGCCGACGATAATAATGAGATAAGCGAAGATGAGATTGATATCCTTGAAGTAAAATTCAACTAGTCCCACAGCTATGAGATTTCCGATAAGCTATGAGACGGTGCATGAGTTTGTGCTTGATAACAACCTCTCAGAAAACGATACCATCCTGCTTCACCCTGATGATTATAATGTGGTGGCGGCAGAATATCTCAGCGAAAATAACTTTACATTGTACAGGCCGGTAGAAGTACTTGGCGTAAAAGTGCTGGAAGACACAGACGGCGAAGTAAAGCGGAAGCATATCTATGTTATTCCGTTGGCAGCGTCATAAAAATATAGGGTTAATTGATTTTATGCCATCCTTCGGGGTGGCTTTTTTTTTACCACTCGTTAGCTCCGCGAAGTCTCTGACTTAGTGGCGATATGGCATGTTTCAGACATCCATAATTAAAGGTCAGAGACCTTCACACATCCGCGAAGTAAGAGACTTCGCAGAGCATATAGAAAATTCTTTTGAATTCCTCTGCTCCGCAGCGCTTCGAACAAAATGACAAAACGTAATTGCACATATGTTCTTTATATAAATTATGATGCGAAACGTCCGCGTGAGGGACAGGAGTGACATCCTGCGGAGGAACGGAGCAGATACAACGACCCGAGGCCGTAGGCCGAACTGGCGAAGCAATGGCCCGACGGCGGAGGCACGGAGCCGGCACGCTAAAATTCTTATGCGATTGGATTTCTCCACTTGGCGTTGCTACGGTCGAAATGACACACAATGGCGTTTAACCCCTCAATAAAATGGCAATAAAAAACTCCCGAACTTTCGTCCGGGAGCTTTTCAACCAATTTATTTTTATAGCAATTGTATTATTCTTAGTTCGCTGTGATCGCGCCCGAGCTTGTCATTACTGCACCGGAAAATACACCACTCAAAAATTCATCCAGGTATTGCAGGTTGCCCTGTGTAACCGGCGTAGGCCTTATTTTCCTGTTATCCATAAAGTATTTTTCCCAGCTGCTCACCATAGTCCTCATTTGCAATGGCCCGATTTTTTCGAGGAATTTGAGGTTTACAACCCGTACTATATAGTGGTCGCCCTGCAGGGCTATATCAAAGTCGAAGTTGCAGTTGCTCTTCATAAGCGCTGTTCCGCCTTCGCCTTCAATCTTCAGTTCTTTTGCAATACCTTTTATTTCATTGTCTACAGCTATATCTACTTTTATTGCAGATTGTGTCTCTAAAAGAGCCGCAATGTCGGTGCTGCCCGCAGGGAACGATTTTTCCCATATAATAGCTCCGTTTTCAGCCCTGAAGTTATTTTGCGCCAGCACAGGCAGCGAAAGTAACAGTGTGAGGATAAGTGTTTTCATAGCTCATAAATTTTAATTCAACATGCATTTTTTATACTCTGCATCATTTCTATTGTAAAATTACCTACTAAAAAAGTCACAGAAAAACTTATCGGGACATTTACAATTAGTTTGTGATTAACCCTTAATGTAAGGTTAATAAAGTATGCCTGCATATATTTTTTTAATAAGAAAAATACGCGTTTTCTTTATAACAACATTAAGAATACTTTATCATATAATTACAAGACCCATAGCGGTTTAATAGCTAATTTTATTCAAAACCTAATTCAAAAAACTATAGTCATGGAACCTACAAAAAATCCTGTTGCGCCAAACGCGAAACAAAACTTTTCAAAGTACGACCCATCGGGCACCGACCCGAACCGTTATGCATCTGTTTCCAATGTGCAGGAAGCCGACCCTTATCTTAACAAGCATAAAAAAAGCATTATTCCGGGATTGAGAGTTAACGTAAGTAAAACAGAGCGTATCCTTATGGTTGCTGCAGGTTCTTACCTGCTGTATCGTGCGCTGACAAAGAAAAACGACAAAAAAGTTATGGAAGGCGTTGCTGCCGGAACCATGCTTTTCAGGGGTGTAAGCGGTTACTGCCCGGCTTATGACCTTATAGAAAGGACGGGAAAACTAAACGGTAACAATATTTCCATCACCACATCGCTAACTGTAAACAAGCCTGTAGCTGAAGTATACAACGCGTGGAGAAAGCTGGAAAACCTTCCTTTATTCATGAGCCACCTTCATAGCGTAATGGTGATTGACAATTATACATCTGAATGGAAAGCCAGAGTACCGGGCGGGCTGGGCACTATAAGCTTTAAAGCAGAGATACTTATGGATGAACCAAACCGTCTGCTGAGCTGGCACTCGATGCCGGGCTCGACTGTAAATAATTCGGGTAAAGTAAAGTTTACCGATAATGGCACTTCTACCGATATTGAGGTTACTATCTCTTATCACGCACCCCTGGGAAAAGCCGGCGAGCTTGCAGCCGGATTACTGAGCCCTGTATTTGAGAAGATGGTGCGCAACGATATTGAGAATTTTAAGAAATACATCGAGGTAGGTACTGCGCCGGTGCGGTAATTATAATAATTTATTGGTTTGAAAGCTGTCTGAAAGGGCAGCTTTTTGTTTAAAATTAATTTTACTAATGGAATATAGGTTTGAGTGAAGTTCGCGTGAAGGATGGAAGCGGCATCCTTCCGAGGCACGAGGGAGATATATCCGCTCCGGCGGACTTACGGCGGAGGCACGGAGCCGGCACGCCCAAAAAGGCCTCACCCCAACCCCTCTCCAAAGGAGAAGGGCAGCTACACTGGTGCACAAAACGGGTTTCGCAATTCTTTATGACTTTAAAAAATGCAAAACTATATGAATAGGGAATGGCTGAATGATGTTAATTCCTGTAATTCATGGCGAAACATTTTTTATAATCAGTATTGTTTGAGTAAATTTGCCGCTTACTTTTTAAAACGTGGGTAAAGAAATTGTTGTAATCATAGGCGGGCCGGGCTCAGGCAAGACCACCCTTATCGAGAAGCTGAGCGAAAGAGGATACACATGCTATCCAGAAATTTCGCGCGAAGTGACCCTTGAAGCCCGTAAACAGGGAATTGAGCAGCTTTTTCTTGAAAAACCCCTGCTCTTTAGTGAACTTTTACTGGAAGGACGTAAAAAACAATTCAACAGCGCTATCGCGGAAGAAGCCGACATCGTATTTATAGACCGCGGACTGCCCGATGTACTGGCCTATATGCATTATATAGGCGACTCCTACCCTGCTTTTTTTGACCACGCGTGCAAGGAACACAAATACACCCGCGTTTTCTTTTTGCCCACATGGGAAGAGATCTATACCGCCGACGATGCCCGTTATGAAAACTACGAACAGGCCAAGCTTATCTCGGGGCATTTGGCTGAAACCTATAAAAGTTATGGCTACGACCTGATTGAAGTACCGAAAGACACCCCTGATAACAGAATTCTTTTTATCTTAGGGCAACTTTCAAAATAATTATGCAGCAGCAGGCATCTGAAATCCTGAAAAAATATTGGCAGCACGACACCTTCAGGGATCCGCAGGATAAAATCATCCGGTCGGTCCTTGACGGAAAAGATACCTTTGCGCTTATGCCTACCGGCGGCGGCAAGTCGGTTTGCTTCCAGGTGCCCGCCATGATGAACGAAGGCCTGTGCCTTGTTATCTCGCCGCTTATCGCCCTGATGAAAGACCAGGTGCAAAACCTTGCTAAACGGGATATTAAAGCAATCGCGCTAACCGGCGGCATTGCTTCGGATGAATTGAGTAACCTTTTAGATAACTGCAAATTCGGTAATTATAAATTTCTGTACCTTTCGCCGGAGCGCCTTGAATCGGACTGGGTGATCGAGCGCATAAAACAATTGCCTATCAACCTCGTTGCGGTTGATGAAGCGCACTGCGTATCGCAGTGGGGGCATGATTTCAGGCCGGCATACCTTAAGATCGTCAACCTGCGGAAACAGCTTCCAAACGTGCCTTTTCTAGCCCTTACGGCTTCGGCAACAAAAAGGGTCGAGGAAGATATTATTGCACAATTAGGGCTCAAAAATCCTGTTGTATTCAGAAAATCATTTGCGCGGGAAAATATTGCCTACATGGTTTTTGAAACGGAAGACAAGCTGCACCGCATCCGGCAGATACTTACTAAAAACCCTGAACCCTCTATTATATACGTCCGCAACCGCAAGGCCTGCCATGATGTTGCACAGCAATTGCAGTCGCTTGGCTTTAAAGCCACCTATTACCATGGTGGCCTGAAGGAAAAAGAGAAAGAAGCGAATATGGAGCAGTGGATGAAGGAAAGGGTACAGGTTATCGTAGCCACCAATGCCTTCGGTATGGGAATCGATAAGCCAAATGTGAGGACTGTTATCCATATACAGCTGCCGGAAAATATAGAAAATTATTACCAGGAAGCAGGGCGCGCAGGAAGAGACGGAAAGAAGTCATTTGCCGTGCTGCTCGTTAGCCCATCAGATATAAAATCGGCGCAAAGCCAATTTATTGCAGTGCTGCCAGACAGGAGTTTCCTGAAAGAAACCTATCAAAGGCTGAACAGCTATTTGCAGATAGCCTATGGCGAAGGCATTGACGAAACGTTTTCCTTTAACTTTAATGAATTTTGTAAACGCTATGACCTTCCGGTTACGAAAGCCTATAATGCATTGCAGTTTTTGGACAGGCAGGGAATACTGACACTGTCCAAACATTTTTCGGAAAAAATAAGCCTGCAATTCCTGATGTCCAGTAAGGAAGTGATGCGCTACATCAGTATGAACCCAGCCGATGAGGAAATGCTGCTTGCCATATTGCGTAATTATCCGGGCATTTTTGATATGGAAACAGCCATTAACAGCAGCCTGATCACGAAAAAGGCAAAGGCAACCGAAGAGGAATTACTGAAGCTGCTGCAAAGGCTGCAACATAAAGAGATCGTTTCATACAAAAGTTCCGGCAGCGACAGCAGCATTACCTTTAACGAAATAAGGGAAGACGAACTCACCATTAACCGTGTGGCGAAATTCCTTGAAAAACAAAATGAGGTTAAGGTGCGGCAATTCGCTTCGGTCATCGAATATATATCCAATACCACAACATGCAAAAGCCGCCTGATACTGGAATACTTCGATGAAAAGGAAACAAAGGATTGCGGCATCTGTTCGTACTGCATCACTAAAGACAGAAAGCCCAAAAGCCCGGTTGACTTGGCGAATGCTATATTAGGCATGCTCAAAGTACAGCCACTTGGCTCACGGGAAATTGAAAAGCAACTGGAGCTTACACCGGACGAAACCGTGTTTGCCCTGAAGCTGCTGCTGGACAACAACCGGATTAAGATGAATACCAATAACCAATATATATTGAAATAATGGAACGCTTACGAATTATTTTTATGGGAACCCCCGAATTTGCCGTGGGCATACTGGATACCATTTACCAGCACAATTATGATATTGCCGGCGTGATTACCGCAGCCGATAAACCTGCGGGCCGTGGCCAGAAGGTAAAATACTCGGCTGTCAAGGAATATGCGCTGGAAAAGAACCTGACACTGCTACAGCCCACCAACCTGAAGGATGAAAATTTCCTTGCTGAACTGAAAGCCCTCAATGCCAACCTGCATGTTGTAGTTGCGTTCAGGATGCTTCCTGAAACAGTATGGAAGATGCCAAAGTTTGGTACGTTTAACCTGCATGCTTCCCTCCTGCCGCAATATCGTGGTGCGGCGCCGATAAACTGGGCTATTATTAACGGTGAAGAACGCACTGGTGTAACTACTTTCTTTATAGATGAAAAGATAGACACCGGTGCCATGATACTCAAACAGGAAATTGAAATCGGGCCCGACGAGAATGCCGGCGAATTGCATGACCGCCTGATGACCCTGGGAAAAGACGCTGTAATAAAAACATTGACGCTCATAGAAAGCGGAAAAGCGGAAACTACCATACAGGCAACCGATAGTGATGTAAAGACTGCTTACAAGCTGAACAGGGAGAATTGCAGGATTGACTGGACGAAGCCGGGGGGCGAGATCCATAACCTCGTGCGGGGATTGAGCCCATATCCGGCAGCCTGGTGTACCTTTCAGGATAATGGGAAGGAATGGGATGTAAAAATATATGAAACAGCTTTTACTAAAGATGAATCCACCAAGGAAGCAGGCACAATCATCGCCAATAAAAAAGAAATTAATGTTGCAGTGAGTGGCGGCTATATCAAAATTAAAAGCCTGCAATTTCCAGGTAAGAAAAAAATGACAGCTCAGGAATTTTTAAATGGCATGGCTTTTTCGGCTGATGCAAGGGCTGTATAGCCAATAAACGCTGATAGTTTAGCGATTTTTGATAAAACAAGCCCTACTGTCAACATTTTGAAGAAAGTTATCAACAATTAAATTGAAATATACCCAAAACACTTGCGTAATTTGGATTTCCTACTAAATTTGTAGAACAGGAGTAAAAACAAATTAATTTTAACCAAACAATTAATAACATTATTATGAACAAATCAGAATTAATCGACGCAATGGCTGCCGACGCAGGAATCTCTAAGGGTGCTGCTAAAAAAGCACTTGAATCATTTGTATCTAATGTAAGCGGCGCTCTTAACAAAGGCGGAAGGGTTTCATTGGTAGGTTTCGGATCATGGTCAGTTTCTAACAGGGCTGCAAGGGAAGGAAGAAACCCTCAGACAGGAAAATCAATAAGCATTGCGGCTAAAAACGTGGTTAAATTCAAACCGGGTGCAGAGCTTGACGGTCACGTAAATTCTAAATAATTACTATTACGTAAAAAGCATGAAAGCCTTCCAATCGGAAGGCTTTTTATTTAAATTTTTGTGAATTTATTTGCTTGTATCCTTTTTTTCGTTAAATTTATTTCAAATTGCAAAAGATGATTTCACACAAACCAAAAAAAGGACACCTGCTGATAGCAGAACCTTCGACCATTGGAGATCTATCTTTCAACAGGTCAGTGCTTTTGCTAGCAGATCATAATTCGGAAGGCTCCGTAGGCTTCATCCTGAATAAACCTCTGGGTTATACCATCCAGGACCTTATCCCTGAAATAAAGGGAAATTTCAAGATTTATAATGGCGGGCCTGTAGAACAGGATAACCTATATTTTATTCATAACATTCCGGAACTTATACCCGGAAGCATCGAAATTTCGAACGGTATTTATTGGGGCGGCGATTTTGAATCGACCAAAGAACTTATCAATAAGGGTATGATACGAAAAAACAATATCCGTTTTTTTCTTGGCTATACCGGATGGGACGCACAGCAGCTGGAAGACGAACTGGAAGAAAATTCATGGATCGTGACAGAGAACAGCTACCAGAATAAAATAATAGGAAAATCAAGCACCTCTTTCTGGAAAGAGAAAATAATGGAACTTGGCGGCGACTATCTTATATGGTCTAACGCACCCGAAAACCCTTCGCTTAATTAACCCAGCCGCACTTTTGCATTAAGCCTTTTCACCAGGTCTGAAGCCAAGGTATTGCCGAATTCTTTCTTGCGGTATTTTGTCACAGGCCTTATCCCCATTATTACATTTGTAATAAAGAGCTCGTCAGCTTTTTGCAGGTCAAATGGTGAGACAGATGCCTCTGCAACTTCCAGCCCTTCTATTTTTTTTGCAAGTTCCAAAACCTGTTTGCGCATAATCCCATTAAGGCAACCATCACTCACCGGAGGGGTTACTAACTTATTCCCCGTTAGCATAAATAAATTGCCCTGCAGCGCTTCTGCAACGTTTTTCTCATCATTAAGCAGCAGGCAGTTGTCCAGCCCGTTTTCATGCGCAAAAATGCTCCCTGTTATCTGTACCATCTTATTGGTAGTCTTCAGTGTAGAAAGCAATTGCTTTGATACGTAGTAATCCCGGAACAGGTCGACTTCATAAATTCCTTCGCTAAAAGAATAAAGCGATTCCTGAAGCGGTACGGCAGTTATAATGAACTCAACATTATTATCAACAGGAAGGTATGTCCCTCCCGATTTCCTGAAGAAAGATATCCGTGCGCGGTTTGCCGGTGCTGCTTCAAGGGAAGAGATAAGGCGTAGTACCTGCTCTTCCATATATTCCATCGTAAAAAACATTGGTATCTCCATACGCACAATGCGCAGTGATGCCATGAGCCTGAAATAATGGTCTTCCAGGAAAAGCACTTTACCATCGAGCACCCTAAGGGTTTCAAAAACAGCATCACCGTAAAGAAAGCCCCTGTTTTCGTGTATTGGGATATGGGAGTTGGCAACCAGGCTGCCATTGTAATTGATCATAAAAAAAGCCCTGTAAATTCAGGGCAAATATACTTTATATTACGGCGAATTCCTAAACGGAACCTAAAACATGCTTAAGGTCGGACACCTGGTTTTCCCAAAGCTGCTTGGATTCGGCCACATCTTGCTGCTCGGCAAAATCAACCACCATTAGCGAAACGTCTTTTGTGATCTCATCTACAAGAATACGGAGTTCAAAATAGTATTCGCTGTCGTTATTCTCTTCGTCTACCCAGCGGAATTTTACTTTCTCACCTGTTTTTTTCGAAGACATCCTTGCTTTCTCTTCGGAGTCGTCCCAAATGAAAGTAAAGAATTCACCCCTTGAATTTACATTGTCGGCAAACCACTCAGAAAGGCCCGAAGGCGTAGAGATATATTGGTATAAAAGCTGTGGAGATGACGTTATAGGAAACTCCAGCTCATATTTTATTTTTTCGTCCATTTGTTTAGTAAATTTCGGGAAATATATAATATTTAACATTCATAAAAAAGCCTTTTAAGAAATAATTTTTTTTAGCTAAAATATATTTGTAACCTTTAAATAAATTTTTATATTTGCACCCGCATTCAAGGATGCACAACCGAATAAAATGGCGAGGTAGCTCAGTCGGTTAGAGCGCAGGATTCATAACCCTGAGGTCACGGGTTCAACTCCCGTCTTCGCTACAGAAATTGAAACGCTTTGAGTATCAACTCGAAGCGTTTTTTAATTTTATATATATATGGTTTTTTACTTTACAGAATAAGGAATTGCAGTTTTCATTGCCGATGTGAGCTCATTGCGGATTATCTTATGTAGCTTTCCGTCAAAAAGCGAATACCAAAGATCTCCGTCTTTATCAAAAAAAATATTGCTCCAGCGGAATGTATTGTAATGCTCCTGCGAGATATCCTGCTCAGTAAAGTTGAACACATAGCCTTTTTCGAGATTCTCATCCGTAAAGACCAACCGGTCATTGCCTGCAACATACCAAATACCTTTCAGTTCGTTGTCCTTTATCGCGTTGTAGAACAAAACTTCTCCGGTAATCGCCCTCAAATGTTCGGTGATCATTTTGGGCTGCTCGTCGGCACCAAGCTCAAAAACACCATAACTGGTAAACAAAAGGTGCCGGTCAGGTGACAACGAAAGCGCTCTTTTCTTTTGCGCATAGCCGCACATATAGGGTTGTATCTCTTTTTTGAATGTCTTTTCGAAAGCTGTATTCATCACATTGAATGAGCTATCGATAACGGAGAGATTGCTCCCAAAGAAGATAACGGAATGTTTCCAATTAGCGAAGATCGAAAGACTATCAGGATCGTTGGAATACGATGACATTATAAGATCGCTGAATTTGAATCGCTTTTCTTCTCCCGTCTCCTTTTTTGTCATCAGAATCCCTTTTTTGTCGACAATCACTTTCCAAAAGCCGTCCTCGAAAATATTGGCTATTTTCGCAGCACGATCGGAAATTGCATTAAAGTCCTTGTCCGTTTCAAAAATCCGGGCTTCCTGGTAAAAACGGTAGCCATTGTCGGTATTTTCGATAAACCCGTTGTAACATTCTTTGAGAAAATTATGAGCTAAAAGCTTTGTTTGAGGATTCGAAAGGTCATAGTATTCCATTTCGTCCTTTCGGGAGTTGAGAATCATCAAACGGTTTTTTGGACTATCAACATGGACATCGTGATGATCGAAAGCAATACCCGTACCAACCTCCCTGCTAATGAAATTGGGCGAGTACGACCCGATCCTGTTGCGCCAATATTGGCTTTGGTCGCGGTTCTTGCCAAAAGATTCACGATACCATTTATTGTAAGGATCTTTTATTCCGAAATATTCATCTGCATACGATTCGTCGGTCATTCGGGCATCCTTCCAAAAAATGGCAGGCATAAAGAAAATACCACTCGAAGATTGCTTTTGCTTACCTGTGACCTGAACGATCCAGAGCGGACAATCCGGAAAGGTGACGAACGAAGGTGACCTGTCGTACTGATAATCGAATTTCTTTTTGTCGAACCCAATGTAATTCTTAAGTGCAAGTTCAGCTTCTTCGGTAAAAAAATTACCCGCGACGATGTTGAGATATTGTATGGCATCGCTCCCTACTTCGCCGCTCTTATCGACCTTTCCGTAAACATAATCGACAAAAAGCTCCATACATACCCATTCATCGAAGTCAAAACGAGACAGGAATTCATGAAGTTCTTTTGTATCCTGCCCAAAGTGGCGACAATAGTCAATAATTTCAGCTTTTGAAAGGACAGGTTTCCCAGCCGGTGTATCATTCCATTGCACGTCAAAAATTTGTGATCCCATTATTTTTTTATTTAAAGTACCCGGGTTTGATACCTGGATAAAGTTGGTTTTTATGTTTTAAAGTACGCTTCCAAAAGCCACAATGTAAGAATTTTACTGGTTCAACTTACAATCCCGGTTAATTTATTTAAGAATAATTAACCCTTATTTTCTTAAATTATTATATATTTAATACCACAATAATCTCCGTATAGCCGCCACAAAAGAAAGCTGGGAGTAATTAATTAAACCGAATTAAAGATATATGCCTGCCCAAATACATTATAAAGGAGAATTATACTTTTCAAGCTATTCAGAGCTGGAAGAAGTTGCAATGTTAATTGACAGCAAGATCCCTCAAACGGAACAGTATATTGTTGACCGGGACAAACTTAAATTAACTGTGGCTATCGAACAGCCCTATTCCAAAAGGACTGCTTTAGAAAAAATGTGGGATAAAGCAGTAACGTTCGCCATTTCGGGAATGGTGCATACGTTCCATGACGAAAATTTACAGGATGTGATTTGCGCCAACAGGAGTGCTGATTTTAACGCTAAAAGGCCGGCGATACTGATATTTACAGTACATGAATTCGAGCAGACTTTTGGGAAATTAGAAAAGGACATTTCTAAAATTGTTTATGACAGCCCGTTTTATATTTATGACATATCACTTAAAAAGCGCGCGCCAAAGTTTAAAGATGAACTACCCATCAATGATAAGAACACCCGGGTTGGCTTTCAAATTTTGGACAAAGTATGGCTGGAGCATATTTCTAAATCCGAAACTTTCCTTTATTCTACGCTTTTTAAGCAGGATGACGAGGACGAGGACGATTATTCGATACAAGCGACTCACGGCTTTGCTCCCGGTTATACTATGGATACTGCAATAGCCGAAGCAAAGAAATCCAAATTTCTTGTGTTTAGATGGAATGAATATTGGGCCAGGTAATTAACCTGCTTTTAAATTTTAAGCATCGGCCACATTACCGGTCGATCATTACTGGAATGTTAATGTAATTTATAACAAAAGCTTTTGCTTTTATAGCTTTCTATATTCCGACTTGTTAAGCATGTTACCTTTTTCATCCGAAACCGTCACAAGAATATCGCTTGCACTATTTTCCATTGCAAACGACAATGTCTTCTCCTGAATTTTTTCAGCAGTTTGCAAAGAGGCACTTATCGTGTTACCTTCCACTTCTAAATGGAACTTCAGCGGAAAGCTAAAATTATTCCGAACTCTCAAATCCTTATAGCCATATACTACAGTGGCATCGGTTCCCAAAGGAGTGAACCTCGTTTCATCCATATAGATATCCATCGAATGGTTGTGCCGTTCGAGAACCTGCAAGCCCGAGAGCAATGCCGCGTAATAAATAATCCCTGAGACCTGGCACAAACCGCCGCCGCTTTCTTCGCTTAATTGCCCATTGATGATGCTCCTCCCTTTTTTAAATTCCCTTTCAGGATTGCCAATAATGCTCCAGAATGAAAATACCTGATTGGGCAAAAGGACATATTGGCTGATCTTTTCAGAAGCCAGCGTAAGGTTATAGATTTTATTGTCGAATGTTTCCGATGGCTTTACCTCCTGCGTTACGGTAATGGCATAGTCAAATCTGCATGCCTTTTTGGTTTTCTTCGGGAATTTAAAATAGGTGCCGCGAAACAAGTCGTCCGCAAGCCTTAAAAATACTTTTATTTTTACTTTAATTTTTCTCAAGACCTTATTTCTTCACACATTCAACAACCAGGTAAGAACTGTATTCTTTAAGGAACCAATTGGCTATAAAGCTATCGAGTTTTCCAAGTAATTTTCGGATGCCTGCCGGAAACCTGTGGATAGGAAAAACCATAATGCCGTAACTTCTTCTTTGAACATACAAACCGGCATTCATCCTTTCGAGCTCTGCCAATGTAAAGCTAGTAGCGCCGTGCCAGCCTGATGTTTTATACTTCAACATTTGCCTTCGCTTTTTTGAGGGAATGTCGAATATGATCCTGCCGCCGGACTTCAGCACCCTGTGGCATTCCTTTAGTATTGTTTGGATCTTTTCGGTATCAAGGTGCATGAAAAAATGGAAACTGATAATAGTATCAACAGACTGTTCGGGAAAAGGAAGGTTTTCGGCATCGGACAACAGGATTTCTTTTGCGGGAAACTTCTTTTTGGTAACCTGCACCATTTCGTTGCTTGCATCCACACCGCAAGTTGCATAATTCAGTAAGCGCCCACTTCCGCAGGCCATATCCAATATACGTTCTTCATTATCCTTCAAGAGGCGGTTTAGTATTTGCCGTTCCTGCCGGTCGATAAACTGCCCATACGAATTACCGAAACGGTTTTCATCATAGTTTGTTGCCAGGTCATCATAATAGTTTACGATCGGGTTCATCCTCATGAAAATTTTTACCAAATTAAAGAAAATAGTTATTGGTTTTACCGCATTGAAATTCATTATACGATCAGAAAACATTAAATTTATCGGTGTATAAATTATCCAATTGAAAACACTCCCGGAACGCCTCTTATTCCCCAATGCCCGCATCAGCAAAGAAAGACTGGAAAAAGCAATCCACGGGAAGACCATTGTGATAACCGGTGCCAGTTATGGCATCGGCGAAGAGCTGGCTATGCTGTTTTCTGGCTACAATGTTCATTTAATACTGATTGCCCGTACAGAAGAAAAGCTACAGGCACTTGCAAACAGTATAAAAGCGAATAAATCTAAGTGCATAATAATCGCTGCCGACCTTTATCAGGAAAGTGAAGTGGACAGGGTAATTGAAAAACTGAAAAGCCTACCCGGCGGGATTGATATTTTTATCTCGAATGCCGGGAAATCGATAACACGCCCGCTGGCTGATTCATTGAACAGGTACCACGATTTCACAAGGACCAATTCGCTGAATTACCTGGCTCCTGTAAAACTGCTATTGGCAGCGACACCGTTATTAAAAGCCAATAAAGGCCAGATCATTAACATCTCTGCAATGAATGTGCTACTCCTCCCCGCGCCGGAATGGGCCGCCTACCAGGCATCTAAAACGGCTTTCGACCAATGGTTCCGCAGTAACCTTGCCGAATGGAGGGTAATGGGCATACTGGCAAAAACGATCTACCTGCCTTTGGTACGCACACGTATGATCGCGCCCAATGAAAATTACAAAAACTACCCGGCCATGCCGCCTCAACAGGCGGCGATAAGAATTGCCAGATTGCTGTGCTCTTCAAGCACCTGTAGCAAACCCTGGTGGGCAATATTCCCGCAAACGGGGAGTTTCTTTGGAAGGTATATATGGGAAAAATGGTCTTATTATCATCTTAGAAAGCGCAATGGGGATAGTATCTAAAATACAGGTTTTAGGCGTTGGCCAAATTCTCAGGACGATAGCATCGGTATACAGGCATGGATTTACGCTGCTGGCATTGCTGGATTCTGTTAAACATAAAAAGGAAGGCGCGTGCAAAGATGACGATGAGGAAGTTTCATATAATGAGCTATACAGGCAGTCGCTTGCAATGGCATATCATCTTAATAAAAAATACAATATTGGCACCGACAGTAAAGTTGCTATTGTTAGCGTTAACTCCCTGTCATTCGTAAGGTCGCTGTTTGCTGCTTCTGGTTTGGGTGCGGATATCTTCCTGCTGAATCCTAATCAGAAAAAAGACTATTTTGACAACTTCATGGCTTCCCACAAATTCGGCCTCATCATTTGCGATACAGCAATTGCTGGTGAATTTCGATCTTACGGTATAGCAGTTTTCTGCCATGATGAAACGACTGATATATCAGGCAGATCAGGCTTCGGCTGTATTGCAAAAAGAAAAGGCGGAAATATCGTTATTCTCTCGAGTGGTTCAAAGGGTATTCCTAAATTGGAGAGACGGAAGGCCTCGGCAATTAACTACCTTGACCCGCTCATTGATATTATCGAAAAACTGCACCTGAAAGAAACACGGTCGGTCTTAATTTCTGTACCCATTTTTCACGGATATGGACTTGCGGCATTGTTCCTGTCGGTTTTCATGGGCAAGAAAATAAGACTCACCAAAAAATTCGATACAGAAAAAGCCTGTAAAATAATAAAGGAAGAAAAAACAGATTGCTGGATAGCTGTCCCAATAATGATTAAAAAGGTTTATACTTCAGCGGATGCGTCATTACAATCGCTCACAACAATTATCTCCGGCGGCGATGTTCTGCCTTTAAATATCATTGAAGCCTTTCATAATACTACCTCTTCAAAACTGTATAACCTGTATGGTACTTCGGAGACAGGCGTTTGTACCATTGCCACTGATAATGACCTGAAAAAATACCCTGATACCATAGGGAAAGCAATAACAGGCATTAAAATGAAGATTTTGGAGATTGACGGAAGCCCTGTTAAAAATGGAACAGGAAGGCTATCTGTAAAATGTGCCTGGTCATCGGATAACAGGGATAATGGTTATGTCCCTACAGGCGATCTGGTTTATAAAAATGAGGATGGTTATTATTTTTATAAAGGGCGGCATGACGACATGATGGTCATCGGTGGCGAGAATGTGTATCCGATAGAACTTGAGAATATCATTTACAAAAACACTGAAATAAAATGGGCTAAAGCCAAAAGCGCAATCGATGAAAACGGGATTAACAAAATACAGGTTGACCTAGTACTTAATCGCGGGGTTGTTTTTTGCGAAAAACAATTCATTGGATGGATTTCAAACAAAGTGCCCAGTTATATGATCCCGAAGTCGGTTACCCTACTTGATGAGGAGCCAACAGCAAAATTAATGCAATAAAAAAAACCGCTTAACTTTCGTTAAGCGGCTTCTAAATATCTTCGAAAAGATTATTTTTTTACAGTATCTTTCTCTACAGTTGTAGTAGTTTCAACTTTTACTGAATCTGGAGTTTCAGTTACAGTTTCTGTTTCAGTTGCAGGCTCAGCTACCACTTCAGTTTCAACTGTTTTAGACTCTTCTTTTTTTCCACAGCTTGTTAGGCTAAGAGTAGCAGCAAATAAAACTGCGCTCAATACGATTGCTTTTTTCATAATGTTGTTTTTAATTAGATTAGTAATAGATATTTTATCTGATACAAATGTATGTTGTTTATCAGGCCCTTTTTTGCAGAACGGGTGAAATAGGCCTTTCACTTGGTAAAGCAATAGGAAAACCATGTAAAATTGATTTACTTTACAGTACCAATATCGAAATAATGCGTTTTAAAACCATAGTACCCCTGCTTTTTGTACTGTATTTGATCCCTATAGGGTTAAAGGCACAGGATCAGGCCCAAAAGCAAGCCACGCCTCCACCGATAAAAAACGCGGTGACTAACCTGGAAAAATCGCTGATAGAAAATGACGACAGTAAGATTGCTCGCAATTATGAGCTGCTGGCCCGGGAACTTGTAGATAAGGATGATCCGGGAAAGGCAGAGGAATACCTGCTTAAAGCATTGGAAATTTATACTAATGCAAAAGATGTAACGGGCAGGCCAAGGGTAATACGGAATATTGCCATACTACAGGAATCTCAAAATAAATTGCGCGCAGCCACTCAAAACTTTAAAACCGCAAGGGAAGAATCTACGGATAAAATCTCGGCAACGCTGAATTATAACGACTACAACCGGCTTAAAAAACGGGGCAACACAGAAGCGGAAAACAAATACCTGGATGACAATATCTTCCTGCTTAAAAAACAGGGCAAAAAAGGAGAAGTCGCCGACGCTTACATCCAGCAAGCCCAATTGAACCTTAAAAGCAGCGATAGCATTATAGCCCTCGAAAAATACCAGTCGGCACTGCCGTATGCAAAGGACATCCCGGGGAAGACGATAAAAATATATGGCGAAATCGCTAAGATACATGTTGCCGCAAAACGTTTTGATGAGGCTGTTCCCGTTGTGGAGGAATTATTGGCTGTAGCTAAAAAAATCAGGGACACTGACATTGAGATTATCCAGCTTCGTTACCTGGCTACCCTCTATTTTGAAATGGGCGACACCGAAAACGCCGTTACATCATTAAAAGAATCCTATAAAATAGCCATTGCCGGCGGAAAAACATTTGAGGCTAAAGAAAGCCTGATGCAGCTTGCCAGTCACTACAGGTCATTGGGGGAGAATGAGGCAACCATGGCGCTATATGAGGAGTTTCTGGGCAATCTCGACCGTATTATACTCTCCGACAGCTCTTTAACGGATGCCAAGACATTCAGGGTAACCGAAGAAAGGATTCGCGGGCTGGAAAATGAAAAGATGTTTAAAGACGAGCTCATCACCCGTAAAAACACCTTCAATTATTTCCTGCTGGGCTCGATGGTATTGCTGTTGCTACTATTCGGGTTGATCGTAAAGGCTTTGTATTCCATCAAAACAAAGAACAAGGAAATCGCCCTCCAGTCGTTACGCCGCGAAATGAACCCTCACTTTTTGTTCAACAGCCTTAATAGCGTTAACCAGTTCATTGCGCAAAACAATGAGTTGCAGGCTAATAAATACCTTACCTCCTACTCCAACCTGATGCGGAATACCATGGAAAATTCCAACAAGGATTTTGTAACTTTGGGCAACGAGATAGAGAACCTTACGCAATACCTAGACCTGGAGCACCTCCGGTTCAAGGATAAATTTGATTTCAGGATAAAAGTCGATGAAAAGCTGGATCCCGAATCGCTTTGGGTACCCAACATGATCATCCAGCCGCATCTTGAAAATGCCATCTGGCACGGGCTGCGCTATAAAGAAACCAAAGGGCTGCTGAAACTGACCTTTCTGCTCGAAGGAAAAAACATGGTGATCTTAGTTGATGATGATGGCATTGGTCCGACCAAAAGCCAGGAACTGAAAACCCATAACCAAAAAGTGCACACCTCGCGGGGTCTGACCAATACAACCGAGCGCATGACACTGATAAATGAATTGTATAAAACCAAAATAGCCTTTTCTATGACCGAGAAAGAGGCTCCTGAAACCGGTACGGTTATCCGTATCACATTCCCCATAATAAACAGGCCATGATGAGTTTTTCTAAAATAAGAAGCGTAATAGTAGAAGATGAAACTGCCGCCCGCGAGGTGCTGCGAAGCTACCTGACCAAATACTGCCCACAGGTAGAGATCGTTGGCGAGGCGCAAAACAGCCGCGAAGCTATACCGCTACTGCATGAACTTGAGCCACAACTGGTTTTCCTGGATGTCGAGATGCCATTCGGCAATGCTTTCGATGTGCTTGAAGCCTGCGGCGACCTGACTTTCGAAACCATATTTGTTACCGCCTTTTCAGAATATTCGCTAAAAGCCCTGAACCAAAGTGCAGCCTATTACCTGCTGAAGCCCATTAGCATTGAAGAGCTTATTGTTGCCGTGAACAAGGTACAACAGGAGGTGATGAATAAAGAGCTGTTCAACCGGAACAAGGTGATCGTGGAGAACTTCAGGGAGCCGAAACCGGAGAAACAGCAGGTAATCCTCCCAACTATGGAGGGTTTTGAGATCGTAAAGATGGAAGAGATCGTACGCCTGAAAGGCAACGGTAATTTTACTGACCTCTACCTTATCAATGGCACTAAAAAAATGGCATGCCGCTTCCTGAAGCACTTTTCGGATATGCTGCCACTACCTTTTATAAGGGTACACAAATCGCATATCGTGAACCTCAATTTTATAAAACGTTACAATAAAGGCGGCTACATCACCCTTGAAGATGGCGCGGAGGTAGAGATATCGCCTACGTACAAGGAGGATTTTCTGAGGAATTTTAAGTGATTAGAATGCAATTTACATTTTCTTGATTTATATTTTAATTTCTAAAACATACTTTCCATTGTCAATTGTAAGATTCACATCATCTTTGAAAATTTGTTTTTCCACGGGAGTTAAACCGAAAGCATGCTCAAAAGCATTTTGTCTAAATCTATTTAATTGTTCATACTTTATAACTTCATGAAGTAATAAATTTTCAAATTCTGTTTGCAAACGGACGTTATGCATTCCACTATTATCTGTTCCAATTACTATATCTACATTTTCTTTCTCACATGCTGAAAATATTTTTTTAAAATTTTCATCATTATAATCTTCAAAAGTTCCACATTTAAAATAAGTTGTAGGACAAACTTCAAGACAAATATTATTTTGCTTCAAAAATGGAAGATATGAAGGATATTTTAATGGAATCTGTATTCCATGCCCTATTCTATCTAAGTATTGAATCAATTCCAACATTCTATCCGGAGTATCTTCTGTTTCGAAGATATGTGCAGTTGTCCGAAGTTTTTCTTCTTTTGCTCTCTTAAAATTATTCAAAATTTCATCATACCTGTCCGAATAATTTTTTTCACCGCCAGCAATATCTAAGCCATGAACTATATTTAATTTATTCATCTCAATAGCCAAATCTAAAATTGCACTATTAACATTAGGACTATAAGTTGGTTGAGAATGCATACAAAGTATTTGTCGTATGATTATCGGATATTGATTTTTTCCACCTCCAGTATATTTTTTTATGTATTCATCCATCTTAAGAACTATGACCCGCATTTCGGCAATCCTTTCCTTTTCCTCCTTTAATTTATTAGTCCGCCCATAAGGACAATGTCTAATTTCTATATAAGATAAGTTTTCAAATTCATAGGCTCCTCGCATTAGCCGTTGGATAAAATACTCAAGTCTATCTAATTTCTGAAGTGGTTCGACCAATTTATGCATCTTCAAGTAATCATCTAAGTTATTGCGTTTCTGATCAAAGAAATTCTGAAACGAATAAAAATCTTTAAACTCCTTTTTAAGTTCATCGGATTTATCGTCAACCGTCACTTTGTGCCAAATCATTCTTGGACTAATCGATCCGCCAAAATGTAAATGCAATTCAGCATAAGGAGTCTTTGAAAAATGAAAAGTATCTTTTTCTTTCATAATTTAAATATTACTATTGAACTTAATCTCAAATTAACATAATATTTAAATTCATAAGGAGACTTGTCGTTGTATTTATTCAAATATCCATATTTTGTCTATACTTTTTGCCGATACCGTTTAAAAGTAACGCGAAATGAAAACAAAAAAGCCGCAGGCACCGCCCACAGCTTTTCAAAATAAAGTCAAAGATTTTCTAATTCTTCTCAAAAACAAGATAATCCGTCCCGCCATTGCCGCCGCTTACATCCCTTAGCTTTATCCTTACTCCAGAGCGCTCCTGTATCTCCCAGTCGTCTGTCAGGTCGGTAAACATATCAGGGCTGGAAAAAACGATATTAAAATCGATATCATTACTGCTGCCGTTATCGTCATCACTGCTGTCATCATTGGTCACAGTCCATAGCCCGTTAATAGTATTAGTGCCGTCTGTAGCCGTAAGCACGTTGTTTTCATCAAACGTAAAGTTGAAGCTTGTAAAATGGTTCGTCTCGTTGTTGCCATCGTCAGTAAAGCTGGTAATCCTCCAGGTGCCCGACTTCATAGTGTTGATCACAGCAGTAGGGTCGGCATTTACAGATGCTGATGCACTGTCGTCATCAGAGCACGATACCGCAGCAACGGAAAGCATCAGGGCTGCTAAAAGCAAATTTAGTCTTTTCATAAAAATGTATTAAGTATTAATTGTTTGAGTTGAGGCTAAGTTATATCCAATGCCAGCACATGCAATGCGATTTGTATTTTCTTTGGCATTCACGGCAAATATAGAAGCATCCCCGCCATTACAGCTGCCAATTGAGCAGGTATGCCCTATGGTTTACTATCCGACTGCGGGCATTTAGTATCCGTGCAGCAGGTAGCGCTGTAAATTCCACAAATAATTTTTAGGGTAATTACCTTCCCGCTTGTTTAGTTTTTTGTAATTTAACAGCCATTTTAGCAGCCCAAATGAAACAAAATTCGATGACAGGCATTTGTGAAGAGCTCACTTTTTCAAATTTCTTCAAAAGCCATGCAAAGACGTTGCGCAATTATCTTTTCTACAAATTCGGCAATGAAGAACAGGCAGAGGACGTAACCCAGGAGGCTTTTATAAAGCTTTGGGAAAATTGTGGCACCGTACCACCCGAAAAAGCAAAGTCGTTTCTTTATACCGTCGCCAATAATACCTCGCTAAACCATATTGCCCACCAAAAAGTAGTGCTTGACTTTAATAAAAAAAGCACAACACCAGTTACCGACACCCAAAGCCCGGAATTCCTGATGGAAGAGGAGCAGTTTAAAGTTAAGCTGCAAAAAGCCATAGCGGGCCTTTCGGAAGCACAGCGGAGCGCTTTCCTGCTGCACCGCATTGACGGAAAGAAATACCACGAAATAGCAGAGATACTGGACATCAGCGTTAAGGCAGTGGAAAAAAGGATACACGGCGCTTTACAGCAATTACGAAAAGATATTGACAATATAAGGTAGGGAATTTTGATGATTAGCTGTTATAGTAGTAATAAACAGGGAGTACAATGAAAGATGATGTTACATTAGCCAGGTGGCTAAACGATGAGATGGATGAAATGGAATTGAAAGATTTCATGGCATCTCCTGAGTTTGCGACCTATAAAAGGATACGCGAATACTCGGCACAGCTTACTGCGCCTGATGCAGATATGGACGCTTTATATGAATCTATAAGCCGTAATAAAAACAGGCAGGCAGCACCAAAAGTACGCCAGCTGAACCCATGGTTCCCACGGGTAGCCGCAATGCTCGTGCTTGCACTTGGGGCAGCCTTCTTCTTTTACACGACCAAAACCACTACCCAAATAGCTGATCTTGGCAAAAGGACAGAGTTCTTACTGCCTGATAATTCGGAAGTAGTGCTTAATTCAGGTTCGGAAGCAGAATACAAAACATGGAACTGGGATGGCAACCGTAAAATAGAATTAGACGGCGAGGCTTACTTTAAAGTAGCTAAAGGTGAAAAATTCGATGTAGTTACCGAAATGGGTACAGTTACCGTTGTGGGCACGCAATTTAACGTGAAAGCACGTGGCAGCCGTTTTGACGTGACCTGCTTTGAAGGTAAGGTAAAAGTAGCCAGCGGGAAGGAATCGATACTGCTTACCCCCGGGAAAAGCGTAGCATTCGTAAAAGGTAAAATGATGGCGGTAGCGGCAGAAGAAAATGCACCGGGATGGATCAGGTACGAGACTTCGTTTGCCAATGAACAGCCGCAAAACATAATCGATGAAATAGAGCGCCAGTACAACGTGGAAATAGAACTCAAAGCCACGCTTCCTAACGATGGAAAAGGTTTCACCGGTACGATCCCTATGAACGATATGGATACTGCCCTAGATATAGTTAAGACCATATATCACTTAAAGTCTGAAAAGACAGGCAACAAAATCATATTAACGTCTGAATGAGGTTAAACATCCGGCATTTTTTGCTGTTTAGTTGCTTTTTTTTTTTCGCCGCCAATTCATTTGGGCAGGACGAAAAGAAAAGTATTGAACTCAAAAAAATACTGGATGTTATTGCGCTGCAGCACAACGTAAAATTCAGCTATGCCGAAGAAGATATATTTGGGCACAGCATTTTTCCGCCCGCCGCTACACTTCCCCTTAAGGCAAAACTCATCTATATTTCGAACCGGACAAACCTTCTTTACAAAGAAAGCGGCGATTATATAATCATATATACCGGCAGGAAGAACGATTCCAAAAGGCTATGTGCCTATGTCATTGACGAATATGGACAGGGGATTGACAATGCGGTGATACAATATGCCGGCGACAAAAAGATAGTTACCGGGCGCGATGGTTACTTTGAACTTCAAAAGCCACTTAACGGCAACATCATTGTCGGCCAGATGGGTTTTGAATCGCGTATCATAAAACCACAGGACTTTTCCGGTGAAGATTGCAAGGAGATTGTCCTTAGCCTTGAGATGCTTGAGCTCAAAGAAGTTGTTACAGAGCGCTACCTTACAACAGGTATCTCTAAAAAGAAAGACGGCACCTTTAGCATCCGGCCCGATAAGTTCGGTATCCTCCCCGGGCTTATAGAACCCGATGTGCTTTTGGCAATGCAGCAACTACCAGGTATTAACAGCATTGACGAAACAGTATCGAACATCAACGTACGAGGCGGGGCGCACGACCAAAACCTCTTTATGTGGAACGGTATACGGCTTTTCCAGACAGGCCATTTCTTCGGGCTCATATCGGCTCTTAACCCCAACCTTGCCCACGAAATCAAAATATCAAAAAACGGTACTTCTGCTTTTTATGGCGAAAGCGTATCCAGCGCTGTAGACATTTCTTCACGCCCGGCAGATATTGGCAAAGGAACGGCAAGCGTTGGCAGCAATATGATCAGTACCGATTTTTACACCAAGGTAAAAGCAACTGAAAACGCTAATTTTGAAATATCGGCACGCCGCTCCTTTACGGATGTAATCGACCTTCCTACCTACAGCAAATATTCCAAAAGGATATTCCAGAATACCATTGTTACCGAGCTTAACAACAGTACCGATGTAAATTATAAAAGCGACAAAGAATTTTACTTTTATGATTTCACGGGGCAGTACCACCAGAAAATAGCCGACAAGAACGATATTTATGTCGATGTTATAGGCATCAACAACAGGCTCGATTTTACACAGGGTACAATAACAGAAACCAATGTGGTTACCGAAATAAGCAACCTGAGGCAGCTTACCCTGGGCGGTACCGCAGCATGGCGCAGGAAATGGAGCGACAGGCACAGCAGCGAGTTTGGCTTTTACGGCTCCTATTATAATGTTGACGGCACAAACGCATCTATCGAATTCAACCAGGTAACAAAGCAGGAAAATAAAATCCTCGATGCCGGATTCCGGTTAAGTGATTCCTACAGGCTAAACCCATTATTTAACCTGAAAACCGGTTACCAGTACAACGAGATAGGAATTAAGAACAGCGATAGGGTAAATGAGCCCGAGTATAGCCGCAGCGTAAAAGAAGTACTCCGCACGCACGCCCTTATCGGCGAATTGGAGTATGATTCCGAAGACAGGAAACTATATTCGCGTGCGGGCATAAGGGGTAATTATATTGAGCAGTTTGCAATGGCCTATGCCGAGCCAAGGCTACAGGTGACGTATATGCCTGATAATGCCTGGCAGATAGAATTCCTTGCAGAGCAAAAAAGCCAGACAGCATCGCAGATCGTAGAGCTACAGGGTGACTTTTTGGGAATAGAAAAACGCCGCTGGATATTGGCCAACGATAAAGACATACCCGTGCAGCGAAGCCGTCAGGCCTCTGTGGGCGTGACCTTTAAAGATAAAGGATGGCTGGTATCGCTGGAGAATTTTTATAAAAAAGTAAAAGGAATAACCACCTACGGGCAGGCCTTTCAGGATCAGCTGGAACTGGTACAGCAACAGGGCAGCTACACCATAGTTGGCACCGAGTTCCTTGTACAGAAACAGTTCAAAGGGTTCTACGCGTGGCTAAGCTATACCTGGAACGACAATAACTACAGCTTTAACGGCATTACACCGGATAGATTCCCGAGTAATTTTGAGATAAAGCATACCGTTAATAGTGCTGCTATTTACGAATGGCATAATTTTAAAATAGCGTTGGGCTCTAAATGGTATACCGGCAAGCCTGTTACCCTGCCTTTAAACACCGCAGCGGCTGATATAGCACCCAACGCTGCCGGAATAGCTTATGCATCACCGAATTCTGATAATATAGGGAATTTTTTCCAGGTGAATTTTTCTGCTTCCTATACCTGCAAAATACGTGATAAAGTGCGCCTTCAACTGGGTGTTTCGGTTCTCAATATTTTCAACAGGAGGAACATCATCAACCGTTACTACCGCCTGAATAATACCAGTGATGCGATAGAGGTAGTAAATACGTATTCGATAGAAAGGACACCGAATGCGCTTATAAAGTTGATTTTTTAGTAGTTTTTACAACCCGGTCAGTGCTACATGGCTTATTTTGAAATCGCTCCCCACATCCGTCACAATTACATCGGTACAAATGATCTGGTTATCAGAGGGCCAGATGTAGATATTCTTATAAAAAACAAATCCGCCCAAAGAGCGGATTTGCATTATTTGTAAATCTAAATTTATTTCTTTATAATCTTCCTTGTTGCGGTAAGGTTATTACTAAACTGCACTTTTACCATATAAATCCCGCTTTGCATTTGGGAAAGATCAATCTTCTCAGTTGTGCCTTCAAACACCGTCTGCCCGAGCGCATTGATAACCGTAACGGTTTTGATATGCTGGTCGCCGGTTTCTATTGTGGCAATATCGGCTACGGGATTCGGGTGGATATTGAAGGTGTTGTGCTCAAAATCGGGCGTGCCCAGTGTCTCGCTATACCCCTGCATATACACCGACATCGGGAAATAGCCCTGGCCGTCTACAAATTGCGCTTCCGGCACCTCGATCCTGAAGCTGTGCTCCCCTGCGGCAAGGTCGCCGAGATTTATAACGCGCGTAGGGATCTTATTACCCGGGCACCAGTTGTTCCAGCTCCACGAAGAATTGTTATTAGGCCTCCACGCCCAGGTACCATTGCTGTAGCAAATACGGTAAATACAGTTAAACTGCGTATTATATACACGGTAAGGTACACACGAAAGCCCTCCCGGTTTGTAATTGAATACCTCCGCGTCATCAAAATAGATAAAATGGTCGCGCCTCACGTATTCCTCACCACCCGGATTGGAACCATGGTTCGATGTTATAAGATACAGTTTGGCGTTTGGCACCGCTTCATCCAGCGTAAAGTTTATCGTACGCACAGTCTGGCCAATAGCGTCAGTGCCATCAAGCGTATAGTTCTTAAGTTCGTATTTGTACGAAAGCGGCTTAAAATGGTTCTCTCCCTGTACGAGGTTTGGATTATAGGTAGAAACAAGGTCCAAAGACCCCATATACACATCGTTCCTTCCGGTACATTCTGCAGGGTGGTCTGCCACTGCCCCACCCTGTGTAGGAGAGCCCTGGTAGCCGTAGACTTCAAACTCTATCCACAGGTCGTAAACAGAAGTAATGCTTTCATCATGCAGGATCTTCGTAATATTATCCAGTTGGAAAACATAAGGCGTTTCATAAGGATCCTCAACAGTCAGGTCCATAAACGGTGTAATGAACCTTCCCAATTCGATCCTCTGCACCGCATTGTACACATATTCGCCGTCTTTGGGCACAAATGCCAGGTTAATGTTGCCTATCCTGTCAAAATCATCGCAAAGCGGCGACAACGTTACGGTAAGTGTTAGCGTATTGCCAATAGAAGCAATATCCTCGTCGGTGAGCATCCTGCCGTAAGACGAATTGGTATTACGCACAGCATTAGCAGGCAATGGCTGATTTACAGTACCTTCGTACATGCTATAAAAAATAGCCTGATCAAAAAGAGCAAGGTTGTAGTCCTGCGCTGACGCAAAGAACGAAGCGAATAAAGTAAAAATAAGTAAAGTTCTTTTCATGTTGTGTAGTTTTAATGGGCGTAAATTAATGAAAATTTTCATAATCAGTTCATTACATCCACTAATAAGGTTACCCAAATACACGAAAAACACGAATTACCCTTTAAATGTTATATTTAAAACTGGAAGTAGATAAAAGGTTGTGGCCCGGCAGATGCTGCGGCAAATACCAGCCAGTACACAAGGCCTAATAAAACTCCTTTTACTATAAGCGGCGATTGGTCAAAACCTTTCTTCATGGCAATTGATATCCCTTCCGGCATGAAATGCCATACATAGCCTATCAGCATTAGCAGGAATACATTTTTGTATCCCATGATGATGATCTGCCATTGCGCAGGGTCGAAAGTAACATTGCCAATATTGTTGATAAGGTCGAGCGCTATAGAGAAATCTTTGGCACGGAAAAATATCCAGCAAAAAGCCACAAAATGGAATGTGAGCAGTACCGATATAAACGTCCACAGGCTTCCTAAAGCAGAAGGTTTTCCTCCTTTTTTAGAAGGGAAAAACTCGGAGAATAGCTTGTGTACCGCCAATGCAATGCCATGCAGCGCACCCCAGATGATAAAACGGAGGCTCGCACCATGCCAAAGCCCGCCGAGAAGCATCGTGGTGAGCAGGTTCACATTGGTGTACATTGTCTTCTCCTTATCTTTAGAAAAAAGGAAAGTCAGAGTAAATAGTAATAACCCCGAAATACTAATAATCAGTGGGATATTGCTTGTTGGCGCATAGGTAATTCCCCATACTATTAACCCGAAAAAGAACAATGCCGGGAACAAAAATCCTGCGAATGAGCCGTGACGGTTACCCCCTACAGAGATATAAAGGAAATCCTTTAGCCAGGTTGATAATGAGATATGCCATCTTCTCCAGAACTCGGTAATGGAGGCCGATTTATAAGGCGTACGGAAGTTGGTTGGCAGCTTAAAGCCGAGCAATAACGCTACGCCTATCGCCATGTCGCTATAGCCCGAGAAGTCGCAGTATATCTGTATGGTATAGCCATAAGCCGCCATAAGGTTTTCGAAAGCAGTATAGCTATTGGGCGCATCGAACACCCTGTCTACAAAGTTGATAGAGATATAATCGGATATGACCGTTTTTTTGATAAGTCCCCCGATTATAAGAAACAGCGCGTAGTTGATGTCCTGTTTGGTAACGTTCAGCTTGGCGTAGATCTGCGGGATGAAATCCTTTGCCCTTACGATAGGCCCTGCTACAAGCTGCGGGAAGAATGACACGAAAAACAGGTAATCGACGTAATTCTTTGCAGGAGTGATCTCCTTACGATAGATCTCTATAATATAGCTGATGGACTGGAACGTATAGAACGAGATACCTACCGGCAGCAGCACTTTATGAAAGGTGTAATTCCACCCGAAAAGGGTATTGGTGCCTTCTAATATGAAAGTAGTGTATTTAAAATAACCAAGGAATGTAAGGTTGACAATGACGCTGAACCACAGGTAAACCCTTCGCTGTATCGTCCGGTTTTCCCTGTACAGGAAGTAGCTGAGGGTATAATCGACTACCGAAGACAGCAGCAACAGCATGAAATAAGCGCCACTGGATTTATAGTAAAAGAACAGCGAGAAGCATATTACATAGACGATCCTTAGATGAAATGTCTTTCTCGTAAGGATATAGATGGCGTAAAAAACGGTGAACAGCCCGAGAAAAAGCGGCGTATTGAACAGCAACGGCGCTTCCGGATCGTATGTAAACCATCCTTCTACATCACTCCACGTTATATTGGGCAAATATTTTGAAAGCTCTGTCACTCCCTGTTGGTTTTAAAATTATCGTATGCTTTTAGCAATGCCTCTGTAAAAAGCATGCCCTGTTTCTCATATCCCGGTTTCGAATAATGCACCTTATCCCCTGCCATAAGCCCCTGCGCCGCATTCCTGTTTACACTGAAAAGCCCGCCCATTTCGGAGAACAGGTCCCATGAGGCATAGTCTTTGGCCGTTTCCTGCATCAGTATGCTTTTTGCATAACCAGCGGCAAAGGTATTTGGGTATTTCCTTTTGAACATTGATGGTGGCGGTGTCATTACCAGTATGCATACATCCGGATTTTTGGCTTTAGCCTTATTGATGAAAAGGTTGAGCTGCACAATAAAATCATCCGGAACCATTTTGTCGAAAGACTCATTAGTACCCAGCGATATGATAATAAGGTCGGGCTGCAACGCCGGAAGCTGCTCAAAGAACAACGGGTATTTGTTATAGTCAGATGCTTTGGCACCATTCACGCCTATGCTGTGATACAGCAGCCCCGGATCGTCCTTTTCAAGCACCAGGCCGCTCAGGGTGTATTCTTTCCTGTCGTTGTTGGGCAGCAGGTATATTTTAGAAAGTGCATCATCACTATGGTAGTAATTGCTCAGCGAATCGGCAGTAATGGGCAATAGTATAAATTCCGATCGCTTCACTTCCCTCTTCTGCAATTCATTCGTAGGTATCTTCAGCGATCTCCCTGCCCGTATGTTATCCGATTTCATGCCATTTGCCTTCTTCAGCTGCGAAACGGTCACGTTGTATTTATCGGCAATGCTGCCCAGCACTTCCCCGCTTTTAATCTTATGCGTGATCTTTTTCGGTACGGTCGATTCGAGCACAATGGTCTTGGAACTTGTGGCTACATCAAACCCAGGCGCATTGCCCGGCGTGATCATTTTCAGGGTATTGAATTGGTAAGCGGTGTCCCTGACATTGAGCTCTACTACAAAATTCTCCCTCGTTTCGAGTGCAATACCGCTAAGGCCAACTTCCATTCCGGCTTCAGGCGCATAAATAATACGGCGGCTGTTCCATGAGGCATTTGAGTTAAAGCGCACATTGTAACTGCCGTTGGTTTTTGCAAGCTGGTACGGAAAAGTAAACCCGCAGCCAGCGTTGCCAAAACGCGCCTGCAATGACTTGCGGATGATACCCGTCATCAGGTCGGCCTGGATGTGGGAATCGCCAATGTGTACGATGTTCACCTTACCGCCTTTCTGGCTCTCCAGAAAATATAACTTTTCGAAGAACAGCTTTAATGAAGAGCTATTGGTAATAATGTTATCGCCAACCACAATTTCGGTAGTATCGGCAACGATGCTGTCCATCACCACGGCAATAGAGTCTACCTGTGCGGTAGCTTTCGCGCCCAACAGCAGGCAAAATAGCAACAATACTATTTTACTGCGCATGGGTAGTATCTTTTTTACGGGTTATGGTGTCTTTCTTTATAACCGGTTTTTTCGCAGCAGGCGGTACCGTTTGAATTTTAGGTTGCTCTGTTTTCGGCTGTTCCGTTTTTGGCTGTTCTGTTGCCGGAGTTTCCGTTTGGGGAGCCGGTGTTGGCGCAACCGGTGTCTTGAAGCCCCTTAGCCTTTTGTATTGCTCGTAACCGCCATTGATCTGGTTCCAGATAAGGTCGGATACTTTTTTAGCCCCACGGAAATTGAAGTGGGTATAGTCTTTATTGGCCAATGCAGGGGCTTCATTATCTACCCATTTTACCATCGAGCCATCGCCCCCCATAAGGGTATAAAGGTTTACGTAAGCCGACTCCGTTTGTACAGCATATTTTTTCTGGGCACGGGTAAGCGGCACCACTGCCGAATCGGTTTTCATTTCGAGGCCGTACTTGGTCGATTTATCTGCGGTAGAGATAATGAGTATGTCCACACCCGGGAAACACCCCCTTAAATGCTCCACTACCCTCGCCATACGCTTTTCGTACCAGGTATAATTGAGTGAGCCATAATTCAAAACGTTGGTTCCGTAATGCAGCACGATAAGGTCATAGCCCAATTTGTCATTGAATGCCTTCATCACATTGGTATTGAACGAACCTATCGGAAGCCCGGAGTTGCCACGGTTGGAGAAATTATCCACATGGACTCCCCTGCCGTCATCAAAATTAAAGCCATAGAACGGGATAGAATCAGAGGCTATAAAATCAGCCTTGAACGCCTTGATCCCGCCATTGGCAATGCTTAGCGTGTTTACGGTGTTTACAGGATCCAGCCTTTTGCGAAGGGTATCTTTCCCTATGATCACATCAACAGATGCCGACCGGTTGCCCGACTTCCCATAAAACAGGGTTGGATTGTTCAATGCTGTCAAATGCTTTACATTGTTGGCTTTATAGCGTACCCATATCGGGTTTATGGTATCTCTCTTGGTAAAGAAAACATGGCCGTTCACACCAAAAGGGCTTCTCGGGTTCTTTACGTTCAGGTAGGATTGTGTTTTCCAGTTGGTCGAGAATTGGTGCGTGAGCGTGCTCCGTGATGGCGCCGACTCCGATGTGATGTTCACAAACCCCACACCTTCGCCGCCAAAGCGCTCCTGCAGGCTGGCCCTGAAGTCTTTTACGATAAGGTCGCCATCGGTCATGGAATCGCCGAAATAGGCGATACGTACCTTGCCCTGCTTTTTTGTTTCCAGCTGCAGCAGCTTTTCGTAAAAATTGACAAGGTGCTGGTAGCCTTTATAATCTTCAAAGGTCTCTGTTGGGAATTTGATGCCGTTGACCGCCTCAAAAACAATTTTCCTGTTATTGCTGAGCGTGTCATTCTCCACTTCGCCGCCATCAGCTTCAACGGCTTCGAGCATCATACTGTCGACAACCACGTTCTTTGACGTGCCGGTCTCTGTAAATATCTTGCGCGGGAGGACTTCCTTAAACGCCAGCAGCGCCATTATAGAAATAACTACAATGATAAATGACTGGAAAAAATAAGGTTTACCCTCACCGTGGGGCATGTCTTTTTTATTGGATGTATTTTCGGTATCGGGCATGTTCTCTTTCACAAAAAATGGGCTTTAAATTACATACGCTCCGGCACGCCGATTCCCAGCAGGCCGAAAGCCGATTTTATGGTTTCTCCCACTTTTTTGGAAAGCTGCACTTTGAATACCTTCAGGGAAGCATCTTCTTCTCCCAATATCGAAACGGCCTGGTAATACGAACTGAATTCTTTGGCAAGGTCATAAGCATACCCCGCGATAAGGGCAGGACTGTACTGATTTGCCGCATTCTGAATTATTGCCGGGAATGTTTCAAGCAATTTTATAAGTTCTTTTTCTTTCGGGTGAAGCGCGATATGCGAAACGGTTGGTGTAATATCGAATTCCGCTTTTCTGAGGATAGCACGTGTCCGCACATACGACATCTGGATGAACGGGCCTGAATCGCCATTGAAATCAATTGATTCTGACGGGTCGAAAAGTATCCGTTTTTTAGGGTCAACCTTAAGCATTTGGTATTTCAATGCGCCAAGGCCTATCGTTTTATAAAGTTCGGCTTTTTCTTCGTCAGTAGACCCTTCAAGCTTGCCCATCTCATCGGCAATGCTTTTGGCAGTAGCTACCATCTCGTCCATCAGGTCGTCAGCATCTACCACGGTACCCTCACGGCTTTTCATTTTCCCGGAAGGAAGGTCGACCATGCCATAAGACAGGTGGTACAGATTAGCGGCCCAGTCGAAACCAAGTTTTTTCAATATCAGGAACAGCACCTTGAAGTGGTAATCCTGCTCGTTGCCCACAGTGTATACCATTCCGCCCACATCGGGGAAATCTTTCACCCGTTGTATGGCAGTACCGATATCCTGTGTCATATAAACGGCAGTACCATCCGAACGCAGGACGATCTTACGGTCGAGGCCTTCATCGGTGAGGTCGATCCAAACCGAGCCATCCGCTTCTTTTTCAAAAACACCTTTGGCAAGGCCATCGGCTACGACATCTTTCCCTAACAGGTAAGTGTCGCTTTCGTAATAGTTCTTATCGAAGTTAACGCCAATATTTTTAAAGGATGTGTCAAAGCCTTCATATACCCAGCCGTTCATTTTGCTCCAAAGGGCAACGGTCGCTTCGTCGCCTGCTTCCCACTTAAGGAGCATCTCCCTAGCTAAAGTCATAAGTTCGGTACTATCCTTTGCTATGTCATAAACCAATGTCACCATTTCGGAAATTCGACCTTCAACAATAAGAATGGGTTTAAGAACAGCTTCAAATTGCTTTAATAACTTTTCAGTGTTTTGTTCTGATGTATCCCCCTTTAGTTGAGCAATAAGATTTGAAATCAATAAATCTTCAGATATATACCTTTGTAGAGCGGTAGTAAATTCAGTACTGATTTGATTCAAGGAGAGAAAATCAAGTTTATTAATTAACTGTTTCTTTTCCTCATCCAATTCGTCAATACCCTTATTACAAGCTCTGATATTATTTGCTAATCTACTTTGAGTTTTATCAACTATTCCATTACGATAATTTTCAAAAATTGGAGCCGTCTGAGTTTTTAATTTGATTTCAAACAAAACATAATAATTCCCTACCAGCTTATCTCCTTTGATACCTTCGCTCTCCGGCGTTTCACCATGCCCGAACTTTTCATAGGCCAGCATCGATTTGCAGATGTGTATTCCCCTGTCGTTAATGATCTGTGTTTTGTAGACTTTTTTGCCCGAAGCTTCGATGATGTTTGCCACCGAGTAGCCCAGCAGCACATTACGCACGTGGCCTAAGTGCAACGGCTTGTTGGTATTTGGCGAGGCATATTCTACCATTACGGCTTTACCGCCTTCGGCAGGTTGTTGCTTACCAAAATCCTCGTCATCTTTTATTTCGTTGAAGAAATTGATGTAGAAGGTATCGGATATGACAAGGTTAAGGAAACCGCCCCCGGCAACATTGAATTTTTCCACTTCAGCGGTGTTGTCCAGCAGGTATTGCCCAATGGCATTTCCGAGCGCCTGCGGGTTGCTTTTTACCAGCTTTAAAAGCGGGAAAATAACCATGGTGATATCGCCCTCGAATTCCCTGCGGGTCGCCTGTAATTCTATCTTTTCAACAGAAATACCGAACAAAGCTTCAACCGCTTTTTGTATGTGGGGAACGAGGATTTGTGACAACGCCATTTTACTAAGTTTTTTAAGCGTGCAAAGATAATTATTTTAGTCAACGTACTGATGGGAAAAAACTTAAATAATCGGTAAATTTTAAGACATTGTAAATATGTTTTCCGTATCCAGACCTAAAAGGTTTTCAAAAACATTAGTTTTGAATAATTCACATGTCACTCCTCCGGAGTTTTAGCACTCATATCTAATCTAATATCACTATAAACATACCGCCCGTCGGGGCTGCCAATGATGAGTCCCGGAGGGACGGCATATTTATAGCAAAATGATAGTAAGCCTACTTGAGCTCCAGAGGAGCGAAATATAAACAGTACATATGAAACTTAAAAATCAAAGAATTTGAAAACCCAATCAATTCATTTGTAGCCCTACGAACACTTATGTTTTTAAAAACCTTTTGGCCCTTTCTAAAACGCAATAGTAAGCCGACAGCGTGTAATTCATCACAAATAAAAACTTTTTCACATTTTCCTGTAACAAAACGCGCCTTAACTTGTCTTATGGATATATGCAGATTGTTAGTGACATTAAATAAACATTAATTTATGCATAAAAAGGTACTTTGTATTGCATATTAGTTTCAGAAGCTTTACATTTGCGCCATCATCAATCATCAATCAAATTACGAACATGCATTTCAAGTTACTAATGGTGCTTCTTTTCGGGAGCATCATGACCATGACTGCCCAAAATTCCGGCAGCATCTCCGGGAAAATTACAGACAAGACGACCAATGAGCCTTTACCCTATGTAAGCATTGTGGTAAAAGACAACGGCGCTGTGGTTACCGGTGGCATTACCGACGACAATGGGGCGTTCACAATAAAAAACCTGCCTTTAAAAAACTATACTTTAGAAGTACAGTTCATGGGCTATAAAACTCACATCGCAGCCGCCAACCTTACTGAGCAGGCCAAAGCGATGAACCTGGGCACTATTGTTATAAGCGAAGTTGCCACGACACTTGACACGGTGGAAATCGTTAAGGAAACCTCTACTATCGAGCAGAAAATAGACCGGAAAGTGATCACCGTGGGCCGCGACCTAACCACAGCGGGCGGTACGGCATCGGAGATTATGAACAACATCCCTTCGGTAAATGTGGATCAGGACGGCAAGATCTCCCTTCGCGGCAACCAGAACGTAAGGGTGCTTGTAGATGGCAGGCCTACCAATATCGACCCCGCACAATTACTAAAACAGATCCCTTCGACATCCATCAAAAAAATTGAGCTGATCACCAACCCGAGCGCAAAATACAATCCTGAGGGGATGAGCGGTATCATCAATATCATTCTCCACAAGAATGCCAACGACGGCTTTAACGGCAATTTTAATACAGGTATCACTTTTGGTAAAACTCCTAAATTCAACAACTCGCTCGATTTGAACTACCGCAGCGGGAAGGTGAATTTCTTTGCCAATGTGGGAAATAACGACGGTAAATATTTCAACAACGGGCATGTATTCCGTAGCGATATAAGGTCTAACCAGCTGATTGACGTTGTAAGCGATAACCAGGGCGTACTGGGTAAACTGGGAATGGATTATTACATTAACGACCACAACACATTATCTGTATATACCAACCAAAACTACTTTACCGGCAAGACGGATATCCAGGTGGACATTCTATACCCGGAAGGTAGCGGTTTTAACGACATTTCACAACACACGATGGCTGACGGCGATAACTTCAATAACGCCTATAACCTCGCGTTCAAGCATAAATTCACCAAAGAAGGCCACACGCTCGACTTTGAAGCCAATTACAACGACTCGAGAAATACACAGGATGCCGACTATAATACCTCTACAGGCTCTGCCCTGCCGGCTGTTTACTCCGACCGCCTTGAGGACAACCGCAAGAACATGACCGCCAACCTGGATTATGTTAACCCGCTGAATGATAAGTCGACACTGGAACTTGGTACCGAGGCAAGGTTGATACGTACCGATAATAAATACAACACCAGCAACCCGAACGTGACCAACCCAAATCTGATGAATTCAACCTATACGTATGATGTGGACATCTATTCGGCTTATGGGACATTCGGTCAGAAATTCGAGAAATTCAGCTACCAGCTTGGCGCACGTTTCGAAAGCTACCATGTCAATAACGACTTCAACAAGGGCCAGGCTGTATTTAAAGACAGTTATTTTACTGTGTATCCTTCGGCCTACCTGACCTACAGCGCCGACCAGAAGAATATGTTCCAATTAAGCTTTAGCCGTCGTGTGGACAGGCCGAGCGTTGAGCAGACAAAACCGTTAAGGGAGTTCTCTACACCATTGCTGACTTCTTTGGGCAACCCTGACCTTTTGCCGCAGTTCACCCAGTCGGTGGAGTTCAACTATACAAAAATGTTTGGGCAGGGGTCTTCCGTTACCGGGGGCATTTACTACCGGTTCATCAACGACGAGATCAGCAGGATATTCTACCCCGATGAAACTACCGCCAACACGCAGGACCAGATCATGAGTTTTGGCAACTTCGACAAGAACAAGGCGTACGGGTTTGAGGTATCTGCCAATTATAAGATCGCGAAATGGTGGGACATACAGCCGGCAGTCGATTATTCGAGTATATCACAGCAGGGCACTATATCGGTGCTTGCGGAAGGCTCGGAAACCGATTACGTGATGCAGAATAAAAAAGTGGATGTGAATGCCTTCAACGCAAGGCTGAACAGCAACTTCAGGGTAAACCAGCGCCTTAGCTTCCTGCTTTTCGGTTTCTACAGGGGGCAGGTAAATAGCGTACAGAACCTGAGCAGGGAAATGTACAAGATCGATTCGGGCGCGCGTTACAGCCTGCTGGACAACAAAATGTCGCTTAGCGTGCGCTTTAACGATATGTTCCGTACGATGCGTTACGGCTTCAGCGCCAACAACCCCTTCCCGCAGAGCGGCGAGTTCCGCTGGGAGAGCCGCACGGTGTATTTCGGGCTCAACTATATGTTTGGCGCAGGAAAGAACAGGGCTATGCAGCGCAAGCAGCGTGACGACAACACCAAGCAGGGTGGTGGCGGAATGTTTTAGCCCATCAAAATTGAATAATTAATGTTTTTCATATAATTAGGTTTAGTAGTTAGTTGACCCCGGATAGTTGCGAATCCGGGGTTATTTTTTTGGCCTCTCCCTAAATTTTACTTTTAATACAATTGTAAAATATTTGTTAAAATTTCATATATTCGTAATCATAACCCTGCAAAATATGAAGCTCGAAAAAATACTTAACAATATCAATTCTTTCGAAAAGAATTCTTTCTTAAAGATCATCGACAACTTAATTTCAACTAAGCCGACAAACATCAAGCTGATTGAGAGTGTACTTTCCGATTCAACCAAAGATTTGAAAAGTGTTGACAGTATTAATATTGTCAATGTGTTTCATTTGTTAGAAAATGAATTTACAGAATACATCAAAGACGAATTTCTTAAAACGTCGTCCCAACTTGACATTTTAATTGATATCATATCCAAAGACGGCTCCTGTATCATCAGGCAGGATTGGTTTTCGAGACTGTATGAAAAGGAACTTGCAAGTTTAAAAATTAAATTAAAAGCTTTTGAGGAAGATATTGCAAATGATAAATCTGAAATCTCTGAAGAAAGGAAAAGAGATTATAACATTTATTTATCGTGCGTTAGAACAGCATATTATAATGACGAATCTAATAATCAGGAAAAGAAAATTACTTCCGATGAACATTCCATATTGCTAACACTTTCCAATTGCCTTTCATTATCGCAGGAAGAAGTTAAGTTGATCAATTATTTGATATTACCTGTTAAGAAACTCGAAATTGAAGCCGTTATAAATGAGCTGAAAGCAATTGGGATAGTATTCTATTCTAAAAAGAATAATACGATATATGTTGCGGATGAAATCGTCAGGATATTGCGAAAAATAAGGGGCAAAGAAGTTAGCGATAAGTTTTTTAGAAGAGTGCTATTGCAACTTAGAGAGCCTCAAATAAATTTAATTTGCAGGAAACACAACATCGACAGGAAGCTGACTTTAGAGAATAAAATAGCTGAGATTATAAATGCAGGTATTTCATTCAAACAAATCCTTATCGATGACATACACAAAGACGGAACTAATCTTACCGAAAAGAAAAAGTTCCTGAACGACTTTTGCGAAAAAAATTTAATGATAACTTCACTCAAGGGAAATGTTATAGAGGAAAAGATCGATAATCTAATAAAGCATTTTGAAGACATAGAAAAGGATGATAAAATCGGAATGTCACATGATGGTTTTGAAAAAATGCTTATCCAATTAGGAGAATTCGCACCTCATATAAATCAGTTACTGAAATCAAAATTTGAACTCCAGGATGAAAATGTTTTAAGAAGTAATTTTTTACTGGATTATAATATAAAACCAAGGGATATTTTAGAGTTAATTCCCGATAAGGAGTTAGAGGAATTTTCTAAAGTCAAAGAAATAAAAACAAGAGGCGATCTAATTGTGAATGTTTTGGACGCTTATAAAGATTCTGAAAATCTATTTTTAGAAAATTATGAAAATATAGGCTTTAGAAATCTGTTGGCTCTAAAGATAAGCGGCATTGTTGTAAAAGAGGCGGACCTTGGAATCAAATTTGAAGATCTGACAAAGAAAATATTGACCGAATTAGGATTCAAAATTGATGAAGACTTACGCAAAAAACTAAATACTTCAAAAGATCAAATTGACATTTTAATTAATTTGGACAATAATGACCTGATCATTGTGGAATGCAAAACAATCAAAGAAAGTAATTATAATAAATTCAGTTCCGTTTCCAGACAATTAAAATCGTATGACTCGGTCGCAAGGAAGAATGGGTATAAGGTCGTAAAATCGCTACTAATAGCACCGGAGTTTTCAGATGATTTTATTAAAGATTGTGGACTCGAATACGATTTGAATCTGTCATTGATCACAGCAAGCTCATTAATGAAAATACTTATCGGTTTCAGAAGTTCTAAGCTAAAAGTATTCCCGCACAATTTATTAATGAGAGATGTGGTTATCAAGGAAGATCTTGTTTTGAAAGCTATTGGTAAATAATAATGTTATTGAGGTATAAAGAAAGATTGCTTCGTCGTTCCTCCTCGCAATGACCGTGAAGCGTGAGTGTAGCTGCCCTCTCCTTTAGAGATCCCGATAGGCATAGGGCTGGGGTGAGGCCAATCACGGCAATATCTCAATCACCGCATCTTCCTTCACCGCTTTATATAGCTCCTCCATTTCTTCATTGGTCACGGCAATGCAGCCTGCGGTCCAGTCTTTCCAACGGTGGAATTTGCCAATGTAACCCCTGCCGTTTCGAAGGCCGTGTATCTTGACATCCCCACCGGGAGATTTGCCCTGCTTTGCGGCAGTGGCTTTGTCGGCGGCATTGGGGTACGAGATACCCAGGTTTTTGTAATAAGCGCTGTTGGGGTTGCGGGCATTGATGGTGTAGCTGCCTTCAGGGGTTTTGCAGTCACCTTCGAATTGTTTGTGGCCAATAGGGTCTTTGCCCAATGAAACGCTATAGGTTTTCAACAGTTCATTACCGGACCAAGCCTCCATTTTGCGGGCGGCTTTATGAACGACGAGGCGGTCGATGGTTTTGCCGGAAGGGAGTTGCTGCCCGGGATATAAATAGTAGATGGCAATGACTACCGGAATGATGAAGAATATCCAAAGCATTTTATTACGTTTCATTTAAGCATGCGAATATTTTACCACAAAGCCCACAAAGTTTTACACAAGGGACACCAAGCGGTACATTACTATACTGCATTGCTAATTAGAGCAGTGTAGCTCAATCTGAAATCTGAAATCTCCACTTACCACTTAATAATCGCGCTCCCCCATGTAAACCCGCTGCCGAATGCCGCGAGCACAACAGTATCGCCTTCTTTTATCTTGCCTTGTTCCCACGCTTCGGTTAGTGCGATAGGCACAGACGCCGCCGTAGTGTTGCCGTACTTCATAATGTTGTTGTACACCTGGTCATCGCTCAGCCCGAATTTCTGCTGGATAAATTGCGAAATGCGGAGGTTGGCCTGGTGCGGGATCAACATATCGATATCGCTTACCTGCAGGTTATTCGCTTTCAGGCCTTCGTTGATCACCTCGCTGAAGCGCACCACGGCATTCTTGAAAACGAACTGCCCGTTCATGTACGGATAGTAGCTTTCATCGTTCGGGTCGGCATCGGCAATGATGTCGGTTACCCAGCGCTTGCCCATTCCGGGGGCGATAAGCGAAAGCTCTTCGGCGTGCTGCCCTTCCGAATGCAGGTGTGTGGAAAGGATCCCTTTGGTAAGGTCTTCCTCGCGGGAAAGCACTGCCGCCCCTGCCCCATCGCCGAATATTACCGAAACGCCACGGCCACGGGTAGTCATATCAAGTCCGGTGGAATGCAGCTCGGAGCCTATGATGAGGATATTTTTGTACATACCGGTCTTTATGAACTGGTCGGCTACCGAAAGCGCATAAATGAAACCGGAACACTGGTTGCGTACATCAAGCGCACCAACTGTCCGCTTCATGCCCAGATCCCTTTGCACCAGTACGCCCGGTCCCGGAAAGTAATAATCAGGGCTCAGGGTTGCGAACACGATGAAGTCGATATCTTCTTTATCCAGCCCTGAACGCTCTATGGCTATTTTGGCAGCTTTCACGCCCATAGTAGTGGTGGTGTCGCCATCGCCTTTTACCACATGCCTTCTTTCTTTTATGCCGGTCCGTTCCTGGATCCATTCGTCATTGGTTTCCATGATTTTGGAAAGGTCATCGTTAGTCACAACATTATCCGGGACATAATATCCCAGGCCGGTTATTTTTGAATGGTACATTGAATTTTGATTATTTTAGTAAAAAGCATAGTGTAAAAATAAACATTCCTTAAAAAGTAGCGGGCAAAGTTTAGGAAATTTTAGGGAAAGGTAAACAACGCATAAATGCGTGTATAAAAGTTTTAGCCACAAATTACACAAATTTTCACAAATTCTAAATGCTTTGAATTAATTGAAGGAAAAAAATTAGTGGCAATTCGTGTAATTCGTGGCAAAATTTTTAATGGTTTGACTAAAAAGCATTTCAAACTGTAACAAACATATTGCTATCTTCGACTTATTGAAAAACAAACCAGATCATTATGAAGTCAATTTTCCAGATAACACTATTCCTTCTGACGGCGCTGACCACCTTCGCACAGGAAAATGTCACTTACCAGAAGCCACCCAAAGAGATACTCGAACTGGTTGATGTCCAAAGGGCACCATCCGTTTCGATGGACAGCAAGAATACGAAAATGCTGTTCCTGTACCGCAATGCCTACAAAACCCTTGAAGACCTTTCAGAAGACGAGCTCAAGCTGGGCGGCCTGCGCATCAACCCAAAGACCAATATTTCGAGTACTGTTACCTATGTGAACAACCTGAAATTTAAAAAACTGAAAGACAGGGAGCCGGTACAGGTAAAAGGCCTGCCGCAAAACCCTAAGCTGGCCAACTTTGCCTGGTCGCCGGATGAGACAAAAGCGGCTTTTACCCACACCACTGCGACAGGTGTAGAAGTTTGGCTGCTCGACTTTGCCACGCTCGAAGTAAGAAAACTTACGGAGGCCATGGCAAATGCCAATATGGGCAACCCGATCAGCTGGTTCAGAGACGGAAGCGCCTTACTGGTACGGATGCTCCCGAAAAGCAGGCAGCCGCTCATCAATACTGCCAATACCATACCTGCCGGGCCTACCGTAACCGTAAGTGATGGCACGAAAGCACAAAACCGCACCTACCAGGACCTTTTGAAAAATAAGAATGACGAAGCTAATTTTGAAACGCTTACCACATCAGAGCTCCATAAAGTTTCGCTTGACGGAAAAACCGCCTTATGGAAAGAAGCCGCCATGTACAGCAGCACCAGCTTTTCTCCCGACGGGAACTATGCGCTTGTGACCACTATCCACAAGCCGTTCTCTTACATCGTAACGCTGGATCGTTTCCCAACCACAAGCATATTGTATGACGTTTCAGGGAAAAAGCTGCAGGTATTCAATGAAAAACCGCTGGTAGAAGACATGCCGAAAGGTTTTATGGCTACCGAAAAAGGAAAAAGAAGCATAAGCTGGAGATCTGATAAGCCTGCCACGCTGGTTTGGGCCGAAGCGCTAGACAATGGCGACCCGGCGGTTGAAGTACCTTTCCGCGATGAGATTTTTGAATTGTCAGCACCGTTTAGCCAGGCGCCAAAAAGCCTCGTGAAGACGGTTAACCGTTTTACCGGAATCACATGGGGCACCGATAACCTGGCCCTCGTGAGCGATAACTGGTGGAATACCCGGAATACAAGAACGTATATTTTCAATCCTTCGGATGCTTCACAAAAGCCGGAGATCATTTTTGACCGTAATTATCAGGATACCTATAGCGATCCGGGTGATTTTGATACCAAACGCAACGCATGGGGCCGTTATGTCCTGAATATTGAGGACGGTAATGCTTACCTTGTTGGCGACGGCTTTACCGACAAAGGGCAGTTCCCATTTATCGACCAGTTTAACCTTGCCACGAAAAAGAAGACCCGTCTGTACCAGTCGAAATATACTGATAAGAAAGAATCTTTGGTTTCATTGGTCAATGCCAAAAAAGGCGAAGTGCTGGTGCAATTGGAATCTAAAAACCAATACCCGAATTACTACCTCATCAACTTCAAAAAGAAAAGTGCGCCTGTGGCTGTGAGCTTCTTTGAGAACCCATTCAAAAAGATCGAGAATGTAAGTAAGGAGCTTATAAAATACAAAAGGGCTGATGGGCTGGAACTGTCGGGTACATTATACCTTCCGGCGGGTTATGACAAAAAGAAAAAAGAAAAACTGCCGCTCATTATGTGGGCCTACCCGGCAGAGTTCAAGGATAAAAACAGTGCTTCGCAAAGCACAACCAACCCGAATGATTTTACCTATCCTAATTACGGATCTCCGGTTTACTGGGTTACACGCGGCTATGCGGTACTGGATGATGCCTCCTTCCCGATTATTGGAGAAGGTAAGACCGAGCCGAACGATACCTTTATCGAACAGCTTGTTGCCGATGCGAAAGCTGCTATTGATGCCGTTGATGCACTGGGTTATATCGACAGGAACCGCGTGGCTGTGGGCGGGCACTCGTATGGTGCTTTTATGACGGCCAATTTGCTCACACACTCCGACCTTTTTGCAGCAGGCATTGCACGGAGCGGGGCCTATAACCGTACGCTTACGCCTTTCGGGTTCCAGAGCGAGGAACGCAATTACTGGGAAGCGCCCGAGGTGTACAATACCATGTCGCCCTTCATGCATGCTGATAAAATGAAAACACCACTATTGCTGATACACGGTGAAGCGGATAACAACTCCGGCACGTTCCCTATGCAGAGCGAGCGTTATTTCAATGCACTAAAAGGTTTTGGGGCGCCCGTACGGTTTGTGCTGCTGCCGAAAGAAAGCCATGGCTATTCGGCTATAGAAAGCATATTGCACCTGCTATGGGAACAGGACCAGTGGCTGGAAAAATATGTGAAGAACAGGCCTTCAAAATAGATTATTGGATTGTTGGATATTAGACAGCAAGATATGATGAAAGACAGCCCGTACATTGTGCGGGTTTTGTTTTTTTAAGTAATTTCGCAGCACAAAATATTTATATGAAAAAACTGATCTTCTTCTTTTTTATAGCTTTCATAGTCAACATAACAGTTGTTAATGCTCAGGAAAAACCAATTGACGGAGCCTCAAAAAATCCTCCTGAAGGCTATATCCAGCCACAATATCGTGACGGCTTGGAAGCCTTTTATAAATATGTTGAAAAAGGCATAAAACGCAGGCATATGCCTTCAAAAAGTGGTAAAATCTATGCCTACTTTATTGTTGAAAAAGATGGCAGTATTTCAAATGTAAAGATCCTAAGGGGAATTGAAGAAAAAATTGATGCCCGAATAGTAAAACTCATATCGGAAAGCATAAAATGGACTCCCGGTTACATTAACGGATTACCCACCAGGGCAAGTTATAATTTGCCGATAACTATTACCATAGGCGAATAACCCTTACCCAAAAGCATTCCTGTCCACTGCCAGCGTTACTTCAGAATTTGTCTCCAGTTCCTTGTAATGCTCAAAGAAGATGACCTGCCTTCCGAGGGCAGCTTTCACAAGGTAGCGATTCCCTTTAAAATAGCACTGCTTTACGATCACTGCTAATGGACCTCCTTGTGTGATCTTTAACTGGTGCGGATAAATGAGTACAGTCTCATCAGGCTTTTGCGTAAGCGTGAGGAGTTCGAGCTTTATCTCATTCACTTCCCCAAAAAGCGAGGCGGTATATTTGTCTTTCGGGTGGTAATAAATCTCACGGGAAGGCGCTTTGTCTAAAATGCGGCCGCTTTTAACCACTATTGTTTCATCGGCAAAGGAAAGTGCATCGGTACTGTCGTGTGTTGCAACAATTACGGTTATGCCCTTTTGCTTCAGGTAGGCAAACAGGTTTCTTCGCAACGCGTTTTTACGGAAATTATCAATATGGCTGAAAGGCTCGTCAAGAAGCAGTACTTCAGGCTCCAGCGCCAGTACTTTTGCAAGGGCAATGCGCTGCTGCTGGCCCCCGCTCAGGTATTTTGCCTTTACATAGGCAAATTCGCCCATCTCGACAATATCCAGCAATTCGGCAATGCGCCTTTGCTTTTCGCCGGGATAAAAATTAGAAAGAAAGCTGCCTACATTCTCGGCTGCCGTAACAAAAGGCATCAGGTCGAAATCCTGCGCAAGGTATTTCATGTAGGGCATACCGGGAATAAGGTTGTGCTTTGGGCCGGTAACCATTTCCCCTTTGTACGTGATCTCCCCTTCATTAAGGTCGTATAATCCGTAAATGACTTTAAGCAGCGTGCTTTTGCCACAGCCGCTCTCCCCTATCACGGCTATATTCTGGCCTTTTTTAATTGTAAAACTGAGGTTATGCAATATGGTTTTATCGGTGTAACCAAAAGATATATTCTTAACTGCAAGCATTTGCCGGTGACTGTGTTTATTTTATGCAAAAATATTCAATTCATTCCACAAGATTGCCTGCTTAACAAAATAATAAGGGCACATAAAATTATGCGCCCTTATCAATCTAACCAATAAAAATAAACAAACTATAGATCAGCGACATATCTCCTTCATAGCAATTAATCCGCAATCGCTTCATTCTTTACTATATTTACGCAAAATTTACAGTTAGGGTTTTTTAATACACCCATGTTTTATAAATATATTAATCTTAGCAATTATGAAAAAGTGCCTTTCTCTGTTAACCCTTTTATTGTCGCTGTCGGTTTGGTCGCAGGCCCGGCACCCGCAAGACCAATATTCCATAGAAGCCGGTTATGGCATGGGCATTTCGGGGCATCCTGCCACAGTAGGTTTTTCGCATTTTGAAGTTGGTTTCCGTTATATGGTAGACGAATTTTGGGGAATCAAATTTGATTTTGGATCCGACCGATTCAGGATGGGCGATAACCCGGAACTTGGATCTGATTATAAAAGGTATTCGTTTCAGGGCGTACATAACCTGGGACGAACATTAAAGATCGCAGATAAAATGGGAAGCAACATCAACCTGCTTGCCCATGGAGGACTGGGCTACTCTTCGCTTAAATCTGTTATTCGCGGAGGCACTGACAATATCGGAAGTGTAATCGTAGGACTTACGCCGCAGTTTCGCATGAGCAATTCATTGGCTATTACGCTCGATGCATCGTATATACTGAATTTTACCCAGCATTATAACTTTGACGGACTCCATCCCCCAAAAGGCGACAACAAAGGCCTTAATTCTTTTACCGGACACCTGTTTACTGCATCTGTAGGGCTTACCTACTATTTTGGCAAAAACAAATCTGATGCAGACTGGCGATAAAAAAAGCCGTCCGACAGGACAGCTTTTAAAATTATTATTGGTACTGCTTATTTTGCAAGCAGGAGATTCGTAAGCTTAATATTGCTGGTGTTTACAAAGTCTACGATATAAACACTAAGCCCGAAACGCGATCCGTCAACACTGGTACAGAATTTTGGCGTTGTCTCTTTCGCAGGCTTTACATTTACCCTGACTTTTTCTGCCCGTGCAGCGGGTATCTTTTTGGCGGCCACAGTTACATTCGATGCTTTCTCGATATTAGGTGGCGCGATGTGGTCACCGGCAGTATTGGCCATCGCCGTTGCACCGCAGGCCAGAAGAAAAAAGGTAAATAAAAGCTTTTTCATAGTTGGTAGTTTTTATTGGTAAATAGTAATCGGTTTGTTTTCAGCTATAAAGATAATAAAAACATATTATCCTTTTAACCATGCTTCCCTTATTTTTGCTTTGGAAGCATCTGTTGCGTGGTAGCCTTCCATATCTTCCATAGGCATTTTTACAGTCCCTTTCAGTACCTGCTCCTTGCCGTCACGCTTAATTTTTACGGTTATTGGCTCGCCATCTTTCCACCCTGTGCTGATTTCGATCATGTCATAGATGTTGTCCAGATTGTAAGCTTTATCGTTAACAGCTAATATAACATCACTTCCCTTTATTCCCAACGTGGTCATAAAATCGTTTAGCTCGATATTCGGGATAACCACGATTTCCTTAGCAGCATTCACCGTGATATAAGGCGTTTCCATATTTTTAAGGAACGGTATGCCCGGTTTTTTAATCATGGTTTTGGTAACGCCTACCTTGGCAAAATAATCGTCATAGTTAATTGGTGTATTTCCTGCAACATAGGTCTGAAGAAATTTACCAACCTCAGGATAGGTAAGTTCGGTAATTTTTGCAAAAAGGTCGGCATCGTTAAACGGCTTGCTGCTTCCGTAGACTTTAGACAGGTCCTGCATCAGGTGCAGTATACCTTTTTGTCCGTTGCTGCTCTCCCTCATCTGGATATCGATACACATGGCAATAAGCGCTCCTTTAAGGTACACATTGTAATACGCATCCTTATACGGCTTCTGCAATATGTTCCTACTCATATTGGTGAAGTTCATCGTATCATCAAAATTCTTCGACTGGGCTATCTTTTCGGCTATCCTTGTAAAGAAGTCGTCTTCAGAGATAAGCCCCTGGTTTACCTGGAAAAGGTTCGCAAAATATTCGGTAACACCTTCATACATCCAAAGGTGCTCGCTCATTTTCGGCGTATTGTAGTTAAAGAAGTGGATCTCTTTCGAGTGAACGCTCAGCGGCGTAACGATGTGGAAGAACTCGTGGGAAACAACATCTTTGAGTGTCGAAAGCAACTGCTCCATAGGCATCGCTTCCGGCATTACCACAGTAGTCGAAGTCGTGTGCTCCAATGCACCGTAGCCGTGGGCATCAGTTCCCGTACCATCGGTAAGGTAGAGCATCACACTGTATTTTTTAGTGCTGTTTATCGGGCCGAGGAATTTTTTCTGGGCGCGCATCATCTTTTCCATTTCCGGAGTGATGTCTTTTGCCGTAACCGCTCCGGTGGGCGAATATACCGCAATGAGTATTTCCATTCCATCAACGGTAAATGTAGTATAATCCGGTTTCGAATACATGATCGGGTGGTCTACCAGGTCAGGGTAGCGCGGTGAGTTGAATACGTCAACCTCATTGCTCTTATTAGTATCTACCAACGATGTCGCACCCCACAATGCTGCCGGGTGGGTAACGGTAAGCTGGTAAGGAAGTTCGCCTTTGTCGGCAAAGTAGCCTATAAACCCGTGAATGTTCAGTACAAAGTTTTCATTTGCCTTAATATTGGTACCTGCGGGAGAGAAGATCTCATGCGTACCTTCAATATCATAGGTATCGTTTACAAGGTAAGTTACCTTTGCCAGTTTTTTAGCGCCCTGTATTGTCCATGAGTTATCATCTGCTTTTGCTACCGTAAGCTCTTTGCCTTTGCTGTCGTAGGCCTTAAAATTCTCTACGTACTTGCCGTAATTATCTTCCGAATACGTTCCCGGAACGATTTTAGGAATAAAGAAAGTAGTGGTTTCGGTATCAAAAGCAGGTGGCGTAACAGTTACCATTACCTTATCGTCTTTTACATCTTTAAGGTCAATAGCAACCTTTATATCCTTGTTCTTCTGGGCAAAAGCAGCGCTGCTAACCGAAAGCACAAAGGCAAGCGTACATATAAAATTTTTCATTTTTTAGATTTTGATATAGTAGTAAGTCGAAGAAAGGCTTCTTTTGTTACAGTTTTGAATAAAATTTTAATAAAAAAATTATTATAAATATAGTATACAACATTGTTTATTCATAAAACAGTTCTTCTTTTGTCCTGAAATAAAAGAAGCATTCACCGCGGAGGACAAGGTTCACTTAGATTACTCACTCTTGTAGTCCTCTCCCCCGACCCCTCTCCCAAGGAGAGGGGAGCGAGATGTGCCGACAGTGCGTTTAGAAACAGTACTCATTTTGTTTGCACACTTGCTCCGCGTTCTATGATAAAGAATTATTTAACCTGTTTCAGTATCCATGTAGCTATCTCATTCAATGCCACAGGCGAAAATGTCTGCTCTATTTCGCCGTATTCTGATGGGGCGCCGGTTTTACTTTCCTGGAACAGGTGGTTGAGGCCGGGGAGCAGTTTGGTCGTAACCTTTTTATTGCCGCTTTTTTGCGCCGCCCTTTTTATAGCGTCAAGATTTGCCACCGGGGCGACCTGCAAATCCTTGTCACCATTAAGGGCCAATACCGGGCACTGCACTTTCTCCAGTGCAGGCCCGGGATTGTAGCGTATAAAATTACTGTACCAAGCCGATGCCAGCTCGTTTACCTGTACCTCTATATACTGCATTACCTGGTCTTTGGGCACACCTTTCGATATAAAAAGCGGCTTCAGTTCTTTATCAAAGATTGTCAGGAGCCGTGCCTTTAAGGTATTCGTGTCAGTTTCTTCTTTTATAGCAGTGTACACCTGCTTGTTTATAGCGCCCAGTTTTGTAAGCTCTTCTTCAGGCATGCCGTTGGCTTTGCCCATCATGTAATTTTGCAGCAGCATAAGCTCATCGCCCGGAATTGCCGTACCTGCCAGCAGCACTATAAACGCCACATCCGGATTTTTAGAAGCAACTATTGGTGCTATGGTGCCGCCTTCACTGTGCCCGGCGAGGCCTATTTTATTCTTGTTGATCTCTTTCCTTGTTTTGAGGTACCGGAAAGCAGCTTCGGCATCAGTGGCAAAATCTTCCGAAGTCGCCTTCGCAAAAGTTCCTTGCGAACTGCCTGTACCCCTGTCGTCATAACGCAGTACGGCTATACCCTGCCTCGTAAGGTAATCTGCCAACACCAAAAACGGCTTGTGGCCCAACAACTCTTCATCGCGGTTTTGCTGCCCGCTTCCCGTAATAAGCACAACTGCCGGGTAAGTCCCCTCTTTTTTAGGAACTGTCAGTGTACCGGCCAGGTTTATGCCTGCCTTTTCGTTTTTAAAAACTACGTCTTCGGTATAGTACGGATAAGGCTTTGCCGGTTCCTGCGGACGCACTTTTGGTTTCACCTTTACTTCTTCACGCCCCAGGTCGAGCGGCAGTGCATAGCCGTTTTGCGTAAAAGTGCCTTTAAATATGTTATTTTCCAGTGTGCCTTTATAGTCGATTCCTGCTCCAGGAATACCAAATGCGAGTATGTTGCTTTCAAAGAAAATATCTGTTACAGGGACTGCCTTCGGGCTTTGTTCGGGCACAAGCATAGTAGCAGTATAAGTACCTGTTTCGGCTTTGGCTATAGCTACTGTAATACGCAGCTGCCCGCCGGGAAAAGTTAATACACCATGCCACGGGCCGGTAATATCCTGTGCAGAAAGGGTTAAAGAAAGGAATAACATCAATAGGGCAAAGGCTTTTTTCATCGAAAGTAAATTTTGATAAAGGTAAGTGAAGAGCGGCTTTCGCCAAAACAGAACCTATTAAAAATAAAAAACTCCCATGACGGGAGTTATGTGTATTAAAATTTGTTCCTGATGTAGTATTTGGAATCCAGGTCATCGTCTTCAATGATATTGATTTGCGGCATCGGCTTCGGCTTTTTAGCTGCGGTCTTTTTCTTCCACAATTCAAAATTGTCTGCCGATAATTGTTTGCGCATTATTTCGGTCACTTCTTTTTCGGCTAACCCGAAAATTTTCTTTATTTCCTCGAAAGGCTTTCTTTCTTCCTGGGCAAGCGTTACTATCCGTTCTAGCGCTTCCCTGTCCAGATCCGGACGGTTACTCTTCTTCATCAGATGAAAACATTAAATCAGGTAATTAAGTAAATGTTTAAGATTCATTAATCAATATTACTAAAAAAAATAATTCATTCGCAAAATGGAATGTTATTTTTATCGTTTTTGAATAGTTGAAAATTTACACTCACTTAACAGGGATTATTTTGAGGAAGATTTAATAGTGAAATGGGTTATACTGAAAGTTATGCGTTTTTACAGGTACAATTTTAGCAAAAAGTAAGATGATTCTGAAACAAGATAGCTTTACAAACCTGACAGGTTTTGAAAACATAAGTGTCGGGAAGACTATATCTTACTGTTTTACTATAAATTAAAATTAGGTCTTAATAGTGATTTCTAATTGTTAGTACTCATAACATGCCGTTCCTCCGGAACTCGTCTACGTGTCGTCTATCGTTTGCTATAGATATATCGTCCCTCTGGGACTTTAGTATAGCCCCAGAGGGGCGGTATGTTTATAGAAATATTGAATATGAGTGGTTTAGAGCTCCGGAAGAGCAGTATGTTAATTATACAAACTCTTCCCAACACTTATGTTTTGAAAACCTGTAAAGTATAATGATAAAAGACCTGACCACACACCCTTACGTATAAAGCCACGCCCAGTAAATAAGCGCCAATTGTAATGGAAGCCTAAGCAACAGCACCCACTTTGGCAGCCCCATACCGGCTTTATCATTGGTATACATGTAGATGTTTGCCGGGAATACCGCGACGAGCAGTATTATCAGGCCCCACGCAGCGATATGCGAAAATTGCGGTATGCAAAGCAGTATACCCAAAATAACCTCTGCCGCCCCACTTAGTATATTCAGCAGTTTCGGTGCGGGCAAAGATGGCGGGATCATACGCGCATACAGCCGCGGCACCCTGAAATGGTTGAGGCCTGCGAGTATATAAAGAGAAGCCATTAAATAGAGGTGCCAGGGTAAAGCCATGAATGTAGTTTACCCAAAGTTAGCGAATTATTTCTGCCCCGGCATTTTAATGTTCATCAATACAATGGCGCCAAGTATCAGTGCTATGCCCAGCCATTGCAGCAGGTTTACCTGTTCGTGAAGTATCACATAAGCCATAGTTACCGAAACAGGAAGTTCCAATGACGAAACAATGCTGCCAAGCCCAAGACCGGTGCGTGGAAAACCGGCATTTAAAAGTATCGGCGGGATGATGGTGCCAAAAAGCGCCAATACCAGCCCCCAGGTAAGGAATATCTCGAAATTAAATGTCCCGGGCCAGGTAAACGCCGTAAAGCCCAGTACGATTACCGCACCACCCATAAGCATGAACAGGCTTCGCTGTGCCGACGATATGTGTGTCGCGATAGTATTGCTGGTAAACATGGTAGCCGTAAACGACGCTGCTGCCATGAGCCCCCACACCAGTCCGCGCCAATCAGGCACAGTATCCGATTTTACAAGGTTTGTAGCCAGCAGCGTGCCTGCAAGGACTATAACAACTGAGAGTATTTTTCGTGGTGACGGCGTAACTTTGGTGAGCAGCCATTCCAGCAGCACACCCATCCATACCGTTTGCATAAGCAGTACGATACCTATGGAGACAGGGATGTATTTTACAGCAACATAATAAAACACGCTGGTAAAGCCCATAGACGTTCCCGCCACAATAAGCTGGAGCCTGTTTTTAGGGGAAGCCTTTACAACCGTATCTCCTTTTTTAGCCTTTTGGAATATATTGATCAGCAGCATTCCCGCTATCCCCAGGAGTATTTGCGATGCCGTAACTTCGGCAGTAGTGTAGCCTTCTTCGTAGGCAAGTTTTACAAATGTGGCCAGCATGCCATAGCTCGATGCGCCAAGCCCAACCAGTACAACCCCCTTTAAAACATTATTTTTTACCATTTTGCGTAAATTAAAAAGCGGGCAAAGATATTATTTAGATTTGTTCTGCAAGTTAAATATGCCCAATCTTTTTTTTACATCTTTTATATAGGAAGTCCCAATGCCTGAATACATGAAAAAATGCCTGTAAACCGGAGTTCGCTAAATACTAAAAACATAACAATATAGTTATTAGGGAATACCCTGCAACCTTACCTATATGACCAGATTTATTGTCCTCCTGTTTTTCGGGCTGATCAGCTGTATTGGCACGACTGAAACCGAAGCTGCAAAAGACTACACGTCAAACCACACCGAAGCGCTGGCCTTTTGCAAAAAACAAAAATTTAATGAAGATTATTATTTCCTGATTGATATGAGCATACATTCGGGGAAGAACCGTTTTTATGTTTATGATTTCAAAGAAAAGAAAATAACAGACAGCAATATTGTGACCCACGGCAGCTGCGACATGCTGGCCGATAATGACGAAAAATATGAAAAGGTGAAATTCAGCAACCTTGACAACAGCCATTGCACCTCATCAGGAAAATATAAGATAGGGAAACGCGATTACAGCTCGTGGGGCATCAAGATAAAATACTGGCTCAAGGGACTGGAAAAAACCAACAGCAATGCGGAGGCGAGGGTTGTAGTACTGCATTCATGGACTGCGGTTCCGGATACCGAAGTGTATCCACACTATGCGCCCTTAAGCTGGGGATGCCCTGCGGTATCGGATAACTTTATGAAAAAACTTGACGAGAAGCTTCAAAAAACGGATAAGCCTGTTTTGCTTTGGATCATTGATTAAAACAACCCTTTCAGAGCGGCATTCTTTATCCCGATCTGCGACGGGTCAAAGCTGAATTTGTCTTTCAAAAGGCTGGCATATACACTCCTGAAATCGGTCTCATATTTCAGGTCGCCATTATCAAGGTCCTTAAGGTTCGGATTACTTCCGAGTATCTTTCCTTTGTTTTTACCGCCTATAATAAACATTGGCGCGGCAGTACCGTGGTCGGTGCCTTTGCCATTATCTGCTACGCGCCTCCCGAATTCTGAAAACAATACTATGGTTACCTCATCCAGCTTTTTGGCATGCTTGAGGTCATTATAAAATGCATACACGGCATCATTAACTATGGATAATTTTGAAGCCTGCCCTTCCAGTTGGGCATGATGCGTATCAAAACCATTTAACGAGGTATAGTATACTTTAGAGTTAAGCCCACCTTTTACAAGTTTCGCGATCCATTCCATGTTCCTTGACAACTCTGTTTTGGGATAGGCTACATCCGATGGCGCTGCTTTCTTCAACGCTGTTTGTATCGCATCAGAGCCTCCCGCTATCGATCCGGCGATCTTCCGCACAAAATCAAGCTGCGGATTGTCGGATAGCTTAATGCCTTTCTCCTCGCTTTTTGATTTAAGGTCGTTGCGGTAGGTAACCGTAAGGGTATTCGGCTCAACGCCCCTCAGCGCAAGGTTGTCTATACTATCGGCATTTATGGCTGCCGTGGGATGGTGCTCTTTATAGTGCGCATCGAGAAAACGGCCCAGCCAGCCTTCGGTGAGGTGCTTGTTAGCATCCGATGCTGTCTGCCATATCTCCTGGCTCCTGAAGTGCGAGTGGTCCGGCTCAGGATAACCTACATTTTGTATTACTGACAAATGCCCCTGCTGCTGCATTGCCGCAAAACTTTTCAGTGCTGGGTGGAATGCCATACCGCCGCCTACCGCAAGCACTTCGTTTTTGGATAATGCAATATTCGGCCGGTAGTGGTAATACAGGTCATCCTGGTACGGGACAAATGTATTGAGTCCGTCGTTACCGCCGTTAAGTTGTATAAACACCAGGCAGCTATCGCCGGCGCTAAGATTTTCCTGACTGGCAAACGAATACAGGAAATCGGGAAGCAAAAGAACTCCCCCGCTAAATGTACCTGTAAGTTTAAAAAAATTCCTCCTGTTCATAACCTTCGTTTTATATTAATTGGAATTCGGGTGTCTTTACCATAAAATTGAACAATCGCAGCACACCGTTTTCAGCCCCTTCGGCGGCGGGGTTAAAATCGTACTTAAGCATAGTCTCGAAATCGCCCTGAAGATTTTCATCCACCTGGAATAACAGCCTGTTTTTCAAATCTGATATTATTGCTTTATTATTGCCTTTCCTGTCCCAGTTTAATTTTATATCAAATTTCTTAAGGTTGCTTTTCTCCTCCGCACCAAAAACATTAAGCAGCCTGCTGTCGGCAACCGTATTTTTGCAAAGCAGGTCGGCAACATTCTGGCGCTGCAAATAGATCTGGGTAGCCAGCCAGTAGGTTCCGCCACTCCATCCTTTTACGTTAGGCTGGTTAAAAAGGTCCATCCCCTGGCCTTTCGCAAACTGCGCCACCATTTTGCTGTTTATCTCCTTAATGTCCAGCTCATCCAGCAATTGTAATATAAACACCATCGGGTCTTTTATCTTGGAGCCCGATGTCGGCTTATCAAATTCTTCAGTGAATATCTTCAGTAGGAAAGGCTGTATCTCATAATCCTTTTCCCTTAGGTAATCGCCGTAGTATTTCACAAGCGCTGCAGGGGGATTGTCGTAAATGAACCACTTCAGTATTTTCTCGGTAATGTGGTAGGGCGCGTTTTTTTGCTTAAAAATAATATCCACCATATCATCCACTTTAAAGTTCCCTTTCTTCCCGAAGTATTCAAAAGGCTCATTATTTTCGGCTGAGGGGCGGTAAACCCCTCCTTTATCACCCATGCTTAGGCCAGCGAGGCCTTTAGCGCCGTTCTTTATATCCTGCTCTGTGTAGTTGCCTATACCGATAGTAAAAAGCTCCAGCAGCTCGCGGCTCAGGTTTTCGTTAAATTTCCCTTTTACATTGTTGCCGTTATCAAGGTACTTGAGCATCATATTGGTACGCAGCACTTTTTTAGTGAGCTCCCGGAAGTTCCCGAAAGCATTTTCCCGCAATACCATATTATGGGTATACACCCAGTAGTTTATCCGGACCTTGCCGAAAGTGGCAACAAAGTGATTGTGCCAGAACAAAACCATTTTTTCACGCAGTGGGAATTCGTCCTCCCGCATTTTATCGATCCACCAGGCTTTGAGGGCAAGATTGATTTGGGATTCTTCGGTGCGGGATTTCTTTGCAAAATCGCTGTTGCCTTTTAAACCTTCTTTTGAAGCCCTGACCTCGTCGGGAGTTTTGGGCTGGCCCGCCATGAAAGCGGGCAGGGCGGTATCCGGCTTTTGCGCAAAGGACTGCTCCAGGAAACGCTTTATACCGTCTTTTTTTATTTTCGCGGCCTGCTTACCGCTGAATCCGAGGCGTAATGACCAAAGTGTCTGAGTGTCCATAGTGTTGCGTTTTATAGCGTACCGTTTGTTATTAGACTATCAAAAAGGCAAAAAGTTTACAGCCTCCTATTTATTTTTTTCTGCCTCGTCCAAAAGGTCGCTCAAATGCACCCTAAGCGCCCTTACCGAGATACTGATTTCCCAGAAGGAAACAGCCAGCGAAGTGAGAAGCAGCAAAAGGCTCAACCCGAACACGTATGCACCCCAGTCCATGATACCCCCAAAAAGCAGCGCCATGGCAAAAACCGAAAAAAACAGGCTCAGTACCCCATACATCTGCATGTGGCGGATGAGCGTGAGGCGCAGGCTAAGGTTTTTAATTTCTACCAAAATACTTTTGTTGCGGTTCTGCTCATAACTGGTCTTAAGGCCGCGCACGATTGTCGCAATGGTAAGGAAGCGGTTGGTGTACGCCAGTAATATAAGCGAAGTGGCCGAGAATAAAAGTGCCGGTGTTTCTATGGGGAGGGTCATTGAATTTTTATTTTTTATTGATTATTTTTTATTGAGGTGGGAGCGTGATGATCGTAAATGCATTTCATAATCAAAGATACATAAACCTATAAAAAAAACCTGTAGCTCTCACCACAGGTCTTTCATCATCCCGATAATTATCGGAACTGATAGTCTATTATCTCTTATCTAAAAGTCTATTATCTAAAAATCTTACTTTATCAATTCAAAGCTCCTCTTCACAAATGCCGTAAGCTCCTCCCCTTTCAACAGGTTCTGGCTTAACCTTGCAAGGTCGAGTGCCTGCTTAACCAACGCTTCCTGATGGGTTTTATCTTCGGTGCTTAGGATGCTTGACGACAGCTCGCTATTGGTATTCACCACAAGGTTGTACATATCGGGGAAGTTGCCCATCCCGAACATACCACCGCCGCCGCTCTGGCTCATCTCTTTCATACGGCGCATGAATTCCGGCTGCGTGATCATGAATGGTGCAGCGCTGCTGTCCATTGCCTCCAGCTGTACCGAGTAGCCCGATTTCGGAATGAATTCCTCAATTGCGGTTTTCAGCTTTTCTTTTTCCTCATCACTCAGTTTTGATATTTGCTCCTCATCTTTTTTGATGATCTTGTCAATATGGTCGGCATCCACACGGGCGAATGTCAGGTTCTCATTGTCAGCCTCGAGTTTTTGGATAAGGTGCGATACTATTGGCGAATCCAACAACAGTACTTCATAGCCTTTATCCTGTGCCGCTGCAATGTAGCTGTGTTGTGCATCTTTATTGGATGCATACAGCATTACCAACTTACCGTCTTTATCGGTTTGTGTAGCGGCCAGTTTTTCTTTGAGCTCTTCCAGGGTGAAGAATTTACCGTCAACTGTTGGGTACAATACGAACGCGCCTGCTTTCTCATAGAATTTCGGTTCGCTCAGCATACCGTATTCCAATACGATTTTGATATCGTTCCATTTTTGCTCGAAATCCTCACGGTTTTCGGTAAATAACGATTTCAGCTTGTCTGCAACTTTACGCGTGATGTAGTTGGATATTTTCTTAACCGCGCCATCAGCCTGAAGGTACGAACGCGATACGTTCAGCGGGATATCCGGGCTGTCTATCACGCCGCGAAGCATGGTAAGGAATTCCGGCACGATCCCTTCTACATTATCGGTAACATATACCTGGTTTTGGTACAGCTGTATCTTGTCTTTCTGCACTTGGAGGTCGGAAGACATTTTAGGGAAATACAAAATACCTGTCAGGTTGAACGGATAGTCAACATTCAGGTGGATGTTGAATAACGGCTCCTCAAACTGCATCGGGTACAGCTCATGGTAAAACTCCTTATAATCTTCGTCCTTTAGATCAGCAGGCTGTTTAGTCCAGGCCGGGTTCGGGTTATTGATGATGTTATCTACCTCAACTTCTTCTGCTTTATAATCTTCAGGAGCGTCTTCCGGTTTGGGAAGCGTTTCTTTTTTCGTGCCGAATTTAATCGGTATCGGCATAAATTTGTTATACTTCCTCAGCAATTCGCGGATGCGGCCTTCTTCAAGGAATTCCAGCGAATCTTCGGCAATGTGCAGGATGATCTCAGAACCCCTGTCAGTTTTGTCAGACGGTTCCAGCGTAAACTCAGGGCTGCCGTCGCAAGTCCAGTGTACCGCAGGCTCATCCTTATACGATTTGGTGATGATCTCTACCTTTTCGGCCACCATAAAAGCAGAATAAAACCCAAGCCCGAAGTGCCCGATAATACCTGAATCTTTGGCAGAGTCCTTATATTTTTCAAGGAACTCTTCAGCGCCCGAAAAAGCCACCTGGTTGATGTATTTCTCCACTTCTTCACCTGTCATACCGATACCCTGGTCGGTAATGTGCAGCTTTTTGCCCTCTTTATCGATCTTCACCTCGATGATAGGGTTGCCATACTCTACTTTGGCCTCTCCGATACCGGTAAGGTGTTTTAGCTTAAGTGTAGCATCTGTTGCATTGGACACCAGTTCACGCAAAAAAATCTCGTGATCGCTGTATAGGAATTTTTTGATTAAGGGAAATATGTTTTCTACCGAAACATTTATTTTTCCTGTTGTCATAAGTGAATTGTTTTTTAATGTTTGTAATCTATAGCAGTCAAATAAGATACCAATAGTTTTTTGGTGACAAATTGACATTTCAGAATATCGCCGGATGTCAGAAATAATACGATTACAACTGTTAAAGAAAATGATTTTAAGAAAAGATTAGTACAGAGGAAATCACGGTATTACGACAATTCATAATGCCTTTAAAATTAGAGATTTTCTCCCTCTGACACCTTTAATTATTAGAAAAAATAAAGTATTTCCTGTTAAAAAAATGGCACGGCTATTGTAAAGTATCCCACAATCTTAGTAACTTTAGTCCTCAAAACAGAAAATCTAAACTTAAACCTGATTAACGATTATGAAAAAATTTCTCTTTCTAAGCATGTTCGTGCTTGCACTGGCATCATGCGGGTCACTTGATACAAAATCCCAATCGGGCCTTAAAGGCAACTGGACGATTTCGAGCGTAACCTATCCCAACGCTGACTATATCAAGGTGACCTCTTTTGACATTGCCGACTCCAAATGTTTTGAGGGCAGTTCATGGAATTTTGTATCTATGAGCAACAAGGGTACCATGAGCCTTAACAAAGCCGGCTGTCCTGCTTTTAGCAGCCCAATAGTATGGACAATAACCAAAGACGGTACTTTCACCCTAAAAATAACTGAAGGCGAAAAGGCAAAAAGGGTAACCGATGGCTATTTCCTGAAAGTAAGAAACCAAACCGAGAGTTCGTTTGAGCTTGTTGACAACGTGAGCGTAGGCGGAAAAAATACAGAAGTGGTGTACCAGTTCTCTAAAATGTAATCAGTAAAACAATAAATAATACCAGTATGAAATCAGTAAAAATTTATGCAATGGCAGCTGCCTTTGCGCTAAGTATAGGATTCACATCGTGTGAAGCAGTAAAAAACACCAGTAATACACAGCGTGGCGTAGCGATCGGAGCGGCAGGCGGCGCGGTGCTTGGCGGTGTATTGGGCAACAACGTAGGTAAAGGCGGCAACACAGCACTGGGCGCTATCATAGGTGGTGTTGTAGGTGGTGCAGCCGGTGGCCTTATAGGCAACAGGATGGACAAACAGGCACAGAAAATAGATCAGGCGCTTCCCGGTGCAGAGGTTGAAAGGGTTGGCGAAGGTATTAAGATCACACTTGGTGAAAACTCAGTGAACTTTGACCTTAACAAAGCAACCTTAACTGCTAAAGCCAAAGCTAACCTTGACAGGCTTGTACCGGTATTCAACGAATATCCTGATACCAACATCAATATCTACGGATATACAGACAGTACAGGAGCGGACGATTATAACCTAAAACTCTCGGAACAAAGGGCAACGGCTGTAAAACAGTACCTGGCAACAAAAGGAATCAGCTCTGCAAGGATTACTACATCAGGCCTTGGCGAAGCTGACCCAATTGCTGATAATGCCACAAAAGACGGACAGGCATTGAACAGGCGCGTTGAATTTGCCATCACAGCAAATGAGAAAATGGTTAATGACGCGAAAAAAGAAGCGGGTCAATAATCTAAAGGAACATAGTATTGTAACGGGGCTGCCAATTGGCAGCCCTTTTTATTTGGATTATATCATCCCGGAAATTATAATTTTTCTTACTTTGCATGAAATTTTAACGTTTATCCCTTTATGAGAAGATTTGCCCTTTTACTTTCTGCCTTTGTTTTGCTTACTGCCTGTAAAAAAGAAGACCATGGAGATGCCAACCTGCACATTACCGGTAACATCAAAGGACTTAGCCAGGGCAAGCTGTACATACAAAAGATTGTGGATACTTCTCTGGTAGCTTTGGATACTATTGTGATAGATGGCAAAAAAGGCTTTGAAAGCCACGTGAAAATCGATTCACCACAGATGCTTTACCTTTTTCTTGACAGGGGACAAACGAATTCTGTTGATAATAACCTCCCGTTTTTTGCTGAGCCAGGCACTATGACAATTGAAAGCAATAATGAAGAATTTTTTGCGAGGGCAAAGATTACCGGCTCCAAAAACCAAAAAATCTATGAGGATTATATAAAGATAAAAAACCGATTTAACAACGACAATCTCGACCTTGTAAAAAAGAATCTTGAAGCTTCAAAGCGCGGCAATGTAAAGCAACTGGACAGCGTAATGGCAAAATCTGACCAACTGTTGAAACGCAGGTACCTTTATACCGTAAACTTCGCGCTTAAGAATGCCGACCATGAGGTGGGGCCTTACCTTGCCCTTTCCGAAATTTATGATGCCAATATCAAATACCTGGATACCATCCGCAAAAGCATGTCGCCAAAAGTAGCACAATCACATTACGGAAAAATGCTAACCCAGTTTGTAGCCGACAGGAAAAAGGCGGAGACCACTGAATAAATACAGTAACCAATACAATAAGCAATGAGAAAAAGAAGCAAAACATTCCTTTACTTTTTTGTTGCAGCGCTGCTCCTGCAACTTATTGCCATATTAAAGTTAGTATTCCTGCCGGAAACGATTGACACATCGTTCGACATGAATATATATGACACGTATTATGTAATCGACGAATTTACCTTAATTGAAACTGTTACCGGTGTCTATTTTTTACTGGGCCTGGGCTATTGGATACTTTACAGGCTTAAAAGGAGGCCGAACATTACCCTATCGAACATTCATGCCCTCGTTACGGTTGGCGGGCTTGCCTTTTACCTTATAGCTTCGCCGGTAGCAAGTTTTATCGAAGATGATTCTTACAGCAGCTATTACCGCAATAGCGATACGCTCCTGATACTGCTCATTCCGCTTGTTGCTATAGCACAGGTTTTGTACATTATCAATATTTTTATCGGTATCCAAACGCCATACCACAGGCACAAGCGCAGAAAAACCGAATACTGACATGAAAAAGCTATTGCTACTATCCTGCCTGTTCCTTGCAATTTGCAGCCGTGCGCAGGATGTGCAAAGGCTAAACGCAACCTATACACCGGCCGAGATCATCATTACCGACCTGAATGCCGACAGCCAGAACGATACCATAAGCCTCTATGAATTGCCCGCTGCCGATGGCCTCGGGAAATTCAAAAAAATGAACGTATCGGTGAACGGCAGGCGTATGACTTTCTTCGCCAAAGATGCATGGGATGGGATTGATGATTCTTTTGCCAAAGAGAACAACAATGCGGTAAAATCGAAACTGGCTTTTGTGTATAAAGAGAAAGAACAGTCGTTTATACTACTGTTTGGCTATCCTTATCCTGCAGCCAGGGAGGAAGTTTTTATCCTCTGCATAAAAGGACGGAATATGGATATAGTATTCCATAATAAAATTGAGGAACCGCTCAGGATGGCTGACATCAATAATGATGGCCGTGCTGAACTCATTACACAGGCCACACCGGTATTCTTATCAACTGATGCAAAAGGCCTCACAGGCAGTTACAGTCCCTACCTTGTCTACAGCCTCTCCCCAGCTTTTGGCATTGACAAAACACTTACCGAAAAATACAACCGGGAATACTATGTATGGGCAGGGATGCGTTATAGTGATGCCATTAAGGTATTTTACCCTAACGACGGCAGCAAACCTAAAATAATTAAAACCAACTAATATGAAAAAAGCACTTTTACTACTGTTACTGTTCCCCGCACTTACATTTGCGCAAAGCCTTACCGGAAAATGGGTAAGCAAAGAAGACAAAGAAAGAATGGTACAATTTAATGCTGATGGCACAATGCTGTTTATCGAACCGGATACTCCCGAAGATATGGAGGGCGTAGAAATAAAATATACCCAGACTGTGGAAGCCGGCAAAAAATACCTTACCTGCGAAATTTTTATGGCCGGTGAGAAAATGGACGGCCAGAAAAACCTTTACAAGCTGGAAGGCGATACGCTAACCATTACCGAGAACCCCGAGGATGTGGAGCCCGGAAAAAGCCCTGACAATGTTTTTATACGGGTAAAGGGATAACACCAACAAATATAAAACGCAAAAACCGCTTCATTCCTGAAGCGGTTTTTTTATTGAGCCGATAGAGGGACTCGAACCCACGACCTGCTGATTACAAATCAGCTGCTCTAGCCAACTGAGCTACACCGGCGTCTCAATACGGGTGCAAATATAATAGGGGAAATCAAATTTCCAAAATAAAATTCACACTTTTTTATTGATTTTTTTGCTTACAGCGCATTGATCTTTGCAACAAGCTGACCGGCAGTTTCTTCCAGTTCCTGGTTGATTTGTTTAAAGTGCGATTTTTTATCTTCCACTTTTTTAGCATTTACTTTTTTAACAAGGCTGTCAAAAGCAACAATTGCCTCATCTATAATAGCTTCTGATTTTTCAGATGGTTTTCCGCCTGATGCAAGCTCAGTAAGATATACTGCCTCGATAATGTCTCCTAGTACGTAGTTGATATCTTTCTTTAGATTTCTAACATTTGCCATTTCTATAATTTTTTAAAATTCTCGTGCAAAACTACAATTTATATCCCAGTGTTTTGTTAAGAAATGCATATTTCTAAAAGCGTGGCTTCACCGGAAAGCACAAACGACTTCAGGACGGCAGGTACTAATACCGTATCACCTTTGCCATAACTGAATTTTTTTCCTTCAAATTCCAAGGCGAATTCGCCTTCGGTACATATATATACCGTAAAGCTGCTACCGTCTTTGCCCACGCCCTTATCGCCTTTCAGCGGCAGGAAACTTGTGGTAAAGTAAGGGCAGTCTACCATTACATTACTCTTGTTCGGTTCCTGGGTGTATTGCTTTTGGGTGTCGGTGGTATTATAATTCATGGCATCCAATGCGAGGTCTACATGAAGCTCGCGGCCTTTGCCGTTAGCATCTACCCTGTCCCAGTCGTAAATACGGTAGGTAATATCACTCGTCTGTTGTATCTCTGCGATCACTATTCCCGCACCGATAGCATGGATTGTACCCGTTTCCAGAAAGAAGGTCTGCCCTTTTTCGGCAGGCACTTCATTCAGTATCTCAATGAGGTTTTTATCCTCTAAGTGCTTCAGATATTCTTCAGGGCTGGACTTATGCTTAAAGCCAACAATAATGCGAGAACCCTCATCGGCCTGCATTACATACCACATTTCGGTCTTGCCGAAAGAGTTATGGCGTTTTTTGGCCAGCTCATCATTAGGGTGTACCTGGATAGAAAGGTCTTCCCTCGCGTCAAGGAACTTGAACAGCAGCGGGAATTGCGTCCCAAACTGCGCATGGACTTTAGTCCCTAATATTTCCGCGGGGTATTTTTCCAGTAGTTCCGTAAGCGGCTTTCCGGCATAAGCGCCATCTTTAACCACGCTCACATCGCCGTTGACAGCAGAGAGTTCCCAGCTTTCACCTGTGGTTTTTGTCGGCAGGTTGGTTTTTCCAAGGTCGGTTTCCAGCTTGGTACCGCCCCATATCCTGTCTTTCAGTATCGGTTCAAAAATCAATGGATATACTTCCATACTCATATTATTCTCCTTTATAGGTTACAAAATTTCTTGGGGTTTCATACAGCACCACTTCCAGCGCCATGGCAGGTTCTATACGCCGCCGTATCCTGTTCCATATTACCACAGCAATATTTTCGGCGGTGGGATTCAGGTTAGCAAAGTCAGGCACATCAAGATTAAGGTTCTTATGGTCGAAAGGCGTTTCCACTTCATCGTCAATAATATCCTTCAGTATTTTCATATCCATCACATAACCGGTCTGCGGGTCAATCTCGCCGGTAACGCTCACGGTAAGCTCATAATTATGCCCGTGGAAATTGTTGTTGTTGCATTTCCCAAAAACAGCATTGTTCTGCGCATCGTCCCAGTCCTTGCGGTAAAGGCGGTGTGCGGCGTTGAAATGGGCGTTTCGGCTAACGGTGACCTTCATTAATTTTTATTTTTTATTGACTATTTTTTATTACGCTCCCCAGTTTGAAATTTGTGATTTGCAATTTGGAATTTCTACAACTTGTGTTCTTCCAAATAATGGTAAAACTCATCAAAGATAATGCGGAACCATATTGTATATTCTTCCGGATTTGCCTGCATAGCTTCCTTCACGGCATCAATACCCATCCACTTCCAGCTTTCAGCTTCCTCCCTGTTAATCTGCGGGGCATCGTTATAGTAGCCTATCATGACATGGTCCAGCTCGTGCTCGGTAAGCCCGTTATCGAATGGCGCTTTGTAGATGAACGAGAAAAGTTCTTTCAATTCAGTAGTAAATCCCATTTCCTCCCGGAGCCTGCGCGTACCGGCCTCAATATTGCTTTCGCCTTCGCGCTGGTGGCTGCAGGTGGTATTGGTCCATAACAATGGCGAATGGTATTTTTGCGCCGCACGCTGTTGGAGCATAATCTCATTGTTGCTATTTAGCACAAAAACAGAGAACGCCCTGTGCAGGACAGCCTTTTCATGGGCCTCCATTTTCGGCATCAGCCCTATCTGCTCATCCCTCTCGTTTACCAGTATTACTTTTTCTTCTTCCATAACTATATTAGCTTTCAAAAATAAGAAAAACTTTGCAGAAAGAGGCTGGTTTAACGAATGTTTAAAAAGTTGATACCGTCGAATTCGGAGATGTGTAAAACAAAGTAGAGCCGTTGCAATGAAACGGCTCTACTGCGGTATGAATGCAGATTTCAATTACACATAATTTTCAAAATCATTTATTTTCACCTTCGCTTTCAGGTCAGACAGCAGGCTGTACAGTCCAAAAAAGGTACGGTTGATATAGATAAAGTGTTTCGACCCGCGGTTGGTATTCATTTTGCGCAGTGCCTTATCGTTGGCAAGCTGTTGGCTAAAGCGCGCCACATCGTCCATAAATACAGGGTCGGAAAAATCGAATTCCTCATGCTGCAACGGACGTGTAAACACCATCAGCAGTTCGCGGAACAGTTCGGAGAAGAATTTGATATCGGCAGGCGAATCGGTTTTCCTCAGCATTTCGAGCTCGTACATTTTAGCCATATAAATGTTCTCATCGTTAAGGCTTTCCGATTTTACCAAATCAAAATAAGGCTCATAAAAACTGTCGGGTATCTTCTTCATACAGCCGAAGTCTATCGCGATAAGATTATCAGCCTCATTCACCAGGAAGTTGCCCGGGTGCGGATCGGCATGAAAATATTTCAGCTTGTGAATCTGGAACATATAAAAGTCGAACAGTGTCTGCCCTATGCTATTCCGTCGCTCCTGTGACGGATCAGACTTAATAAATTCAGAAAGATGGATGCCTCCCATCCAGTCCATCGTGATGATCTTATCGCATGAATATTCATGGTAATATTGCGGGAATTTAAGGTTCGGGATGCCGCTGCACGCCTGCCTTACAAATTCACTTTGTTCCATCTCGAGCGCATAGTCGGTCTCTTCCATCAGCTTGCCTTCAATTTCATCAAAATACTCATCGGATGTGCCTTGCAGGTTGAACATACGTATAGCAATTGGCTTCACAATGGCAATATCGGTACCAATGCTTTCCTTTACACCGGGGTATTGTATTTTTACAGCAAGCTCCCTGCCATCCTTTTTTGCGCGGTGCACCTGCCCTATACTTGCGGCATTAACAGAATCGGCAGAAAATTCATCAAACATCTCTTCAGGATAAACGCCAAAGTATTTTTTGAACGTCTTCCGTACCAATGGCGCCGAAAGCGGCGGTACCGAAAACTGACTCAGGGAAAACTTGTCTGAATAGGATTGTGGCAGCAGGTTCTTTTCCATGCTCAGCATCTGTGCTACTTTGAGCGCGCTCCCCTTAAGTTCTTTAAGCGTGTCATAAATGTCTGCGGCATTATCCATGTGCAGTTCATCCTTGGTAAACTCAGAGTTCACCATCTTTTTACCGTAATATTTCAGGTAATTCCCACCCACCTTTACACCTGTGGTAACTAACCGGCTTACCCTGTCGATCTTATTGGTAGGAATTGAATCGAGTCTTTTCATTATGCAGTGAATTTTTCTTTCCAGATGAATTTACCAAGGTCAAAGAGGCTTTGCAACGGCGAATTGTACACCAGGTCGGCTGATGCTTTAACTGATTTCTCGATGAATATATCAGTTTTCTCAAACCCTCCCGAACTATCCTGCATCCAGAATTGGAATATGGAAAGCAGTTGCAGCCAAGCGCCTTCCCGCAATGCTTTGTCCTGTACTCTTCCGGCCCGTGCATAATTGCTCACATCAAAAGGCTTTTCAAGTACCAGTTCGGCGTAGGCTGTAAATGCCTTGCGGAGCTCTTTAAGCTTTACCATGTTGCGCATGCGGCGTCCGCCTTCTTCCAGTGCAAAGATGATGAAGCTCCTGTTGGCTGTAGCCAATTCGAAAAAGGTAAAGTAAAAGGCTGATATTTTTTGGGGTCCGGAATAGTCCTCATAGCCCGGAGATTTTTCAAGGATCTCAAGGGTATGGTTGAACATTTCCAAAAAGTAATGATGCTCCAATATATCAAAAGAGGGAAAATACTGATAAAAATGTGATTCTTCAAACCCGTTTTCTTTAGCGAACTTGTAAACCGAATCCGGCTTTTTGCCGTGCATCAGGCAATAATCAGAGTACTTACTGATAATTCCTGACTTCCCGATAATTATATTTTTCTTCGTAGCCATAATATAGATTTTGTACTATAAAATTACGCATTACTATCTACCAATCACATGAACAAGTGTTAATTGTCTTTCAAATATTTTGAAAGTTCAGAAAGTTAAAACACATGATGAAAAAACGCAGAAAAGATTACGAATGGGTTTTTCATTTTGATGATGGTACTTCTTTCTTAACGATTTACATCTAAAAATGTTTCATTCAAATGAATCATTCCATCACCCTCACCACAAAAACATTATCGGGTTTGGTGTTTTTTTCGTTATAATCGCTGCACTTTTTATTATCATGTGCTAACGGGCAATTGGCGACTTTAAGCGTATCGATCCCTTTGGCTATAGCCTCAAAAGTATAGGTCGTAACACCACCGGCACCATCCGCTTTGGAATTTGAAGTAAATTCGGCACTTTTAAGTTTTACCACCTTAATATTTGTGAGCCAGCAATTACCACTCCCTGTCGACCCATTCTCATCCAGTTTGATGATAAAGGTGTCGCCAACCTCCACGCTTAAATTTCCGTTCTCTCCTTTTTTGTAATGGCCTTTGCCGTCGGTGTACCAAAGCATGGCCAGCGTGATAATGAGTGTTGCTATAAAAACAATTACCCGTATTGGTTTAATTCTCATAATGCTTTAGCTGTTTCTTTTATTAAAACGATCATCACTATGTGCTAAATAACATGTGGAAGATAATGGAATTTTGTTACACGTTAAAGGGCATTCGCAACTATTTTTATACATTTGGCGCAGTTATTATCTTATGAGAAAAATACTTTTTACACTACTGGCCTTCTTTATCGTATTTATTGCAAATGCGCAAAAGATTACTGAAAAAGACCTATTGGGAAGATGGACAATTACTGCAATGACAGTATCCGGTAATCACATGGACTTTAAAAACTGTACGATCACGGTTTCTGATGACTGGCAGAAAGACAGCCCGCAAATGACAAAAGGCGAATGGGAAGCACAGCTAAAAAAAGGCCTGGAATATTTTGGCACCGCCAATACCTCTTTTTCAGAAGGCTCAATTATGTCTTTTTATATGGAAAAGATGGAATACGGAGGCGGCTACCATATTGTTGAAGAGAACGGTTCCACCTACATACAGGATGATGTCACGCCAGGAGATAAATTCCGGATTGAGCTTAAAAACGGATTGCTGTACTGGGAACTGGCTATCGATAAAGGCAATATTTTCCACCTGACCTTTGAAAAGGCAGTTAAATAACTTTCGGGAAGATCAGGATACCAGCTTAGCTGCCTGTACGTGCATCCAGTCGTAATTGCGTTCACGGCCTAAGCTCACCCAGCCTTCCTCTTCCCAGAACTCAAACCACTTATTATACTCCGGCCTCGCGAACGTCGCCTTGTCCCTGCCCCACTTCAGCTGGTTATTTTCGGGGTCAAAATCGAGTGCGATACCCCAGGAATGAGTACTTAACTCATTGCCGCCGCGTATGGGCCGGTACATAAAGCAGCCCCCAAAATAATCCAGCCGCAGCCTTTTTATTTCGGCAATGCCATAATGCTGCAAGGTCTTGTTAAGCACCCTGAGTATACTGTCCTTCACTTTCTTATGGGCGGTTATCTTTGTTGTTTTTTTAGATGGGTCCCACGCTATTATCAAAGGATATGGCACGGTGAAGGTTTCGAGATTTTTGTTTCCCGATGCTTTGGCAGGGCCATAAAAAGCATCCAGGTCGGCCCTGCGCTGCAATGGCCAGTTGTTTGGGTTTACAGGCATCCTGTCCTCAGGTCGCCAGGGTTCGGGCGCCTTACCGTAAAGCAGGATATGCCTTAGTGCGTCATAAGCCGTTTGTGTCTGCGCACCCCACAATCCGTCCACAGGCCCGGGATCCAGCCCTTTCTCTTTTGCATACAGCTGTATGGCCCCGAAAAATTTTCTTTCGTTTGGCCAGTCCGGCTTCAGTCCGGTCAGTTTATTAAGGGCTGCGTAGGTTTTATTTCCGGGTATGCCGTCAACAATACCTGCGTTAAGGTTTTTAAGGTTAAGAAAGCGCTGTGCTATCTTTATTATTTCGGGTGTTAAATCCATAACTGTCAAATTTTTACAGCTTAAATTTAACACTTTTTAGGATACGCCTGCCATTCTTTTTGATGAAAAACAGAAAATGACGTTAAATAGCAAAAACTAATTTTACCACAAGGGCGAGAAGATTTTTCAGAAGTAGCACAAGTTAACCTTCACACTGAAAACTTGCGACTGAAGACTATCTTAATATTCCCCATCAAGATAGTACCACCGCCCTCCTTCGGTCACGAATGTAGATCGTTCGTGATGCACTTGCGCCTGTAGCCTGCTATTTAAATAATAAGCCCTGAACTCAACGATGTTTTCCGAGGCATTTATGATCTCCAGCTTTACCCAATGATTGTCTTTTGCCCATTGGAGCAGGGCACTTTTACTGTGGTGTTTCCGTACTTTGGGGGCGGTAGTTTCCCACAAGTAGTTAGCATCATGAACCGCATAGGCCGAATACCGCGAACGCATAAGCGCTTCCGCGGACGGGGCATTACTTTCTCCTGAAATATAGCGTTTGCAGCAGTTGGCAAATTCAAGGCCGGAGCCGCAGTAACAGTGATTACCTGCCATAATTAAATCCGTTAGCGTAACCAAATATACAAAATGCCGCAGGTATACAAACGAAAAAAGAGCCTTGCGGCTCTCTTTCAAAAGGTATGTACAGCTAATTATTTACTTGCTGTTATTACTGTAGCCGCTTTAGTCTCGCTTGTGGTCTTGATATTCATCTTCATTCCCTGGGCTTCAAATCCCATATCCATATTTACCGTAGCATCGTTACTTGTAGGGTAATTTTGGTCCATATCGTATATCATAACACCCGATCCTGTTCCGGAGCCTTTCATATCCTGGCCTTCAATGTTCGCTTCAAGCGTCATTACATGGGTTACATCAAAAAATGCTTTGCGGCCTTCTACTTTTTTAAGTTTAAAGGTAGCTATATCTTTCATTTTCATGGTTACAGGCCCAAGCGGGATATCCATTGGCGTTTCCTGTACAAAGCTCTCACCTACTTTTACTTTTCTTTCCGGCATAAATATCTGTGAAAGGCCTTTTTCCATCATACCCATCAGCATATCTTTTACCTGATCCTGCATGCCCGGCGCTTCGATCCTTTCAAATGTAGGCATCATTCCGGGTTTCGCCTTGCCGTATATTTTAGCGCCATTCATCTGGTCGGCGCCCTGCTGGCCTGCCTCCATAGAAATTTCCATTACTATAGGCATTTCGTTATTAGCCAGTTTACCTACTGTTGTTTTGGTTGTAATGGTACTTCCTGATTCCTGCTCCATTGGCTCTTCCGCACCTTCATACGTTACGCCAACCTGTGTTTTCTGACTTGTTGTCTGCGTGTACGTAGTGTTTTGTTTGTACCCTACTTTAAAGTTTACTTCCTGTGCCTGAAGGCCCATTGTAAAAAGAAGCGCTACTACCAGAGTTGTGATTTTTTTCATTGTTAATTGTGTTTTAATTGCTCAAAGATACTTATTCCGCAATAAATAAGAGCGTTTCCACATTATTTAGTTGATCTTTTTATTGTATTCCTTTACCATAGTAAGCGTAGATGTATCGGTACTGAATACCGAGTTAAGCCCCTGAGGCTCTTGTGGCGGGTCGGCAGTAAAGTCATCGCCTTTAGCCCATTTGCCGTTCGCAGGGTTATTTTTTCCGCTTCCGCCAAAGCCCCAGAAATTCAGCGCAGCAAAGGCTTCCTTGTTTTTCACGCTCAGTGCCAGCCTGTCGAAAATAGCTTTGTAAAATGTATCCCTTGCTGAAACTGGTGATTTCCTGTCAAGGCTCTCTCCTTCTCTTGGCAGGCCGAATTCTTCCAATACAATGGGTTTGCCAAGGCGTTTTGCAACAGCGATATGCTCATTGATATAAGCAATCGTTTTTGTGATGGATGGCTGCAAGGTTTCCGCAGATCTCGTATGGTCGTACCAACTCCAGTTTTTGGGCCAGATATGCATGGTAAGGTAATCGATCTTGGGGTTGTTGTGGGTGCGCTCATATATGGCGATATCATCTGCCGACCCTGCCTTGCCCTCGCTACCGGTACATATCAGGTGATTTTTATCGAGGCTGTCGATTAAGTCGACTACTCCGTTGAGCCATTTGGTAAAGGCGGCCTCATTATCTGCTGTAAACACACGCGGCTCATTAGCTACCTGCCACGCCATGATAGTGCTGTCTTCGGTATATTTCTTCTTGGTATACGTATTCGTCCGTCCCAAAATATATTTAATATGGTCGTTAAATGCTTTAATACAGGGTTCGCACTTGTGGAATTGCTTCGTGTATTCCATGAACTGCGGCCAGGTGTTCGGCTTAATATTCGGGTTCGGGAGCTTGCCGTATCCGTTCCATTCCAGGTATTGTGCCATACCGCCGCTCCATTCCCAGTTGTTATTCAGGTACAAAACCGCATACATCCCGCGCTTACCCATTTCACTAAGCAGGTAGTCCAGTCCATCCAGTAGGTTTTCTTCATATTTACCCTGTTGCGGCTGCAGTGCCGGGGTCACAGTAAAATCCTGCGTGCCGGCTTCTGCTCCCACGAGTATGCGCAGGTTGTCAATGCCCTTCGACTTCAGTAAGTCGAGTTCTTCGGCAAGTCGCTTGCGGTCGCCTCCTTCTTTAGCGGCAAGCAGAACACCATACCAATAATTGGTACCAATGTAATGATAGGGCTTGTCGCCTTTGTAGAATTGCGTTCCTTTTACGGAAATGCCGGGTTGCTGTGCGGAGCAGGAAAAAGCCATTGGCATGAAAGCAATTATTAAAAGTATTTTCGAAATTTTATTCATATTATTTATTTTAAAGTCCTCTCCCCCTCCCGATAGCTATCGGGACTCTCCGAAGGAGAGGGGAGCCGGGACGCACCACTCAAACGATAATTGATCCGGTATGAGTGAAGCTCAATCTGAAATCTACAATCTGAAATCTGAAATTATTCAACAGGCATCGTGTACATATCCGGAAGGTCGTTTTGCAGCACCGATTCGGCCTTATTGGCAAACTGTAAAAAATCCTGCGTGTTGCTTTGGCCGGAAGGCGGAACGTAATAGCCGTCCTGGTTGTTGGTCCAGAACATCACAAATGCCAGTTCGACATTATTAGCTGTCATTGCCGTGTAGATATTGTTGGCAAAGAACCCCGTGATTGGACTTATGCCTGATGTTACCCTGAAACCTGTTTCGGTCATGGCCGCAATTTTCACTTTTTCTTTGGCAAGGTCGGATACCATTTTGAGCTTGTTGTTCGCAGTGGTCGTGCCGGTGCTGCTTCCGTTAGCGAAGTCGCCGTAATTGTCCATACCGAGGATGTCGATATAATCATCACCCGGATAGCGGCTCAGGTAATTGCCGGATGTAGTGTAGGTGTTATCGGGTGCAAAGGCGTACAGCACATTGTGCACGTTTTTGGTATCGCGAAGGTATTCGACAGTAAACTTCCATGCCTGCTGGTACTGTGCGGGTGTACAGTAAGCCGCTCCCCACCAAAACCAGTTGCCGTCAAACTCATGGAATGGGCGGAAGATGACAGGGATTAGCTTGTTGTCATCACCCTTTAAATTGTTCAGCACACTGGCAACTTTATCGAGTTTTGATTTGTAATAGTCATGGTTTACGCCTCCGGGAAGTATACTGGCAAAGGCTTCCTGTTTATGCTGTTCAGTCATTTCCGATGTATAAAACGTTTCACCTTCAAAAGGCTCACGCAGGTGCCAGCAGAAAATATTCACCATACCTTTATTATAAGCTTCTTTTGCATCATTGATAATCATCTGTTCCTGCTGGTAGAACCAGTTGGAAGGCGTGCCATCGTTATTATCATCGGTAATGAACATGAAGTCGGAGCCCAATAAGGCAGGGTCGTTGCCTGTGGCTTTCTTAATGTCCGAGTCGCCTGCCGCATTATTATAAAAGGAAGCGAAAGCATCCTGCTGGCCTATAAAGTATTTTGTTTTGGAAGTTTTTTTCAGGTTATAAAATAATGCCACGGTCTCATCGGTGGCGTTGGCATCGGCCATATAGGATCTTACATTTTCAGGTGTCAGCACATCCGGGTCTTCGGTTACGGGGCCGTCGTCGCTCATTCCTGAGTACTTATCGTCTTTAGAACATCCCGTTATTGCAAACAGCATCACTGCCAGGGCAGCCTTAAAAACATTTCTCTTTTTCATAATTGTATGTGTTAATATGCCGCTCCTCCGGAGCTCACGTATGAATTGGCATTCATTTGCTATAAATATGCCGTCCCTCCGGGACTCACACTCAAGCCCCCGCGGGGCGATATGTTTATAGAAATTAAATAGACCGATAATTATGAGCTCCGGAGGAGCGGCATATAAAATAATTTAATGAATTTTAATGTAAAGCATGGCAACTACAACCTCCGCATCAACTCCAAACACGCCCTGGAATTATGGTACGGGCATTTCCAGAAACCTGCCTTGTCCTTTTCTATTTTGGAATAGTCGGCGTTGATGCCCCATATCCATTCTCCATTGACTTTATCCAAGATGTATTGCTGAACAAATTCCCAGTTCTTTTCCACTGCTTTGAGGTATTTGGCATCGCCGGTAATCTGCCACGCGTTTACCATGCCTATCCAAAATTCGCTTTGGGGCCACCAGTGCTTTTCGGCGATAAGCTTATTTTCCTCCGGGTCAAATTCGTACCAAAGCCCGCCGTCTTCATCAAGGCCTTCAAAGGTTGCATCGGCCATTGTGACCGCGTGTTTTTTATAAATATCAATAAGACTTTCGTCATGAATCACTTCGGCGCACCATTGCAGCAGCCAGGCAGCCTCAATGTCGTGGCCATAGGAAATCACGTCCGGTTTTTCGATCCAGTCCTCACTGAAGAACAATCGTAAATGTCCTGTCTCTGCATTGATGAAGTACTCGTTAATAGTATAAAGCAGTTCCTTTATAATATCCTTTAATTCCTTATCGGGCCACACCTTGTAAAGATTTGCATATGCCTCCACAATATGCAGGTGGGTGTTCATGGTCTTCTTTTCGTTGGCATCCTTATCGCTCAGGCGAAGGTCATCAATAGGTTGCCAGTCGCGGGTAAAGGCTTCAAGGTAGCCACCATTTCCACCATCGTAACTGTTTAATTCTATTTGTTCGTAAAGCTTTTTGGCTAAAGCCAAAGCTTCCACATTTTTTGAAACAGCATAAAATTCAGACAGGCCATAGATTACGAAAGCCAGTGCATAGATTTGGTTCTTCGTATCTTTCGGATTGCCAAGGTGATCGACGCTCCAAAAGATGCCGCCATTTTCGTTGTCATAAAAATATGTGGCAATGTAGTCGTATGCCCGTTGCGCCAGTTGCAGGTGCTTTTCGTTTTTCGTAACCGGATATGCTGCGGAGAACGCCCATAAGATACGGGCATTCAGTACGGAGCCTTTGTCGGCATTGTAATCTTTATTTTCTGAATGGTCAATGGTGCCAATGAACCCGCCATGCTTTTCATCAACGGTGTTTTCTGTCCAATAGTTAAGTATGGACATTAGTTCATCGTGCATTTCCAGTTTCAGGTTTTCCATTACAGGAATTTGCTGTTATTGTCTACCATTTTTATTATGGTCGCTACCGAACCCGCCGATGTGAACGTATCCTGCGGCGTGTTCATTACGTAGTCCACCAGCTTTTCAACTGTCGAAACCGCTACGTGCATACGCGTATCCGACGATGCATAGTAGATATATACCGTACCGTCCCCATCGGCTATCCAGCCATTGGAGAATAGTACATTCGACACATCGCCTACACGCTCCTCATTTTCAGGCGCCATAAAATAGCCTGCCGGTACATGTGTCACTTTCGAAATATCATTCAGGTCGGTCATGAAAAGGTATGACGTGTAACGCAATCCCGCCGCTGTGTTGCGTACGCCATGCGCCATGTGCAGCCAGCCTTTTGCTGTTTTGATCGGGGCCGGGCCAAGGCCGTTCTTCAACTCATATATAGTATGGTATACTTTGCCAAAAATGATCTTCTCATCCTGGACAACAGGGTTCGTCATATCGTCTATAAAGCCAAGGCCGATACCTCCACCGCTGCCTACGTCGATAAAACCATCCTGCGGTCGGGTGTAGAGTGCATATTTGCCATTGACGAACTCCGGGTGCAAAACTACATTGCGCTGCTGCCCTGTTTTCGACACCAGGTCGGGAAGCCTGTCCCAGCTTACAAGGTCTTTACTGCGCACGATGCCTGCATTGGCAACTGCCGCACTTGTATCGCCGGCAGGTGCATCAGGGTCTTTTCTTTCGGTGCAAAAGATACCGTATATCCAACCGTCCTCATGGGCGGTAAGGCGCATATCGTATACATTGGTATCCACATCATCGAGTTGGGGGATCACGCAGGGCTTATCCCAAAAGCGGAAATTATCCACGCCGTTCGGGCTTTCGGCAACGGCAAAGAACGATTTCCTGTCCACACCTTCTACCCTTACCGCCATTACATAGCTAGTGCCCCACTTCATCGCTCCTGCATTGAACGCTGCATTGATGCCGATGCGCTCCATACCGTGCGGGTTGGTGGCCGCATTCAGGTCGTAGCGCCATGCTATAGGGGTGTGGGCAGCAGTAACCACCGGGTTTTTATATCGTGTATAGACACCGTTGGTTTCCGCAACGGGGCTATTCTTTTGTTCAATAAGCTGTTGGTGGGCTTTTGCAAGCGCATCATAATTCGGTATCCTTACCAGCCTGTCAGTAATCATGTCATTACCCATCTCAATATATTCTTTAATTTGTATTCCTTTAAATTATGATTTCAATACATTTATTCTTTACCACTAGGATCACGAAGATCTTTCACAAAGGGCACTAATACCAGGCTTACTTTTAAAGAACACAAGGCTTTGATCATACAGCCTTGTGAACCTTGTGTAAAAACTTTGTGACCCTTGTGGTAAAATTTCTTTGTTAAAAATCCCTGAGCCTGTTCCACCAGGTGCTCTTCATCACAGTAAATATTACGGCCAGCAGCGCCAGCACGATACCGAAGCCTGTCCATTTCGACAATATAAAATACATAGGCAATAGCGTAAGCAGTACCTGCCCTGTTATGCCCATAGCCACATTGGCCATGTTGATGCCAAAATTCCTGTTCTTTTGTATTCCCGGATCTTCCGCGGCCTGTATTTTCATGCGTACCGGTTTCCAAAAGCCCCACGGCCTTACCGTCTTGTAGAATTCTTTCAGTGTTTCCTCGTTTGTCGGAGGTGCGGCATAGGAACCGAGTATGCAAGCGATGAGCTGTATCACGATAAATACCGGGAAGAAATACAGCATGCGGGTACCGTCAAAATAATCCGTAACGCCGCTTACCGAAAGGGCCGGCGGAATGGCGCTTGCAATGATACCGGCAAACATCCCCCAGAAAAAACCGCTGGCATTGAAGCGCCACCAATACCATTTGAGCACGTTGGCACAAACGAACCCGCCGTAAAGCCCTGCCGTAATGATATTGAATATCATGTTGATGTCGCGTATCAGCAGGCCGAGGCCTACGCCAAGGACTACCATTACCGCACCCGAAATGTAGCTCATGGTAATAACCTGCTTCCTTTCGGCATCAGGCTTTATGTATTTTAAATAAATGTCATTTACAATGTATGCCTGCCCTGCATTCAGCGTTCCGGAGAAGTTGCTCATAAATGCACCGAGAAACCCGGCAAGCACAAGGCCAACCAACCCAACCGGCAGGTATTTATTGATAACCGCAGGCATAATACTCTCGAAGTTAACGCCATTCGCCGACTGGCTTAGGTCAAGGTCTTTGAAGTAGAGCACGCCCAAGATGCACAACCCCATGGTCATAAAGTAGCGTATCGGCAACAATATGATAGAAATGAAGCCGCTCATCTTGCTGGCTTCTTCCGGTGATTTAGTACTTAGTATTTTTTGGCAATCGTAATTTGGCGCAGGCCCGGCAAGGCTTTTCAGAACGCCCGAGAAGAACATCATACCCACTACTGCCGAGAATAATTTATAACCGTCTTTCTCCAGTTTTACCTGGGCATCCGCTAAAATGTGCTGCCAGTCGAGGCCCAATTCTTTCCCGAATAATGGGTTGTCCCAGCCCAGCGGCATCTTGTCGGCAAATACGATACCGGAGTCTGCCAGGTGGATCATGGCTATCGTCCCAACAAAAATGGAACACACGATCATGATCATGTATTTGATGAAGTCGGCAAGCACAATGCCGTGCATCCCGCCCACGATACTGTAGAACGTTGCTACCAAGCAGATGCTTACCCCGTAAAATTGCGCCGTGATGTTTTTTGCTTCATATAATGCTGCTGTATAATCTGCCGATCCTGCAATGTAATGGTCAAGGTGCTGGTCCAGGAACGGTACGACCTCCTTAATAGTTTCATAAGGTATGAATATCTCGAGGAACTCGCCCACACCTACGAACGCGTACGCCATATAGCCAATGCAAAGCATCAGTGCGAAAACCACCACAATAGCATGGCTTTCCCTAACACCTTTATCTGTAAGCCCAAAACGCGTGCCCAGCCATTCGGCGCCGGTAGTAGCGTTGCTGCGGCGGAGCCATTTGCTCAGGAACACCATTAGGAACACCTGGTTGAAAACCGGCCACATCCATGGGATCCAAACGCTCTTGAAACCGTACAGGAAGGCCATGCTCACGAGCAGCATCGTACCGCTGATGTCGAACATATCGCTGGCATCGCTAAGCCCGAGCATGTACCATGGCAGCTTTTTGCCTCCCATAAGGTAGCTGTCCTTGCTGCGCTTTGCGCGGTTTTTCATGACGACCCCTATAATGATCATCATTACAAAATAAAGGGCGATTATTGTAAGGTCTATGACTGTTAATCTCATTCGTTTGTTGGCTTATACACCTATCGGTATAATTTTTCTTTGGTTACATCGCTTTGGAACAATGTATTATCTTTTTTATAGAAATCTGTGAAATCCTTTTCGGATACCTGCCCTTTATAAGGCGCGTAATAGTGCATGCGTGGCGGCTTCATCCATTCGTTCCAGCCGTGGTTGCGCCATACCAGAACATACGATATCTGCTGTTTGCCAATGGCTTCGGCAAGTGTGCCCGTCCACCATTTTGCATCCGGTACGGCTTCATAGCCCGTCTCTGCAATAGCCGAAAGCTTGTTATGCTCTTTGGCTACATCGGTTATTATGGAAACCAGCTTTTTAATATCTGTAATAAACTTATCCCTTTTCGCACCGTCGCCGCCCTGGTAAATATCGAAACTCACAACGTCAACCCATTCATCGCCAGGATAATATCCCATGAAGTCGGCCTTTGTTGTTACGTTTTCATTCGACGTATTGTACACGTAAATGAGGTTGTGCACGCCTTTGCTCTGGAAATAGGTCACGGTGAATTTCCACAACTCCTTAAACTGCTCCGGGGTTGTCGTATTTTTGCACCACCAGAACCAGTCGCCTGTAAATTCATGGTAAGGCCTGTATAATATAGGAATTGGCTTGCCGTCACTGCCTTTTAAGGATAAAAGGAATTCGGCTGCATTGTCCATCCAGCCTTTGTATTTTTCATGCTGTGAGCCTCCGGGAAGTACCGAAACAACTGTACCGGGAGCATTGTCCCAGGCATCTTTGCCGCTAAGGGGATTATTTACGTGCCAGCTAACGGTATTCACGCCGCCGCGGTCGTACACCTGCTTCATGAATTCGCGCATCTTTGCAAATGGTACGCCATCAAGGTCTTTATCTTCTCTATTCTCGATACGGCCAAGGTCCCAACCATATACCGCAGGATAATCGCCCGTTACATCCTTGATATCGCTCCTGCCCGCTTCGTACTTCCACTCTACCCCATAAGCCAGCGCATCCTGGTGCCCGAACATATATCCTTTTTCTTTCAGGCGGAACAGGTTTTTGTATAATGCAATAGTTTCTTTCGTAGCATTTTTATCGACAGGAAGCGTACCCGAAGTTACCGTTTGTGACGTCCCTTTGCAGGAAATCAGGAGCAAAAAGGCAGCTAAAAGGATAAATATATTTCGGACCGGGTTTTGCATCTGCTTCAAATTTAGTGAGATAGTATTGTGAATTTGACAAATATTTAAATCTATAATTTAGAACAGTGTAATTTTAAAGACACTTTTTTGATAATGCCAAAGATAATTTGAGTCATAAATTTAAGTTAATATTATTTTATCAATATTATATCATATAATTGCAAATAAATTGACAGAAATGGACAACCGCAAATTCCACCGCGAAATCCCGCCGCTCACCAAAGGAGACAGTTTCCTTGTTTTTGACCGTACTAAAGACACATTCGACTTCCCGATACATTACCACGAAGAGTTCGAAATCAACTTCATACTGAATGGCAAAGGAGTAAAACGCATCGTGGGCGACCATATCGAAGAGATCGATGATGTCGAATTAGTATTAGTCGGCCCCAACCTGTACCACGGATGGGAACTTAACAAATGCAAAAACAAAAAAATACACGAGATCACGATACAGTTCCACAACGACCTGTTTAGCGACTCGCTTTTGCAGCGCAGGATTATGATGCCGATAAAGGACATGTTCAACCGGGCCAACCACGGCATTCTCTTTTCTAAAAAAACAGGAAAAGAGCTTGCGGACCGATTGATACAGATATCGAAGCTAGACGGGATGGATTATTTCCTGGAGATCATTTCGATACTGCACGACATGGCCAACTCACGGAACCAAAGGCTGCTTTCTACCTTCACTGTTGACTACGATACTTTTGAAGATGATGACAAAATGAAATTGGTGTATGAATACGTCCAGAAAAACTTTTCGAACAAGATCACGCTCGACGATGTTTCTGACACTGCCAATATGAGCCCGGTATCCTTTAACCGATTTATTAAAAAGCGCACCGGCAAGACCTTTGTAAATTACCTCAACGACATCAGGGTGGGTTACGCGGCACGCTGGCTGGTAGAAAAAGACCTCAGCATTTCGGAGATCGCATTCAAGTCGGGATTTAATAATATCGCCAACTTTAACCGCATTTTCAAAAGCATAAAAAATACCACCCCAAGCCAGTACCGCGAGGAGTTTTACGGTATGAAACGCTTTTTATAATACCTATTTGATTAAAAAATACAGGTGGTATTTTTCGTATAAATACAAAATGCAAAAAGTATTATTATTTGATTTTCAGCGTTTTAAATTATAATTGATTTTCGGCCATACCTTGTATAGTAACATTTACGCAAACGTTAGAGAAAATATTATCATTAAATGATAAAATAATATTAACAAACGCTTAACAACTCCCATAAATTTGTTTTTATCAATAATCTATCCTTAAAATTATTGATAGCTAAAAGAATTTGTTATTTATTTTAAGATTTAGTAACTAACCAAACACAAATTACTATGGGTAATACTCTACTTTATGATCTTATTAAATGGTGCACGAGGGGCAAAACCCTGGTTTACCTCATCCTGTTGTGCTGCGCGGGTGCCGCACAGGCGCAAAACACGGTTACAGGTGTTGTGTCCGACGGCAACGGCATGACCATTCCGGGGGTAAACGTAACCGTTAAAGGCACCGGAACCGGGGTGTCTACCAACGTTGACGGACAGTATTCTATCGATGTTCCCGCCGACGGTGTACTTGTATACAGCTTTATAGGCTTTGCAACACAGGAAATTAAGGTGAACGGCAGGAAGGAAATCAACATTGCCCTTGCCGAAAACGCAGAGCAACTTGATGAAGTAGTAGTAATAGGCTACGGAACGCAAAAGAAGGACGACGTAAACAGCGCTGTATCTACCATCCGCACCAAAGACATCGAAAACCTTAAGCAAACTACTGTAGACCAAATGATACAGGGTAAAGCCGCAGGTGTATCGGTAACCAACAACTCCGGGCAGCCGGGCAGTGCGGTATCCATACGCGTTCGCGGAACCACCTCTATATCAGGCACAAATGAGCCGCTTTATGTTATCGACGGTGTGCCGGTTTCGGGAGATGCGACAGGCAAATCGATGAGCGGCAGGCCTATAGCAGGCAACGATTTCTCATCGAGCGGAGGCTCTGGTAATAACGCTGTAAGCCCTTTATCGATGATAAACCCTAACGATATCCAGTCTATAGACATCCTTAAAGATGCTTCGGCAACGGCTATTTACGGTTCCAGAGGCGCTAACGGTGTTATCATCATCACTACCAAATCCGGCAGGAAAGGAACCGGAAAACTGACCTATGAAGGCTATACCTCTACCTCAAGCATCTATAAAAAGCTGGACGTGCTGAACCTGCGCCAGTATGCCGCACATCAAAATGCGCTATCACTCCTTTTCGGTACCGCACCAGACCAGCTTCGTCCGGAATTTGCACACCCTGAGCTATTGGGTACCGGTACCGACTGGCAGGATGCCGTATACCAGACAGCCATTTCAAAGAGTCACCAGCTTTCCTTTTCGGGAGGAAGCGAATCTACTTCCTACTATCTTTCCGGCGGTTTCCTTGACCAGCAGGGAACGCTTTTGGGCTCCGGCTACAAACGATACACGATGAGGCTTAACCTGGACTCTAAAGTGAAGGATTGGCTAAGGGTTGGTGCGAACGTGAACACGGGTATCACTAACGAAATCCTTACCATCAACCAGAGTTACGGCGGTATCATCAGCAATACACTATTACAGGCTCCGGACATACCGGTACGAAATCCTGATGGCTCATTCGCAGGCCCGCTCGACAACGCACTTAACTCGACCTATTTTAACCCTGTGGCCGAGGCGCTTTCTAAGGACAACAAACTGGTAAGAAAAAACTTTTTAGGCAATGTATATGCCGAGGCAGAAATTATAAAAGGCCTGAAATACAGGGTTGAACTTGGGGCCAATACTGAGTTTTCTGACAATACCGAATTCACTCCTGCCTATAACTGGGGCGTACAGGTAAACCAAAGCGCCGACCTTTATGACAGGAGGCAAAACTGGTACTCTGTCAACCTTAAGAACTTACTAACGTATGACAAAGCCCTTGGAAAACACAAGTTTACCGTATTGGCAGGACAGGAAGCTAACGACAGCCACTGGTCGGGAATTTCGGCTTATGGAACAGGGTTCCAAAGTAACTCGCCTTATGGGCTTAACCTTGCCGACCCGGCACAAAACACCGTAACCAGCTACAAAGGCAGCGCAGCGATTTATTCGTTCTTTGGCCGTGTTATTTATGACTTTGACAACAAATACGGCATCTCTGCTTCCTACAGGGCTGACAAATCTTCTAAATTCGACCCTACAACTAACAACCAATGGGGGTATTTTCCGGCGGTATCGGGCTCATGGAAATTGTCTAATGAAAGCTTCATGGAAGGCACCCGCAAATATATAGATAACATCAAATTCAGGCTGGGCTATGGAGAAACCGGTAACCAGCAGATAGGCAATAACCGATATACGGCCTTGCTTAACCAGCAGAATTCAGGCCTTGGTTCAGGGTTCCTTGTAGCTAACATACCGAACCCCAACCTTACATGGGAATCGATGCAGCAAACGAACCTGGGTATCGACTTCACGCTGCTTGACTCAAGGATAGGCGCCAGTGTTGATTTCTATAAAAAGACCTCCGACGGGTTCCTGTTCCAGGTTCCGCTGCCGGACTACCTTACAGGCGGCGGTGCACAGTATGGCGGTATTGATTCGCCCTACTCTAACCTTGGAGAAATGGAAAATAAAGGTATCGACATAACACTCACGTATACTACAAAAGGCAACAGCGATTTCGAATGGAATTCTACCCTGGTGTTCTCGCGCTACAGGAACCAGCTTACGGCTATACAGGACGGGCTTCCGCTGACACAGGAAGTAAACACCAACGGCTATATACCGGTTGTGGCAACCAATACCCAGGTAGGCCACCCTATAGGAATGTTCTACGGCTATGTAGCAGAAGGTTTGTTTACCACTCAGGAGCAGCTTGATAATGCCCCGTTACAGTTTGGGCAAAGCGTTGGGACGGGTGCAGGGCAAACCTACCTTGGCGACGTGAAATATAAAGATGTTGACGGCAACGGTGTTGTGGATGCCAACGATAAAACATTTATCGGCAACCCACATCCAGATTTCACTTTTGGCTTTACCAACAACTTCAAATACAAGAATTTCGATCTTTCGGTATTCGTACAGGGTTCTGTAGGCAATGATATCATGAACCTCACTTACAGGAACGGCACATCGAACGCGCAGCTTTACCAGAATGCGCTTGTGGATGCTGCCAACTACTGGACCCCGGAAAACACCAACACGGATATACCAAGGCCTATAGGATCTACAAGTAACCCTAACGTACAGATATCCAGCCGCTATATAGAAGACGGATCGTATGCAAGGATACAGAATGTAACACTGGGTTATAACCTGCCGCAGGACCTTATAAGCAAAATAAAGCTGACACGGTTCAGGATATACGGCACTGTGCAGAACCTTCACACTTTTACGAAATACAGTGGCTATGACCCTGAGATAGGTTCCTTTAACCAAAACCAGCTCCTTACAGGAATTGACAATGGAAGGTACCCTACACCGAGAACGTGGTCTTTGGGAATAAATGTAGAATTTTAAAAAAAAGAAAAAGAAAATGAAAAGATTCCGCAACACATACAAATTGTTCAGCTTAGCAATTGTATTTACAATACTATCGTCCTGCGCCGAGGATTTTACCAACAGGCCGCCGGAAGACGCCATAAGCCTTGATGCTTATTACAGCTCGAATGACCAGGTAGCATCGGCTACCAACGGTATGTATTCCAGGACATGGTTCCAGTTACATAATAAATTTTTCTTTGCTGTGGCCGAGGTGGGCTCGGGCAATATGTACTCCGGCTCAAGCGACGTTAGCGCCATGCGCAACTTCTCGCTTAACGGGAGCGACCCTGAGCTAAACCAGGGCTGGAGGTCGCTTTGGGCAAATGTAGCACAGGCCAATGCCATCATCAACTTTCTTGCCGACCGTGTGGGCCCGGGAGTAGATGACGCAGTACTGCAAAATACTATTGGCGAAGCTTACTTTATGAGGGCTACTGCTTATTTCTACCTGGTGAGGCTATGGGGGCCGGTGCCTATTATCGAGAACAACCTTGATTATGTAGGTACACCAAACATAAACACCAACAGGATCGAGGATGTATATACCCTTATAGAAAGCGATTACAATACGGCTATAGAAAAGCTGTATGAAAAAGTAAGGACTTCGAACTATGCCAATAACGGCCATGTATCAAAAGGTTCTGCTAAGGCAATGCTGGCAAAGGTGCACCTGTACCAGGGCGAATATGCCGAAGCAAGGGAACTTGCAGAAGAGGTTATTAACAGCAATGAATTCAAGTTGCTTGGCGGTACACAGCTTCCTTCTAAAGGTTTCGGCGACCTGTTTACCTACCCTAATAACAATAACGAAGAATCTATTTTTGCACTGCAATGGGTGACTGATGGTAATTACGGTTCGGCGAGCAACTGCAACACGCAGTTTGGCATCAGTACGGCTGCGCTTACAACCTCTAATGCTTCCTATGGCGGCGTGTTCGCGCCTTCGCAGGACGTACTTGACCTTTATGAAGCCGGTGATATAAGAAAGCACGAAACAATAATGGTCCCGGGAGATAACTATCCTAATGTGAAGGTTATCGTGAATGGTACTACAGAACAGGTTGGCTTTACAGTACCTGCTGCCGACCAGATAGGCGGCCAGAATGCAGGTGCCGCCATAAAAAAATACTGTATAGGTATCGTGAACGGGAATGCTACAGGGCCAGTAGATAACTGGGCGATGATGGAAAACAACACGTATATAATGCGTTATGCAGAACTATTACTGATTCATGCCGAAGCAGTGCTTGCCGGCGGTAACAGTACTTCGGATGCGGGAGCGCTGGCTTCTTTCAATGCGGTAAGGGCGAGAGCCAACCAGCCTGCACTTGCCACTATTACGTTTGACGATATTTTCCTTGAAAGAAGGCGCGAGCTATGCTTTGAAGGCGACTTCTGGTTCGACCTCTGTAGGATCCCAAGGGCACAGGCAATCGCTATTATAGCTGCGCAAAACAGGGGTAATATGTTCCTTGAAGAGCACTTTACACCTGACGAGTCTGATTTTTACCTGGACTACCCCGATAATGATGTGGCCAAAAACCCATTATTGCTGGCAGATCCGGTTCCTTATCAATTCAATTAAAAAAATTACAAGATGAAAAATTTTAACTTTAAACATTTATTGGGATTACTCACGATATTCTCGATAACGCTGTTCACCGCATGCAGCGATGATGAAAATGCAGGAGGCGGACAGCCCGTTATTGAAAGCGTAAGCCTGGCACAAAACGATTCGCTGGTAGACAAAGGCTATGCAGATAACATGTACATCATACGGGGTAAAGGATTTACAAATACCCAAAAGATCTATTTCAACGAAACGGATACGTATTTCAATTCTACCTTCGTGACTGACGAAGTAATACTTGTGACCATTGACAGGAACACACCCTATGAAAACGCACCGGACGAGCTGAAAGTAGTTACCAGTGGCGGAACTGCTATTTACCACTTTGTGGTAGCGCCTCCTGCACCTAACGTGAGGAGCTTCCAGCCGGTTAATGCTGCCGACGGCGAGCAAATCACTATTTATGGGTCGTTCTTCCTTAATCCCGTGGTAACCGTTGGCGGGGTGCAGGCAGAAGTAGTTTCGAATACTTTAACCGAAATCGTAGCGATACTGCCTCCTGGCTCACAGCTAAAGAAAGTAACAGTGACTACTATTTCGGGGGAATCGGAATGGGGAACTGCTGTAGGAACGGCTATATACGACGATGCCTTTTACGCACCATGGGACATTGAATCATGGAACAACCATACCTATGTAACTGATGCGGCCAAAGCGTACCAGGGTGTAAAATTCATCAAGAAAACTATTAACGGATGGGATAACATACAGGGTAACTGGGCCTATAACGATCAGCTGTCGCAGTACACCGGCATCCATTTCTGGATACGTTCTGACGATGCGGGCAAACTTGTGCCAATCATCAACGGCAATGGCTGGGGTGATGCTTCGAAAGCTGTGACTACCGGTACCGAGTGGACAGAATACCGTTATACATGGGCAGAGCTGGGCAACCCTGCTGCGCTACAGAATATAACATTCCAGGAATTTACCGGTGCAGCGCATAACTATTACTTCGATAATTTTGGGTACACTGTTGATTAACGATCATATATAAGTTGTTTTTGTGAACTCCCTGGCTTTGTCGGGGAGTATTTTTAAGGTAAAACACCATGATAAGAAAAACCTGCAGGAATGTTTGCACTGAACGCCTAACGTGAGATTATTTAAACAATGAAAAAGACAATATGTTCCCTTTTTGCAGTATTGGCAACCTTTTACGCAACAGCGCAGGGCAATAATTATGTACAGGATTATACCAAATACCAAAACCTGGCCATGACTCCGCCGATGGGCTGGAACAGCTGGAACAAATTTGCCAGCAATGTAGATGAGGACATGATAAAGCAAATGGCCGATGCCATGGTAACTACCGGGATGAAAGATGCGGGTTACACTTACATCAACATAGATGACTGCTGGCATGGCGACAGGGATGCACAGGGATTTATCCATCCCGATCCGAAACGTTTCCCGAACGGCATGAAGGCACTGGCCGATTATGTACACGGCAAGGGACTTAAGCTGGGTATTTACAGCGATGCCGGAAGCCAGACGTGTGGCGGAAGGCCCGGCAGCCGCGGCTATGAATTCCAGGATGCGATGACCTATGCCTCGTGGGGTATCGACTATTTAAAATACGACTGGTGTAATACCGAAGGCCTGAAGGCTGAAGGCGCTTATAAAACTATCACTGCAGGGCTGAAGCGTGCCGGGAGGCCAATAGTGCTTAGCATTTGCGAATGGGGCACCGATGAACCCTGGAAATGGGGACAGAATGTGGGCCACTTATGGCGAACAACCGGCGATATTTACAACTGTTTTGACTGTATAAAAGACCACGGCTCATGGAAAGCCTGGGGCGTAATGCAGATACTCGATAAGCAGGATGGCCTTCGGCACTATGCAGGGCCGGGCCACTGGAACGACCCGGATATGCTGGAAATTGGCAACGGGGCGCTTACCCCCGGTGAGGACAGGGCGCATTTTACTATGTGGGCTATGCTTGCTGCGCCGCTTATTGCCGGAAACGACCTGAGAAACATGAGTAAGGAAACAACAGAGGTATTAACTAATAAAGAAGTTATTTCCGTGAACCAGGACAAGCTGGGCATACAGGGCTTTAAAGTTACAGCTGAAGACGGCCTTGAAATATGGGCAAAACCTCTACAGGGCGGCGACTGGGCTATTGTGTTCCTGAACCGCAGCACGACAGCCAAAAAGATCGACTATGACTGGGCAACGCAAAAAGTGTACGATGACATCAACAAGCTGGATGCCTCTTTTAAATCTACTGCCTATACAATTAAAAACCTTTGGGACAAAAAAGATAAGGGAACGGCTACTACCAAAAAAGCTTTTAAAGCCGAACTGCCTGCCCATGACGTTATCGCCCTGAGGCTGACTAAAACTAACTAGTATGAAAAAACACTTAAACCTACTCTCCATCGCACTTCTCTTTACTGCACTGTCTTTCGGGCAGGGCGTAAAAGAATACGGCCAGCTTAGTGTAAAAGGCACACAGCTTGTAAATAAAGACGGCAAGCAGGTAATGCTCCGCGGAATGAGTTTTGGGTGGCACAGCTTCTGGCCAAGGTTTTATAATCCCGGTGCCGTAAAGTGGCTGAAGGACGACTGGCATGCCAATGTGGTGCGCGCTGCAATGGGCATTGAAACCGGCAGCAAAGGCCTGACCTACAAAGAAAACCCTGCCGATGCCAAAGCAAAAATAAGGGCTGTTGTTGATGGCGCGATTAACGAAGATATTTATGTGATCATCGACTGGCACAGCCACAACATCAACCTTAAGGAGGCTATGGCTTTTTTTGATGAAATGTCTAAAACATACGGGAAGCATCCGAACGTGATTTATGAGATATTCAATGAACCCGATGAGGAAAGCTGGGCCGATGTAAAAGCCTATAGCGAGGCCGTGATAAAGGTGATTCGCAAGAACGATCCTGACAACATCATCCTTGTGGGCTGCCCACACTGGGACCAGGACATCAACCTGCCTGCTGCCGACCCCATTAAGGGTTACAATAACTTAATGTACACAGTGCATTTTTATGCCGCAACACATAAGCAGGAACTCCGCGACCGTACCGATGCAGCGCTTCAAAAAGGCCTGCCAATATTCATATCGGAATGTGCGGGGATGGAAGCTACGGGCGACGGGCCGCTGAACGTTGAAGAATGGGAGCGCTGGATATCCTGGATGGAAGCGCGTGGGCTAAGCTGGATCACGTGGTCGGTATCGGATAAAGATGAAACGTGTAGCGTACTCAAAAAATCGGCGGCATCTGACGGGAACTGGAAAGCATCCGACCTGAAGGAAAGCGGCATTAAAACGAGGGAGTACCTTAGGAACCTTAACGGTGCCGCAAGAAAAAACAGGCAATATTCTGTAGACGGGAATTAAGATAGTTGAGTTAGTTTAAATTTGGGTTAGAAGCCTCTGCGAAAGCGGGGGCTTTTTGTTTGTTATTCTGCAAAGCTATTGCCCGGATCTATTGCTAAGGACAAAAATTTTTAAGTTTCACGCAAAGTCGCAAAGACTCATCATAGGAGCGTTATTTGAAACTACGAATAAAAAAAAGCAGCGAGCTACCACACCCGCTGCCAACATCTATAAAAATCAAAACTTTTCAACACTTTGAAAATATTTCATTAATTCAAAAAGCTGGCAGGATTATGTAAGACATAATTCAGTTAGGGAGGTGCGGTATTTAAGAGGGGCTTTGTACCCGAATTATTAACCCCGCCCGGCTTTTATTAGGATAGGACTAATATTGCATTGCAACTACAAACATTATGATCTTTTATCCTGAGTCAAAATTCGGGATAAATAATCAATGGGCATAGGTAGGAATTACCTGTTTTTATAAAACAGGTAATTCCCGCATAACAAAAATCGTGGCAAAGGGAACCTACTACGTACCTGCGCTATTATTTAGCCACAACGGAGGTAATAACAATTGAAATGCGAAAATTGCATTGTTTTTCAGACGCTCCTTACGTAATAGTATAGTGGTGTATTTTTGGCATGATGCTACATTACCGGTAGTTCATCTACCTTTATAAAGCCATGCTGTATGGCATATATCACAAGGCCTGCAATATTTTTAGCACCGGTTTTGGCAAACAGGGTTGTTTTATGGCCTTCGACGGTACGGGGCGTTAAAAACAATACTTCCCCAATTTCTTTAGCGGTCATCTGCTGGCAGATGAGGCGAAGCACCTCTATCTCCCTTTCCGACAGCGAGTCATCTTCATCAAGCGCCGGTTTCGGCGTTTTAGAGGAGATCTGGCCCCGCACGGCAGCAAGCTGGTCTTCTTTAAAATAATATCCCTGCCTGTCTACAGTGCGTATTACATCCACAAGTTCGATCGGGGAAATGCCTTTCGGCAAAAATGCCGAGACGCCCGTTTTGAGCATAAAACCCATAAAACTGCGCTGGTAATGGGACGAAACTACAATTACTTTTATATCCGGAAAATCAGCCTTGAGGTGATTTGTAACCTCTATGCCGTCCATGCCGTCCATCTTAAGGTCCAGCAATACTATGTCCGGCAATACTGCTGCTGTTGAAAGCTGCGACAGGAGGCCCGGGCCGCTATAGGCCGTAAAAAGCACTTCCATGCCATCGCAGCTGTGCAGGAATCCCTGCAGCAGGCTTACAATAAGGGAATCATCATCGGTTATTACTATCCTGATATTTTTCATAGTTCTGTAGTTTATATTTCTGCTGCCATAAATGTGGTTGTGCCCTTCCCTGGTGCCGACTTAACCCTGTATTTTGCATTAAGGTACTGCATCCTGAATTCGAGGCTGTTGAGCCCAAGGCCTTTTTTAAGCTGGCCTGTATCAAACCCGCGCCCGTTATCGTTTACAGACAATATGATATTTTTTTCTGTATGGCGAAAGGCTACCTTTATCTCTGTGGCGCCTGCGTGCTTTATAATATTGGTAAGCAGTTCCTGCACCACACGCAGCAACTGTATTTTTATATCCGGCGAAAGGTCGCCTGAAACCCTTACATCACTATAAAAATCAAGGGTAAATTTTTCTTTCCAGGGATGGAGTACCTGCTCAATAAGTTCTTCGGCTGTTGAAAATTCCAGCAGTGGCGGCGTAAGGTCGTGGGATATCCGCCGGGCCTCGGTAATGCTTTCCCCAAGCAGGTTTTCGATTTCCGGCAGCCCTGCCCCTATCTGGCTTTTCATACGGATGAGCGTAAGCTTGCCGATGAGGCTGTCGTGAAGGTCGGCAGCAATGCGCCCGCGCTCTTTTTCCTGCGCCTGCAGACTGGTTTCCATCAGCATTTTCTGGTGTTCGAGCTGCGTTTGGGCTTCCCTCAGGTTGGCCTCTGTCATGCGTTTATAGCCTGCATGCATAATCTTTACCACAAAAAGGATGATGGTAAATATCAGCACAACAATTATTGTGATCCATATAGCAATTACCTTGGGGTCCTGCCACTTTTCCATAAAGAGTATTCAAACGCTGTTAATATCCCAAAAATAGGAACTTTATTGGAGTTATGATGGAATAACGTATTTAATTACAAAGTGATTTTCTTTTGCAGATTATGGTTTTGCTGCCTGCCGTTTTTCCATACAGAATAAGTCAGATACATATAAAGCGCTATTATCATAACTATATTGATATGGAAAAAATAGAATTTTAGCCCTGTCTTTTCATTAACAAGAAAATTGAAAGGCAAAAATACTATAAGGGTAATTGTGAAAAAAACCAGAAGAACGGTATTCAATACGAAATTATTCCAGTGTGATTCTTTGAAATTACTAATTCGCTCAAGGTAAAATGCCAAAGCCATTAAAACAACTATAAAGTTATCTACTACTTTTGAATAAGGCTGGAATTGTTTTGCATCGAGTTTGTTCAATATGAAAAAATAAAATATTTCTCCTACTATATAAGCTATGCCAATGACGCCTGTTATCAAAAATATTTTATTGTATTTTTTCAGCAAGAGTTTATTGTATAGATATAAAAAAAAGCACAAATCAATAAGACTGTATACAAGAAGTATTATAAAATTATTTCCCAGTTTGCCCAAAATCCTTGCCGAAAGATCAAGGCAAAGCATTAATAAAAGGTAAAAAGTAAGGCTCTTATGGATTTTATCAAGAGATTTTTTATATACCCATCCTATAATAACCCCCGCAGTAAGAACCGCAGGGGATAAAAAACTAAAAAAGGTGCTAAAGTCTGAAAACTTCATTAATTTAAACTAATTTGCTCGCCTCTAATAAGTAAAAACTTTGTTCGGGTGCAGTGGCACTATATGGAGGTACCGGTGTTGCATAATCGTCAAATTGAATCAGTGTCTTGTCGTTTTGGTTGGCAATGATCATATCCGCTGTCATAATTCCTTCGTCACCGCCAATCTGTAATCCCAGTGTACCTATGCACTCATCTGACGCAAAGTCATCTGCATGGATATTAAACGCCTTGAACATGCCTATGGGGTCAGAGGCCTGTTTTGGTGTCCAGGTCTGATAATTATCGACCCATCGGTCCATACGCGCCTTCGCCTCCACATCGGGTATAGTATGCGATCCGGTCAGGGTCCAGAAAACTTTGCATGGCTGTGTGTAAGCCGAGATTTGCGCCTTGAATTCCTTTTTATCATACGCCTGGGGAATCAGGAAAAAAAAGAGGTCGTTTTTATAGATCCCCGGATAAGCGTGAATGTAATCTGAAGTCTCGGGATACGAAGTGTTCGTATAGGAAAAACGGTTTCCACATCCCAGGGCTGTAACTAACGCCGGGCCATCTTTAATGATAGCATTCCATTTGGCAATACTCTGTAAGATCGAACGATTTGTCATACTATAAATTTATTGATTACTAATTGGGGTTTGTTAAATTCCCGGTTACGGTTTTAACAAATTTAGCTTTTTCAGGTTACAACATGAAGTGCTACGTAATAATTTTATTATTAATTATCCTTTTCATTACTTACTATGCGGTACACAAGCAGATACGTTCTGTTAAAAATAATCCGGCCTGTACAACCGAACGTTAATTTTAATACATTAGCAACATTATAACACTAAAACAATGAAAAAATTAACGTACCTGTTCGTGGCTTTTTGCCTTACAACAGTAGCTTCGGCACAAAAATTAACCGATAAAGACATCCAGGGCACATGGAAGCTTGCCTCCCTTGAAGCAGCCGGAAATAAAATTGATGTCGTTGCGGGAAAAATAATACTTTCTCCTGAGCAGGAAGCAAAGATGACTCCGGAAATGAAACAGCAGATGGAAGCAGGCATGGCACAGGCTATGGAGATGTTCCAGGAGTCTTATGCCTATATTGATGGCAAAACCCTCAGGCAGACCATGGGCCCGGAAGAGCAAAAAGGAACCTATGTGCTTGCTAACAAAGATGGCAAGAATATAATAACGCTTACTAAAGAAGACGGTACTACGGAAGAGATCACGGTATCTATTGTAGACAAAAAACTTCACTTAGTACAGGCCGGTGAAGGTGCCAGCGCTGATTTTGCCTACACCAGGCAATAAGATTTTAAAAAGCTATTCGTAAATTATCCCATGCAATGCGTGGGATATTTTATTTAATCGCATACTATAACCGCAATACAACCGTTAGCAGATTTTAATATATTCGCCTAAACTTACTGCCAATCATGAAAAAAACTATTTTACTCTTTGTTGCCTGCTTTACGACTGCACTTGCTTCGGCACAGACGATTACAGAAACAGACCTTTTAGGCGACTGGAAGATATGCGCTTTTGACATTAATGGCATCTTCTGGGACTTTAAATCGGATACGGTTAAACTGCCTCCCGAGCTTGCAAGCTCTTTGGGCGAAAGCCAGAAAGCAGCTATGATCGCAGATGTAAAGTATGGACTGTCTGAATATAAAAACGGCACTATGGTATTTAAGAAAGGGTATTATCTTGAGCAGTCTATGGCCGGAGATGAGGCCAGCGGTACTTATACCATTGAAAAAAAGGGTGATCTTTATGTAATTAAGATTACCAACGACGATGCTAAAAATACTGTTGAAACCGTTGGTATAAAGCTGGTTGATGACCAGTTACATATCAGTATGCCGGATGAAATTGGCGGTATGACAATACTTATTTTTTGTAAATAATCCGGACCCTTAATTTCCGGTTAACCTTATTCCTTGTATTCATAATCTGCAGGCAACAAGTCGCCGGCCTTCATCCCTGCCATGTATCCTCCAAATGTGAGTTCGTTAATCGGGAAGAAAAGGCCGTTGCCATCAACATAAAAATATCCTTTGTTAAACGAAAAAGAAGATTGCTCCTTTTTGTCATAGAGTATATTGAAACTAACTCCCCTGAATTTGTGCTGTGCATCCGGTTTCGGTCCGTTAATGAAAATATTTTTTTCCGCTGAACTGGCTTCGGGGACTTTGAGCAGGGTTACTTTTTTGTAATTGAGGCTGTCGCTTACAGCAAAATATTCTTTAGGGTTATCGGGAAAACTTCCGGTATAAAACCCGAATTTTTGTTTTTGCCAGTCCTCCGCAACAATGGTCTTCATAAGGTGCACCGTTGAACCGAGATAGGTTTCCTTACGTATCTTCTCTGCTTTTTCTTTCTTTTTCGCAATGTCTGTAAAAAATGTAGTCCCCGCAAAATAGCTGCGCGACATATACAAAGGCGACAGGCTCTTAACTTTATAGGACACAGCAAAACCAGCCAGGTCAAAAATGATTTTATATTGCAGGCAGTCATTTATGATCCTGAGCGGCTTCGTGGCTTCAGCATGCAATGTGTTGTCATCCGGATCGTAATAGAGTATAATGTCCTGCTCGTTTTCTATTTTGCAGGAACTTCCGGCTTTTGACTTGCCGAGGAATTCGTCCCGGAATACCCGCATCATCTCCCTGCGGCTGAAAGGCCCTTTCTTTTTGTTGATAACAACTTCGTTCAGGCTTATGGCATCTTCGCGCAGAAGTGCTTTAAAAGGCTTTCCGTAGCCGAAAGGGTCTTCAACCCGTAATGTTTCAAAACCTATAAAGGTTATTATGAGCGCACTATTGTATTTCTGTCCCGCATTTATCCGAAAAAAACCATTAGCATCGGTACTGGCTGACAGTGTTGTGCCATCGAGATACACAAAAGCGCCTTCCAACGGTTTGTTTTCTGCTTCATCGTACACATAACCGGAAATGGTTTGGGAAAAGGCCGGCACACTAAGGACCACCAACAAAAGAACAAGTAATTGCTTCATTTAATCATTATATTACGGATATAAATATAGCGATAATATTGAAACCCTGCCCGTACTCGCCGGCAGCTATGTAATCACTATCAGTAACAGAAAGCTACTCTTCCCGTTCTACACTTATTCCTACCGCCAAGACATTGGCCAGGTATTCGTATGCAAACTTATTTTGCAGGGTTATCTTATAATCGCCTTTTTTAAGGGGCACGCCCTGCTTTATAAAAGTATGCAGGTCGCATATATCGCCGGAACATTCTGAAAGGTCATTCCCTTCTGCATCTTTAAGCGGGACGTTCAGCATTATATTTTCTATCTGTCCCGACGGGTCTTTTAAAGTTACCGCTATAGGCACTATACCATATTGAGGTTCATGCACATGCGAGAATGTTAGTTTAATATCGCCTGCATCAATATCCTTTTTCAGCTTAAAGTTAAATGTTTTAATATCTGACGCCATCCAGCGGCTGTCTTCATATGTATACTATCGATATTGCCCGGCATTATGGGCATAACGGCTCTTTTCGGCAGTGCTTACTTTTCCCGGAATAATGAATGACCGCTGTATGGTTTCGAATTATAAAGACTTAAAAAAGGGTTATGAAACCGTTATGTTTCCCGTGCAGCCACAACCCGACATCTGCTATTATGAAGGTAAAAAAATAAGTCAGGGTACACGTATCGCAATAATATTTGAGTAACTTTACCTTACAAACAAAGACGGCATGGAGTTATTCATCTACATTTTTGCATCGCTTTTTTCAGTTATCAACCCGCTTGGCGCTGTCCCGATATTCGTGGGGCTAACTCAGGATGACACCAAAAAAGAGCGGCAGCGCATCTCGCTGTGGACTGCCATAAATGTATTCCTCATCATGATCATATCGTTCTATGTAGGACAGTATGTGCTGGCATTCTTCGGCATCAGCATCGATGCATTACGTATAGCAGGTGGGTTCATTATTGTGAATTCAGGATTCTCGCTGCTTAACCGAAAGTTCAGCAAAAGCCGCGGTGTGAACAAGGAAGTAGAGACCGATGCCCAAAAGCGCAACGACATCGCGCTTACTCCACTTGCCATCCCAATGCTTGCCGGGCCGGGTTCTATATCGCTGCTTATTGCGATGTACCAGGATTATAAAGACGTTATACAAAGCCAGATAATTGCCTGCCTTGCCATGGCTGCTGTGGCATTGGTAATCTTCCTAATAATGCGAAGCTCCCATTACCTGGACAGGATTTTGGGAGCTTCGGGTATCGTGGCCATCTCAAGGATCATCGGGTTTATTGTAATCGCCATTGGGGTACAGTACATTGCCAGTTCCATTGTGAATATCGTGGAATCGATCGATTTCGGGTAGGATAGTCGCCGTTTTCAGTCGCAGTCGCAATCCTTACGGTACAGTATTTAACCAGTGTTATATATAAACTGCTGCCACTGAGGCATAAACTTTTACAAAGGCAGCTGCTTAATATCCCCATTGGCCGTAACCACATACACGATCTTCTTCTCAACGGGCGGTGCGGGAACAGGCTTTGGCTCTTCCTCCTTTTTCATTTTTATAGTCACGTGCAGGTCGTAAAACACCTGGACGCTGGGTTCTGTAACCTCGGGATTCACCACAAAATCGTGCAGTTTCACCATTACGGGATTGTAGTAACTGGTTTCGTTCTTCACCACCTCGTTCACCACGCTGTTCCTGGAATACGGCAGTTGAGACCGCGAAAAGGCTGTGTAATTGCTGTAGCTCTCCACAGGGTACACAAGATTGTAATTCTCGCCTATCGTTTTCTTTTTTGGGCCAAGGTCCTCCCCCAGCAGCAGCGCGTAATATTTTAGCTTATTATTATATTCTTCCAGCATACGAGCCTGCAGCTTTGCCTGGATGGCCTCGAGGTTAGTAATAACGTAGTCCACCTTTACCAGGTCGTACACCTCCTGCGTGGCACAGATCGAAACGATCTTATCCAGCACCGGCGTTTTGTATTTGATGATAAGGTTCTTCTTCATTTCATACCCCGCAGGCTTTTCGTTGTAGGTCTTTTTGCTGAATATCTTTTTGGAAACCTCATATTCATATACGGGTACGAACGATATCATGTCGGTTATCACCTCAATGGTGGGGTCGGAAGCTTTTATCCCGGCTTTAATAGCGTTGATCTTTTCGTTCATCAGCGCGTCGATCTCTTCCAGCGAGGTACCCACCTGCACAATGCTGAAGGTAGCCGAATACAGCGACGGCTTTTCGTTGTAAATACCGCGTATGGCAATATGTATCTCATCACCGTTGGTGCTCATGATGTTATTCATGTTCTGCACCTGCGGCTGGTAGCGGTTCTTCCCGTAGTTCACGTTGCCGCTTTCCTGTGCCAGGGCATTGATGAATCCGAGGATAAGTATCGGGAGAAAAAGTTTTTTCATGATTGTTTGTTTTTTATTTTCTATTAATTATTGAAGTTGTTTATCGTCATTGCAATGACCAACGCGTTTGGAATTTATTATTTGTTATTTGGAATTTTTACCTCTTGATGTGATACACGATCTTCATCTCCACCACATATTGCAGGCATACCTCAGGGTCGGACGGATTGATGACTTTATCGAAAGAAGAAGTGTCGATGCCCTGGTAATAAAAGGTTTTGGCTTTCCGCGCTTCTTTGCGCACGTACTGCTGGTCGTTACTCACATACGTCAGGTCTGAAGATTCGAATGCGCTGTACTTTTGGTATTGCGTGCGGGGCTGAACGCTGTAGTAGCTGTCCTGGATGATGTTGAAATCGTCCGACAAAGTTGCCTTAAATGCTTTCACATACTTTTGCTTTTTGTAGTCGATTGATTTTACTGCCTCATCGAACAATTTAGCATACAGCACATCGACATTCTCATTGATGTATTCGGCTTTTACAATATCATATATTGCAAATTCAGACGCCACATCGGTCAGCTCGTTGAAAGCCTTCACATTGGTAAGGCGTATAATGATGTTCTTCTTTACCTCAAAGCCCGTTTCCTTTTGCACCGCCCTGGTTTCGCCCACCTCATAATCGTATATTTTGGTCTGCGATATAAAATCGGTATATACATCGGCCTCCTTTACGCCAAGTGTTTTAATGGCTTTCAGGAAGCCGTCAATACGTTTTTTGATGCCATCATTACAGCCTTTAACTGTTTTTGCTTCCTGGTTAACGCCCAAAGTCACCACAAGCACATCGGGCCGCACATTCATAAGTACGCGGGTGGATATGGTAAACTGGTCGCCGCTTGCAGAGATAGAATTTTGGGGCGCATGGTTCTGTCCGCCACCGCCAAAGTAGTTATTATTATTGTTGTCGTTATACATCTGGTTGCCGCTTATCTGGGCAGAGGCATTTATGTAGCCGAGGACAAGGATGGAAAGAAGGATTTTTTTCATGATTTCTGTTTTTAATTTCTACTGATTATTTAATTAATGGCATATTTATTTTGCCGAAATGACGACAAATGTTTTCAGAGATTTTTCGACTCCGTTGCACTTCGCTCAAAATGACACAGCGCTTTCGGAATTTTATTTGGAACCTGTCATTCTAAACTTTCGGTGCAAACGTAATCCCGCCACCAAAAAAAGACAGCGCAAACCCGTGGCAAACAATAGGTAAAGTATTTTTCAGTAGTTTTACAGTGGTTTTACAGTGGCCTGAGACGCCTATTTTCATACTTTTACTACCGGATGAACGACATTGCCCTCTTTTACCTGCTCAAGCAAAAAATACTTGTAAAGTACAGGGAACATTTCCCGTATTATGATGGCGGCATACATAAGTTTGGCAACAAGGAGATCGCGCAGCTGATCGATGCCATAGAAAAAGAATGCAATGAAAGGGTGAGCGAGAAATGGGTATATACCCACCTGAAGCCACTGGAAAATGAGAAACTGCCTCGTAAGGACATGCTCAATATCTTTTGCAGGTGGACGGGCTATAGCGACTGGGACGAGTTTGCCTTCAATAATAAAAACACTCCCGGTGCCCAACAAGAAACGCTTCCGCCAAAGCACCGCAACGACAAAAAAAAACTGTATACAGTTATGGGAATAGCAGCCGTTTTACTGGCAGGGATCATAGGATTTATGGCGATGGAAGGCGATACCTTTATCTGCTTTAAGGACAAGTACACCAAAAAGGAAATTGAGGGCGACAAACTAGTTGTAAGTATCCTTAAAAAAGGTGGAAAAGAAAAACTACTCCGCCGGGATAATTGCTTTTTACTGAAGGATACCGATACCGAAACCCTGCTGCTTGTGGAAAGCGCCTATTACAAACCCGACACGATTCGGATTGCCCGGGGCGGGACTGCCGGAAATTATGAATTCGACCTGCAGCCCGATGATTATGCCATGATGATGCGCGCGTACCTGAATAATAACGCCGAAGACTGGAAGAAAAGGAAAAGCCAGCTGAACGACATTATTTCGGATGATGCCGTAATAGAAGAGATCATGTTTGATGATATTGGTGTTGAATTTCTTGATAAGGCGGAATTTATAAATAAAATGACTACCCCTTCCAAGATTTCAAAAGCGATGGAGATCGTTGCTATTGAATATAAAGACAATAAGATTGTTTCACTAAAATACATGCAAAAAGAAAAATGAGAACACTTGCAGCACTTATCGTACTGATGCTTGCCACTGCAGCAACAGCCCAGGAAGCCATGCCCAGAACCAACCCGGCAGCGGCGCTGTCGCAAAAAACAATTGAAGCCTACGAATTGAAAGCCGAATCGAAAGCAGGGGAGTTTTTCAGCTATGTAGAATTGCTTACCGACCCCACAGCTAATGCCGAAATGAAAGCGCAGACTACCGCCGAAGCTGTCAGGCTTTACGAAAATGAAGGCATTACCATCGAAAATGTGTTCGACACAAAAGGCAGCGTTGTAACCGTGAAGAAACTATTGGACTTAGCTGCATCTCAAAAGCAAAAAGCAAGCCTGTCAATGACTTCATTCAACATTATGAAAAGGGGCGAAACCAGCAGGCGCCGCGACTGGCTAATGACCTATGAACTCATTATAGGGAAAAGGGCACTGACCGTTAGCCAGGGATTCTATATCGTTCTGGAAGATAAGAAATTCGGCACTACTATAAAGCAGGTATGGAACTCCTATCTGGGTGAGATGAGGGTGGTAAAAAAATAGCACCCGCTTTATCATAAAAAAATCCTCAGGAATTCTGAGGATTTTTTTGTGTTATGCATAGTAGTCTAAATTATTTAAACTCACAAGATTTAAAAACACAAGGGTTCGGAAAGGGTTGCGAATGACCCACATGTCACTCCTCCGGAGTTCTTAGCCACTCATGTTCAATGTTTCTATAAACATATCGCCCCGCCGGGGCTACCACTGATGAGTCCCGGAGGGACGGAATATTTATAGCAAAATGTAGCGAAACTCACTTGAGCTCCGGAAGAGCGGTTTATATCATTCCAAATTTAAAATTGGTATTATTTTGCCTTATGGTTTTCCATTTCCAGAAAATCCCTGCTTAGTAATGCCGTGAATATGGTGGATCCTTTTTTATTCATATGCGATTTGTCAAAGGCATTCTTCACTTCCCACAGCTCTTTATGTTTGTTGGGGTCGGCAACATCAATTATATATCCGGGCAGCTGCTTTTTTATGGCATGTATCTCGCGATAGCTAGCCAGCCTTGGCTGTATGATAAATTTCACCTCAATGCCATATTGTTTTGATTTTTCGATGATATCCTTCATCATTTTAAGGTGTTCTGCATTATATTTTGCGGCAGACGTTTCGGCGTATTCTTTTTCAGCATTGATCCTTGCTTTTATAAGCTTTGTGGTATCTTCTTCAAACCTTGCCCTGAATTCCTGCAGTTTCTTTTTTTGCTTGAGGTCGGTAACCAGCTTTATCTCATCATCATAATCCACATAGCCATCATGGTTCTCCCCCAACCATACATTGGCATCCTTACTGGTTTCCTGCAATGGGTTATCAAGGTAGTTAAACCCGAAATAATGTATCAGGAATGCATAGAAATAGTTGAAATAGCCTCTCTTTACAGCTGCCCCGTCCTTTAGGTAGCTTACCAAATGGCCCGCATAGTTGGCATCAAACCAATACGATGCCTTCCTTGAAGATATATTTTGGAATTCCAGGACATCCATAGGATTCAGTTCGAGGAAAACATATTTTACCGGCCTTTCTTTCATTTTAGAGTAATCCCTTAGAAAAGCATCATACTGGTAATACGTTTCGAAAAGCTTGTTGGCAGGCGTACCCAGGTTAAAGCCTTTCGTAGTAATACCATTGGCTTTGTTAATTGAGTCAAATACAGATGGTACAATATGCCTTATGGTACGGCTGGTGCCAAAAAACAGCGTATTGTAATTGTTTAAATTATCCTTAAGGTAATCGTAGCGCACTTCATAGCGGTCGTCCTGCACCGGGTAAAAGGTACAGATATTAATAATGAGGTTGATGGCTGCCACACAGGCTACGAACAGGGTTGCTTTCTTTAAAAATTTTTTCATCTGTCGCCCGGATTAAAATTGAAAATATATGAATTCCTGCTCACTGCCAAAGAATATAAATATAAGCCCGATGAGCACAAAATAAAACGCCCATCGCACCGCACCCGGAAGTTTTACACCGAAGCGTTCGAGTGCATAATTATTCTCCCGGCCCAGCCATTCTATCACCATAAAAAAGGCGATAAGGGCAAACAGCAGGTACGGCTTTATCGTTGGTACTGTGAACAGTGATGCCGAAAATATCCCGCTGATATAATCAAAGGCATGCGTAAGGCTTTCAGCGCGGAAGAATATCCAGGCGAAAACCGCGAGTGCAAATGTTGTGGTGAGCTGAAACGCTTCCCGAAGGTTCGGGAACAGCCTGCCCTGAGCAACGATATCTATGTTGTTCCTGTTGGTTTTCATGATAATGGACGGCATGATGAACAAAGCGTTCAGCCCGCCCCAGAAAAGAAATGTCCAGTTGGCTCCATGCCAGAAACCACTCACCAGGAAGATTATGAATGTATTCCGTATACGCATCCAGTTACCGCCTTTGCTTCCGCCAAGAGGAATATACAGGTAGTCTTTAAACCATGTGGATAATGAGATGTGCCACCTTCTCCAAAACTCGGCTATATCCCTTGAGAAATAAGGGAAATTAAAGTTCTTCAACAACTCAAAGCCCAACAGCCTTGCGCTTCCTAATGCGATATCAGAATATCCGGAAAAATCGCCATAGATCTGGAACGTAAAGAAAATAGCCCCCAAAACCAGCGTACTCCCCGATTGTTCTCCTGAATTATTGAATATCTCGTTGGCAAAATAGGCGCAGTTGTCGGCAATAACGATCTTTTTGAAAAGCCCCCATAGCATCTGCTTAAGGCCATCTACTGCCTTTTCATAACGGAAAACCCTTGGCTTTTCTATCTGTGGCAGGAGGTGTGTTGCCCTTTCGATAGGGCCGGCCACCAACAGCGGGAAAAAGCTAACGAACAGCGTATAGTTTACAAGGTTGTAGGTTGGCTGTATCCTCCTGTTGTAAATATCGAAAACATAGGACAGGCCATGGAAGGTGTAAAAGGATATTCCTATCGGGAGAATAATATTCAGTGTAGCATAATGCGGCGACATGCCCATAGACCGCACCAAATCGGCAAAAGACTCGATAAAGAAATTATAGTATTTGAAGAAACCGAGGAAACTAAGGTTAAGGCCAACACTTATTATAAGCCATGCTTTCCTTACCGCATTCGATTCCGACCTGTGGATCATGATCCCCGACCCGTAATCGAGCGCCGTGGAAAATGCCAGCAGGAATACAAAACGCCAGTCCCAGCATCCGTAAAAGAAATAACTGGCCAGCAAAAGCATTATGTTCTGAACCTTCAGCGATTTTTTGGTAACAAACCAGTAGAGGAAAAATATTAATGGAAAAAATAACGCGTAAGTGAATGAGTTAAAAAGCATATAGTTTATTTTGCCAATGATTCCTGTCAATTATCTTACCACCCCCTACCCTAACCATCAGCCACACAGCATTAATGGGGGATTGCTCAAGATTTATTCGGCAATATTAACATTATTAACTGATACAGACAAACAATCTTTATCATGATTTCGACAAATTTGGTCGAATTAGTTATTTTTAGCCGCATGTATATGCAGCCCGCATTCCTTCTTCCCATTTTCCCACCACCAGCGCCCGGCCCTGAAGTCTTCATCTTTTGTAATGGCACGGGTACATGGCGCGCACCCAATACTCAGGTAGCCTTTTGCATAGAGGCTATTAACAGGTATCTCAAATTTTTTGACCTCACTTTCTACCTCATCCAGCGTATAGTGAAGCAAAGGATTAAATTTCACCAATTGATTGACTTCGTCCCACTCCAGGTACTCCATCGTTTCCCTGTTTGCCGATTGTTGCGCACGCAAACCGGTTATCCATAACCCCGCACCAGCAATAGCTTTTTGCAGCGGAACGACCTTACGGATACGGCAACACTCCTTACGGCTTTCAATGCTGTTGTAAAATCCGTTGATACCGTCTTTATGAACATACTCCCTTATATCTTTTTCATCCGGAAAAAACGTTTCGATCTTTAATGATGGGTATTTTTCAAGAGTTTGCTGAAAAACATCATAGGTCTCATTAAACTGCCTTCCGGTATCAAGCGTAAAAACCGATACAAAATCGGCATAAGGTTCGATGTAATACGTTAGCAGCTGGTCCTCAATCCCGAAGGAAGTCGAAAAAACTTTTCTGCCGTTTATGTTTTTTAATACAAATGGTATTGCATCTTCAATTGCCATTCCTTTTAGCTGTATGTTAAGTTGCTGCAGCCTCTCTTTGTCCATGCTTCGTTTTTATTATTCCTTCCCTATATATGGAAGGCGGTTAATTATTTTTCAAATATAACCATTAGCCTATAGATTTAATAGAGTAATTGAATAAAAAAAAACTTAAGCAACCGTTAAATCATACAATGTCTTGTGTTGCAGCAGCTCAAGGGTGTTATCACGCACCTCGGCCAGAAATTTATTAAGGGAGCAAACCTCCTCATGCGGACAATCGTCGCATTTCTCGTAGTAGTTAAGGCTCACGCAGGGCAGCATGGCAATGGGCCCGTCAAGCACCCTTATAAGGGTTGCCGCGGTAACGGTCTTCGGGTCTTTCAAAAGATAATAGCCCCCGCCCTTCCCTTTTTTGGAACCAAGGATACCAAATTTCTTGAGGTCAAGCAATATGGCCTCAAGAAATTTTTTGGGTATCTGCTCATTTACTGAAATATCAGAGATCAGGACAGGTGTAGTACTGTCCTGCCTGGCTATATAAATCAGAGCCTTAAGCCCGTATTTGGTCTTTTTTGAAAGCATCTATTTTTTTAATAAAAATACCTCAGCCATCATGCAGCGTGCGCTTCCTCCACCGCATGCCTCAATTGTGTCAAGGCTCGAGCTTAGTATTTCGGTATGTTTTTCAATTTTTGCAACCTGGTCTTTGGTAAGCACCTGCCTTGCCGAGTCGCTCATCACAAGATAACTTTTGCCATTGGCACCCTGCACCTGCAGCATGTTGCCTGCAAAATGGTTCAGCTGCTCTTCTGTAAGAAGAATAATCTCTTTGCCGTCGTTGCGGAGGTTTTCGAGCACCATTTTGCGTTCTTTCTTATCGTCGATACAGTCTGCACATATAACAGCAAACGTGTCACCTATGCACATCATCACATTGGTATGGTAAATGTTTTTACGCTCACCGTTAACGGTTTGGAATGCTTCGAATATCACGGGCGAAAATTCAAAATCCTCACAGTATTCGATCAGCAGCTCTTCATCTGCCCGTGGCGAAAGTGCGCAATAGGCTTTATGGTTCACCCTGTCCAGCACGATACTGCCGGTACCCTCAAGGAATATATTATCTTCCTCAGCCGATGTATAATCTACTATATTCTCTATGTTGAAACCATGATCTTCAAGCATGTCAAGGATATCCTCACGGCGTTCGCTGCGACGGTTTTCGGCAAACATCGGGTAAAGCGCTACATCGCCATTGTCGTGGAAAGAAACCCAGTTATTAGGGAATATTGAATCAGGGGTATCCGGATCCAAAGTGTCATCCACTACAACCACATTGATACCTGCAGCACGAAGCTTTTCTACAAACGCGTCGAATTCCTGCTGTGCTTTGGCGTTCACCGTTCCGGGAAGCAGGCCGTCCATTACTTTCTGGTAATAATTATTTACTGCCGTCTGCTCATTCATCCTGAATGCCACCGGACGTATCATCAATAATGTATCTGTAATCTGTCTCATTCTTTATTAATTTCCTTATTCCCTTATCAGAGGTAATGTTGAACATCGTAAAAGCCCTTCCTGTTTTGCAATTTCGGCGTAAGGTACTTCCTCAACCGTAAAGCCTTTTTCAAGCAGCCAGTTTTTAAGCCTGGTAAAGTTCTTCTCTATAACCACAACATCCGTATCAATAGAAAAGAAATTTGATGTCATGTGGTACATTTCCTCTCTTTCGATATGGAAAAGATTATCCTTCCCAAACAAGTCAACAAGATACAAATAATCTGCTTCTTCCCTGAACCCGCTTTTATAAATTACCCCTTTATTTTTCCCTACCGGCTGAAAGCAGCAGTCAAGGTGCAGTGCGTTATCGCGCGGCTCTATCCTCGATTTTACAAGGTCGAATTCCTTTACTATCTTGTGCGGGAACATTTCCTTAATATAGTTTACGCCATGCATGTTGGTACGTGCCGTGATAAAGTCTTTATAATCACTCCCTTTATAAGTACCTATAAAAATGTGGTCATCCCATAATATTACATCGCCGCCTTCAATGTGTACTTCTTCGGGCGGCCGGAGCACTTTGTTCGGATCCATCCTGTCGATAACATATTGTATAGCATCAAGTTCCCGCTCCCTGTCCGGAAGTATATTTGCCTTAATAAAAATATCGTCGATAACAAACCCGATGTCCCTGCTGAATATCTGGTTATAATCTTTAATGATTTCGGGACGGTATACCTCTACACCATATTTAAGGAAAACCTGGTTCATAGCTTCCATTTCGGCACACATATCTTTTTCTACCGGATAGGTTCCGGCTTTGATATGTTCCAATGATTTCGGGTCATAAGCCTCCTCAATGGTTGGCGTAGGCCCATTACATTCGGCAGTACCCAGAATAACAGCTTTTAGCCTCGAAGTCTCGTTCTTTACATTAAGTTGTAACATTGCTTGTATATTTGGCTTTTGGCAAATATAAAAAAAAGCCCTCGCAGGAAGGCTTTTTTTAGGGCTATTCTCATTATAAAGTTATAATACTGATGATTGTGATTGCTTTTGTCCTAACGAATAATAAATTTCTTAGTGCTTTTTGCACTACCATCAACTACCGTGAGCATGTAAACACCTGATGCATAGCGCGAAGTATCAATAGTGTGAGTACCTCCTGATACGGACGGTGAAATATAGATGAGCTTACCGGTAATGTCACGCACTTCAAAAGCGGCATTTGCCGAAGCATCCGCCATTTTTATAGTAATATGGTCATGTGCCGGATTTGGATAAATCAGTACAGAATTAACGCTCAGGCCATCAGTACCCAATACAGCCAGTGCTATAGTACCCTGGTAGGGAATAAAGTTTTGCTGCGTGATCGTCACCGAAAGGGGCACAAGTTCACCTGACAGGCCATTCAGTGTAATGACAACCTGTCCACCGGAAACAATCCCGGTACCAACGATTACTCCATTTTGTGTTATTGCTACCCTTGCACCTTCAACTGCACATTGTATCGTAACAGTAGCGTCACTATCCTCTATTACTTCCTGATGGGTCGCAACGATCTGCGTAGCCTCATTTGTCCTGAACACTACCGACGGGTCCCCGAAAAGTACCCATGTCTGCATTATTTCGATAGCAGTATCACTATCGCTATAATTTTCCAACATACTCATTTGCCCGTTGTAAAACAGTCCCCCGAGTGTATATTTTTCATTACCGGGCTCACTGCCTGTTATAAGCTCTGCCATTTCATCCTGTGTCTGCATCGGCTCTGCCCATGCCATAAGTATCGAAGACCCTGCTGCTGCAATTGCACCCGCCGGAAGTTCATTATGCTGCACCCTGAGCATGGCTTCACACAGCGAGGTACCACCGGCAAAAGTGCCGTTATTACAAGCCACCGAAACCACAAAAGGGTATTTACCGTTATTCTCGAGCCCGTAGGCATCATTGATGGTGTACCAGCCGGTAACCATAACATCCTGCCCACCGTGGCCGGTATAGTTCAAAAGGCCTATACCACCGTTGAGGGCATTCGCGACCATAGAAGGCTGCACATCACCATCTTCATCATTTTCGCCGTGGCTGCCATCATAAAGTTCGTGCACATAGCTATAGCCATTTTCGAGCAGCTTTGTGGCGATATTCCTCATGTGCTGCCAATCGGGTTCGCCATCGTCGCCAATACCGTCGCCTTCGTTAGAGCCAATACCCGCAGCACGGGTTATCCAGTTGCCCTCGTGCGGGTTGATTTCATATTCCAGTGTCCGGTTTACCATAAGGGAAACCTCCTCAACATTGCCTGAAAACCTGCCGATAAGCGCTTCGGGGTAAAAATCGTTCCCTTCCAGCTGGGCATAATAGGTATCGCTCCATAGTTCTTCCCCGCCCCCGCTTATACCATAGGTATACGTAGGCAGGTCGTCATGGTCACCCGCCAAAAGAATGTAAATAAGGCCTGGATTGCTGTTGTAAAAATCCCGGATATAGGCTTTGATATCTTCCGGTGTATCTCCCGTTTCCGATAATGGGGCAATAGTAGTACGGATGCCTTTTTTTGTTTTCCATTCTGCCAAAGGGGAAAGTGCTTCCAGATACTCATCCGGTGCAATAACCAGCATTTCGCCATTTTCGGCTACCGGCAGGTACATCTCGGAATTGATATAATGGTTTTGATACACCTGGTTGAAAAGCCCTGTTGAAGTTGCTTTGGTATTGGTCTTTTCGTTTATCCCCTGCTCATTTTGATTTACAACAACATTGGCAGTTATATTCCTGTACAGCCTCAGCTTTTTAGTCACCGGATTGTATTGGTACGGATAAAACGAAACCGTAACACCCCGGGTATCCCTCAGGATATAAGGCTTGGATACCGCTGCAAGATTGCCGGGATAAAAGGCGTCCTGCGTATAGGCTGTGCCAAAATCGTAAGCAATGGCGTTAGGGTTTACATTCCTTTTCAGGCTGCCTTTGGAGGGCAGTACGGCAACATTGTCAAATTCCTCAAAGCTTTCGTAAGAAATTACAATGGAAACATTCCCGGAATCCGGCACGATAACCGACTCGGAATGTACCGGAAGCGCCGGCGCACCTTTTTCCATGGTCAGCACTTTCGAAGCGCTGCTGAAATCCTGGTAAGCAGTTCCGTTTACATTTTTAGAATGCGACACAAAAACAGGAGCAGCATTATTAAGCGTTATTTCGCTAGCTGTATTCCTAACCAGTTTAATTTCCTGAGCCGATGCGGCAATAAAGGACAGCGATGACAGCAGGACGAGCGTAAAGTTTTTTGTCATAATTTTTTATAGTTTTCGCTATAGCGCGTTAAAGTTATTGATTTTTTCGCAATTAATTCACTATCTCACAAACAATTGTAAACAAAAAAACCGCCCCTGGATGAGGACGGCTTTACTATATCAAACGAGGTTGTTACCTGTTTTCTGCATTTACAAAAGGCCTTAGCGGCGCGCCTGTATAGATCTGTCTTGGGCGGCCTATCGGTTCTTTGTTGATACGCATTTCTTTCCATTGTGCGATCCAGCCCGGTAAGCGGCCGATAGCGAACAATACGGTGAACATTTCTGTCGGGATGCCCAGCGCCCTGTAGATGATCCCTGAATAGAAATCAACGTTAGGGTACAGGTTCCTTGATTTGAAGTACTCATCCTGCAAAGCCGATTCTTCAAGTTTTTTAGCGATGGTAAGAATAGGGTCGTCAACACCTAATGTTGCCAATACTTCATCCGCTGCTTTTTTGATGATCTTCGCACGCGGGTCGAAATTTTTATACACCCTGTGTCCAAAGCCCATAAGGCGGAATGGATCTTCTTTATCTTTTGCTTTAGCAAGGTATTTATCAGCATCGCCACCGTTAGCCTGAATTTCCTCAAGCATTTCAAGCACTGCCTGGTTAGCGCCGCCATGAAGCGGACCCCAAAGCGCAGAAACACCGGCAGATATAGAAGCGAAAAGTCCTGCGTGTGATGAACCTACCATCCTTACTGTAGATGTAGAGCAGTTTTGCTCATGGTCAGCATGAAGGATAAAAAGTTTGTCCAGTGCATTGATAACAACAGGGTTGTTTTTGTAAGGCCCCGTAGGCAGCTCAAACATCAGCCTCATGAAGTTCTCAACATATCCCTTTGTGTTATCGTAATAATTTAAAGGAAAGCCCATATTTTTCCTGTACGTCCATGTAGCTATAACAAGGAATTTACCCATTGTTTTGCACACCGCCTCATACATATCTTTTTCGTTGGCAACGTTAACCGATTTTGGGTTGAACGCTGTCAGTGCACTTGTAAGCGATGCCAGAACGCCCATCGGGTGGGCATTTTTAGGAAAACCATCAATGATGTTTTTCATTTCCTCATTAACGAGGGTGTATTTCCTGATGTCAGTCTCAAATTTTTCGAGTTCGGCTGCTTTTGGCAATTCACCAAAAATAAGGAGATAAGATACTTCAAGAAAATTGGATTTTTCGGCAAGGTCTTCAATAGAATACCCCCTGTAGCGCAGTATGCCTTCTTCCCCGTCAAGGAAAGTTATTTCGCTTTTGCAGGAACCCGAATTCTTGTAACCCGGATCCATAGTAATCGCGCCGGTCTCACTGCGTAATTTATCGATATCAATGGCTACTTCATTTTCAGAGCCCATTATTATCGGAAACTCATACTTTTTGCCGTCAATTTCTAATATTGCAATATTTGACATGATTGTATTGTGATTTTGTTTCAGAAAAATTAATCCTGCGAATTTACTAAATTGTAATTTATTCTTAAAGGAAATTACGTAATAAAATAGTTAAATACAACAATAAAAAACAAAAGTCATTACTTGCATGCAAAGAGTTTTGTTAAATATGTAAAATTTGTTATGGGAGAAAATTATTCAGGGAGAAGCGTCAAAGTATCGCACAAAAAAACCGGCACTCCCGCGCCGGCTTTCCTCCGTTTAGTAGTTTAAGAATTATTCACGGATTACATTTTCTACTTTAACACCTTTATCGGTGGTTACTTTCACAAAGTATATTCCTGTTGGCCTCATGGTCATGTCGATCGTAGTGCTCATATCATTTATGATACCCGTCTCAAGCATCCTGCCCTGTACATCATATAGTTCTATCGACTTAACCATGTTGTCTGATGTTATGTTCAGGATCTGGCGGGCAGGGTTAGGATATACCTTCACCGAATTATCTTTTTGGAAATCGCCGGTGCTTAAGGCTTCGAATGTGGTGTTGGCATCATTGGTTTCCACAGGGAATTCATAGTCAAAGAAGATCCTGGCATTTGTAGTTACCGATGCCCCCTGCATAAGGCTTGGTTTTGTTTTTACCTTGAAGAGTATGTTGCCATGCCCGGCAGCCGAAAGGTTGGCATTCTGCATTATAAACTCGACTTTGTTGCCCGTTACCCTTGCGTTCGTCCTGTGCGAACTGTTGAGTACCTGCAACGACCCGATATCAAACTGGGCAGGGTTTAAGTCATGCGCAACTACAATGGATGTAGCAGTCCCGGATCCGGCATTTTTAAAACTAACCACATAATGCAGGTAATCGCCAATGGCTTCTACAGATTCCGAATCTCCCTCAATGCAGGTAATACTATTTGGACTGGATGCGCCCACGGCAACCTGGTCAAAATTAAAGGTATTATCCTGCGGGTTATCATCTCCCGAAACCGAAGTTGCTGTCGATGAAAAAAGTATCGAATCGCCAATATTTACAGCCGGCGTATCTGTCGGGCTGTTTATGTAAAGGCCAATATTTATCTCCCTGTTCTCAAAAGGCTTCAGCCCGCTGAAATTCCATGTATACGTATTCGGAACAATGTTGTCCGGTGCGGGATCAACTGCGGCGTAATCAAGGTAGTCCTCATCGCAGCTAAACGTTACACTGCCCGACAACACCTGATTCCCTTTGTTCTTATACACTACTTTATAAGTAGCCAGGCCTCCAGGCACCGCGGGCATGAGCGGCTCTACAACCACTTCAACATCCGGATGCACGCCATTGGCAGCAATACAGAAATTGTCGGTTACTACAGAATTATCCACTATAGGGAAAGTAACCGCGTTTGAAGCCGGCGTTATAGTAAAATAGCTGTCGTTTTCAAGCTGGGGCGTCACGGTAAAGATCCCGCTACCAGTGTAAAACGCATATTCCCCCTCTTCATCAGAAAAGGCAGCTCCGGTCGTTGTTCCGTCATCAATGCCTATTTTTATAAAGGGCTGCGGTATGTCGCCGGTATCGCAGCCATCGTTGTCGCCATCAAAAAGGAGCGCACCGGTAATCGTGTTATAATCACCACCGGGCACAAAGCTGCAATAGGTATTAAAATTCACCGTAAGCCCGTTTGCCGCAAGGATCGTGTTCACTACTGCCGTTTCGCTATCATCAATACAAATGAAAGCAAGGTTGGGGTTGCCGTACCAGTTATTAGGCGCTGTTGTAACATTATACATCTGGTTGTTGCCATTTTTTATATTGATGTAGGTAAGGTCGTTCTGGAAACAATCCAGCTCATTAAAAGCAGGATTACCCGAAAAGTCAAGGGTTGTGATCTGGTTTTCAGAACAATTTACGCTGATCAGGTATTCCAATCCGGTAAAATCGAGCGCGGTAAGATTGTTTTGATAACATACTAATGACTCCAGACGGCCCAATCCCGAAAGATCCAGTGTAGACAGTGAATTGACAGCACATTCTATCAGCCGCAGATCGGTCAGGTTTGCCACCGAAAGGCCTATCATTGAGTTGCCGTTGCATTTCAGTTCCCGAAGATTGGCCAGCGCAGTAACGTTTAGTGTTGTGAATTGGTTGTCGTTACATTCCAGCCAGCGAAGGTCGGTCACACCTGTAAAGTTGATAGCCGAAAGATAGTTGGCTGAGCAGTAAAGCCCACGTAGATTGGAGAGCCCTGTTATGTCAAGTGTCGAAAGGTAATTCGCTCCGCAGTATAGCGTTTGAAGGTCCGCAAGTCCGGTAAGGTTAAGGGTCGAAATAGTATTGTCCTGGCAGTTTAGTACCTGCAGGTTATTAAAATTCTGAATACCGGTCATATTCGATATGGATGATGCCGAAACATCAAGCTCATATATCGCATCAACCTCTGCCTGTTGTATATAGGTATCATTATTCACATCGACCTTAATCGAAGCGCCGCCGCTGTTTTTAGCGATATTGTTAGTTGTATTTGCAGCCAGCAGTTTATTCCTGAAATTAGTATCCGGAATATTCACTATCTGTGCACTGGCGATACCGGTACAAAACAACAGTAAGTATAGTAATAATTTTTTCATAACAAAATTTTGTTATTTGTCAGTTTTTCAAATATATAGTATCTCAACCGGCATTCCAAAAGCCGTTTAGAATTCGCCCGCTTCCACTTAGAATTTGCATTATAAAGATTTCAACAATTCCTGCAGCCGTTCTTTTTTCCGTTGCGAAATTGGCAGGTTGCTGTTGTCGGCCATTACTGCATAGCCACCATCTTTTTTGATGTACGATTTCAGGTAAGCGAGGTTAATCAGGTGCGACTGGTGTATCCGCTCAAACCCCTGCTCCGATAGCATGTCTTCATACTCTTTAAGCGTCTTCGCGATCAGTACCGGTTTGTGGTCCTTAATATGGAACCTTGTGTAATTATCCTGCGATTCGAGCCTTATTATGTCGCTCACCTCAAACAAATGTATCCCATCCGACGTAGACAGAGCGATTCGCTTGAACTTGTCTACCTTCTTCCTGATATTTTCCAGCAGCAGGTCGATATGCGCATAACTTTCATTATTTGTAAGTACTTTTTTTATCTTCTCGGTTACTTTGCGCAGCTCTTCGGGGTCTACCGGCTTCAGTAAATAATCCAGAGCACTGAAACGGAATGCCTTCACTGCAAACTCCTCATGTGCGGTAATGAATACCACATGCGACGACAGTTTACCCTTTTTCTGCGCAAGCTGTTCCAATATATCAAAACCGGTCCCATCACCTAATTGGATGTCGAGGAAGATCACATCCGGGTTATGCGTTTCGATTGCAGTAATGCCTGTTTTTACGCTGTCAGCCTCGCCAAGTATATTTATATCGGGCGCATACATGCCTAGCATGGCCTTCATACCATTCCTCAGGTTTCTATCGTCGTCTATAAGTAAAGCTTTGATCATGAGTTAGTTTGTTGAATATTGTACCGGCAAATTTAATATAATTCGTGTTCCCGACGGCTCGCCCATGGCATTTATAAGCTCTTTTATTTCCACCTGTGAGGTTTTCGAGGTAAATGCCTGTATTACCTCAAGCCTTTTACGGGTAATTTCCATAGCCATCGACCTGTGCACTGTTATCGTATTCTCCTTCAGTTTTTTAGACCTATGAATACCGATCCCGTCATCTGTTACGGTACATACGAGCTTATCGTTTGCCAACTTAAATTCAATATTGATCGAACCGTGAACTTTTTTGGGAACAATGCCGTGTATAATGGCATTTTCGACAAAAGGCTGCAACAGCAATGGCGGTATACCCATGTCGTCTTCAATAGCAGGGTCTTTTGTTATAACGAAATCGAACATCTTATTAAAACGAAGCTGTTCCAGTTCCAGATAGTTCTGTAGGCCCTCGATCTCTTTATCAATAGGAATAAGCGACTCTTTGGAATACTCCAGAGTAAGCCGCATAAGTTTCGAGAATTTCGAGAGGTATTTTATAGCCTGGTCGGTGCCGTTCTGAACAATAAAGCTCGAAATAGACCCAAGGCAGTTGAATACAAAGTGGGGGTTCATCTGGAGGTGGAGCGCTTTCTGCTCATATTCAGCTAGGTCGCGCTGCAATGTCAGCCTTTTTTTCAGCTGGAGCCTGCTGTATATCAAAAACGCTATCCCGAAAAGCAGCAGCGCCGAGAGTCCCGTAAACAACATTTGCTGTACGTGCCTTTTCGCCTGTTCATCAAAAAGCACCTGTCTTTTTTCATTTTCAACCCTTTGCAGGGCTTCCTTACGTTCAAATTCATAGTTCATCTCCTCGCGCACCATATTCTTTATGTTCTCGCTATTGATGATCTTGTCCTTTGCGGCAGTATAATTTTTGTAATGTTCCAATGCCTCGGCTGCATTACCCCTCTTTTCATAAATATCGCTGAGGCCTTTTTCCGATTCCTTAACCTGTTCCAGCACCCCTATCTCGGCAGCATGTGCGGAAGATTTTTTGAAGTATTCAATGGCCTCTTCGTTTTTACCCTGAAGCGCATTGATGTCACCCAAAAATCCCAACGATGCCGATGCACCGTACTTTTCACCGGACTGTTCAAAAAGGGCAAGGGCTTTGTTATAGTAGGCTACCGCACCGCTAAAATTATTTTTCTTCTTGTGGTAATTGCCGAAGTTATTATACAATTCCGCCAGCCCCCTGTTGTTTTCAAATTTACCAAACTGCTTTTCGGCTTCATTAAAAGATTCGAGTGCTTTCTCATCTTCCCCTTTCGCAAGGTATATTTTGCCAATATTGGAAATGGTGATTGCCGACGAAGGATCGCCCGTCTTTTTCTGTATCCAAAGCGCCTTGTTGAAGTATTCGAGCGCCTTGTTATATTCTTTCAGCGTTGCATAAATGTCGCCTATGTTGTTGTACACAACCGCAACGATCTCTTCCTGCCCTGTTTCGCGGAAAAGCTTCAGTGCTTTAAAATAATACTCCAGCCCCTTAGGATAATTGTTCTGTTCCGAGCAAACGATGCCTATACTGCCGTATACATTAGCGAGCCCGTCTTTGTAGTCATTATTTTCCCTTGCCGATTTAACCAGGCCTTCATACAATGCCTGCGAGTTGCTGAAGCTTTTCAGCGCCTGGGTGTATTTGCTCTGTATGATGTTGGCGTTGCCTATGTTGCGCCAAGAATCGGCTTCCTGCTGCTTTAATCCTGCCTTGTGTGAGACTTCCATTGCCTGTTTGGCATACTTTAGCATCAGGGCCGGCTCATTTTCATATTCGGCAGCTATTGCGTTAAGCAATCCCGCTTTTTTAGCATCGGTTGCCGGGTGCTTCAGTTCAACGAAAAGGCTGTCGAGTATTTTGGTTTGCGAAAATGACGGCATGCAGTAAAAAACCGCAAAGAAGAGAAACAGAAATTTTAAAATTTTCATACGCCGCATGTATTACCAAACAAAAGTATAATTTCATTCCGATTAAACATCAGCCGTTTAGAATTTAAAGCCTTCCACTTAGAATTCGCAGTAAAAAAAGACACCCGCCGGATGAGGGCGGGTGCTAATAGTTATTATCCTTAGTATATTACTTAATAACCTTATCAGGGAAATATTTAACCATAAGTTGTTCAACGGTTGATTTGTGGCGATTAATTATGAAGAGTTTGGTCCGGTCCGGTAAATCAAATACTTCTATGAATTCTTTCGCGAAGTTTAACTTTTTGTTCTTCAACACATCATACCGGCCTTTTAATAAATTAAGTGTCTTTTCATGGTCCTTTGAAACTATAAAGACTTTGGTGATGGGCAACTCATTCGCTTTTTCTATCTGGGTGATATCTATTGGCGCTGCCATCCTGCTATTGGAATAATAACGAAAAGTCCTCCTGATATACTTCCAGTCGTCACTGGTATCGGCTACAATGTACCTGTAAGTCAAGATATGGTCCAGCTCTTTATTCCATTGCGGGAATTTTTTATCATACAGGCCCACGTATATTTTTACAAACGCCTCATCCATCGGCTTCCTGCTTTTTATATATTCCTTTACTGTGGGATATATCTCTTTGGCCATACCCGAAATATAGCTGTTGGCATACCAATCATCTTCTTCGATCTTTCCATTTAGCTGTTCCATGATATAGGCATTACCCAAAGCTGTTGCCAATACTTCATTCATCAGTAATAAGGCATACTGGCTATTCAGTGAGTTCGTATCATCGAACCATTTTTGGATATTGCTTTTCATCTCCAGGGACTGGTTGTCATAAATTGTGTGGTATATCTCGTGCATTGCCACGCTAAATAATGACTTATGGTCTGTTGAACCAAGCGGCGCTTCGCAGACGGCCACATTAAAAAACGCCCTTGCACCTAAATTATCTTTATCGAGGGACGGAAGCAGGTTAACTTCAAAAGGGATTTTTTGATCCCATACAGTGTTGTAAAAAACCAATCCCGCCTGGAAATAGTCTGCAAACATGCCTTTGTCTATGTAGTTCCGAAGGTTGTGGTCCTGGATAGCTATTGCATCTTTATTCGGAAGATAGATCAGCTCATGGTATATGGGCAGGAAGGTTTCCAATATCCCGGAGAAGGTGTACAATATATCATTGGGGATAAGCCCTATAGACCTATTTCTGAACTCATCTACAGTCTGGCTTACAGCCAGATTCTTTTCCAGCAAATCCCTTATCATAACCCCTGATTTGAGAGGCTGTGGATACTGCCGGTAGAAATAGCTGTAATCAATCGCCAACTGTTCAAATTCTGCTATCTTCCTGATATTGCTTTCTGTATTATACGTTGATTGCAGAAAAATACTTTTCAGCTCATTATCAGGATAGTTTTCTGAAATTTTACCCAGAAAGTCATATACCGCGTAAGGTTCTGAAAATTGCAACCTGAAATTTACACCGGACTGCCCAAAAAGGGAAAATGTAGCAGTAAATAACAGTAGGGTAAGGATATTTTGTTTCATTTTATAAAGTCGGTTCAATGTATCGAATTTCTGATTATTTCCATATGTACATATATTGCAAATGCAAATAAAACGAAAATTCGGGATAAGAAATTACTTATCCCGAATCCGCAGTATAATTTATTTTATTTATTGCTTCACCTTAAATGCTTTTTCACCAGGGAAGTAAGCTACTTCACCAAGTTCCTCTTCGATCCTGAGCAATTGATTGTATTTTGCCATACGGTCAGAACGCGAAGCTGAACCGGTCTTGATCTGGCCGCAGTTAAGGGCAACAGCAAGGTCGGCAATAGTTGTATCTTCAGTTTCTCCCGAACGGTGCGACATTACCGATGTGAAACCTGCATTGTGTGCCATGTTTACGGCTGCAATGGTTTCTGTAAGCGTACCGATCTGGTTTACCTTGATAAGGATTGAATTGGCAATACCCTCGTTGATACCTTTTTCAAGACGCTCAACGTTGGTTACAAACAAATCGTCGCCTACAAGCTGAACCTTATCGCCTATTTTCTCTGTAAGGAGTTTCCAGCCATCCCAGTCGTTCTCCTGCATGCCATCTTCGATAGAGATGATCGGATATTTAGCAGCAAGCTCGGCAAGGTAATCCACCTGCTCAGCAGATGTTCTTATTTTTCCGGTCTCGCCTTCAAATTTAGTATAGTCGTATTTTCCGTCCACATAAAATTCAGAAGCAGCACAGTCCAACGCGATTTTTATATCGCCGCCAAAAGTATATCCGGCTTTCTCAACAGCAAGCTTAATGGTGTCAAGCGCATCCTCAGTACCACCTGCAAAGTTTGGCGCAAAGCCTCCCTCATCACCTACAGCAGTGCTCAGGCCACGGTCGTGAAGCACTTTTTTAAGGTGGTGGAAAATCTCAGTGCCCATCTGCATCGCGTGGGTAAACGTTTTTGCTTTTACAGGGAAGATCATGAATTCCTGGAACGCGATAGGCGCATCAGAGTGCGAGCCACCGTTAACAATGTTCATCATGGGAACCGGCAGGGTATTAGCAGATACACCACCAACATAGCGGTATAGCGGCAAGCCAAGCTCATTCGCTGCTGCTTTTGCTACAGCCAAAGAAACGCCCAATATAGCATTAGCGCCCAGGTTTGATTTATTGTCAGTGCCATCAAGCTCAATCATTGCTTTGTCGATAGCATTCTGTTCGAAAACCGACATACCAACGATTTCAGCAGCCAGTTTTACATTTACATTCTCAACGGCTTTCAAAACACCTTTGCCCAGATAATCCTTTCCGCCATCGCGAAGCTCTACAGCCTCATGCTCCCCGGTAGAAGCCCCTGAAGGGACAGCCGCCCTTCCAAGAACGCCATTTTCTGTAACAACATCTACCTCTACTGTCGGATTACCACGTGAATCCAATATTTGCCTTGCGTGAACTTTAATAATAATGCTCATTAAATTTTTGTTTTATCGTTATTATTTTGTTGTTTAATTTGAATAAAAACCAAATTTAATCAAATTAAAAAATGAAATTCCTTATTTTTTAAAAACTTATAAACGCAATCGTTTTAGCTTCAGTAATTTAATTTTAATATAAGTAACTGTCTATTTTTTTCAACTAACCACATAGATACATAGGATCTTTGGTGATTAGTGTTGATAATGAAGGAGACATATTATCACATAGTGAAGCGAAGCTTCATACTCTGTGTCTCTTTATTGGACTTTAAAATTACCCTCTAAGGCTATGTCCCTATGTGGTTAAATATTGTCCTTTTAAATTTAGACATTACTAAGTAAGACTGCTTTTTACTTTTTAGCGTTCTCAATATTCGCGATAAACTGGTCGAAAAGATAGGTCGCGTCATGGGGACCCGGACTTGCTTCAGGATGGTATTGCACCGAAAAGCAGTTTTTGCTCTTCATACGCATACCAGCAACTGTACCATCATTCACATGTTCATGGGTAATCTCAAAATCCGGATGCCTTTCCAGCTCTTCACGAACGACAGCAAATCCGTGGTTCTGCGAGGTTATTTCGCCTTCACCGGTAAGAAGGTTCTTTACAGGATGGTTGATACCCCTGTGACCGTTAAACATCTTATATGTTGAAATCCCGTTGGCCAAAGCCAAGACCTGGTGCCCAAGGCAAATTCCAAAAACAGGCTCATTCTTATCTAATATGTTGCGTGCAGTTTCCTGTGCTGCAAAAAGCGGGTCAGGATCGCCGGGGCCATTCGAAAGGAAATACCCGTCCGGGTTAAAGCTTTTCATTTCGTCATACGTAGCATCATACGGGAATACTTTTATATAGCAATCCCTTTTTGCCATGTTCCTCAAAATGTTTTTCTTAATGCCAAGATCAAGGGCAGACACTTTATATTTCGCATCCGGATCCCCGATGAAGTATGGTTCTTTTGTAGAAACCTGAGACGATAATTCCAAACCTTTCATATCCGGTACAGCGGCAAGGCGTTTTTTCAGTTCGTCAATATCGCAGTCTTCCGTACAAATGGCTGCGTTCATGGCACCGTTGTCTCGGATATAGCTTACCAGTGCGCGGGTATCTACATCGGATATGGCAACGAGGTTTTGCTTTTCAAAATATTCTTTAAGCCCTTCAGTAGAGTTAGGCCGTGAATGGTTAAAGCTGAAGTTTTTGCAAACCAGCCCAGATATCATGATCTTGTCGGCTTCGATCTCTTCTTCGTTCGTGCCGTAGTTGCCGATATGAGCATTGGAAGCCACCATGATCTGGCCGAAATAGGATGGGTCGGTAAATATCTCCTGGTATCCGGTCATCCCGGTATTGAAGCAAACCTCACCAAAAACGGTACCCTCAATACCTATCGATTTGCCATAAAATATCGTCCCGTCTGCCAAAAGGAGGATCGCGCGGTCCCTGTTAGAATATTTCATTATGTAGTGTGTTGTTGTGTTGCGTGCAAATTTACTTTAAAAAATCGTGAAAGCGAAACGTATTTTATTTGTCATGAAATTACTAATGGCTATAATCGCGACAGCCATTCTGAAGACAAACGTCCAAGCATCTTTCTAAGTAACCAAACCTCGTGAAAAGGAAAGATTGCCGCGCTCCGTAAACTTCGCTCCAATGACAGTGACGCGGGTTGACCAAATCACAAGCCAAAAAAAAAGGACAAACTAAATAGTTTATCCTTTTTTGATATTTGAAAATCATTTGTTCATGATTATTCAGTAGCTTCTTTGTTTTCGTCTGTATCAACAGCCGGAGCTTCTTTAGAAGCAGGAGCCTCGGCAACCGGTGCAGTAGCGTCTGCTTTTTTAGCAGTACGGCTACGACGTGTAGTTTTCTTAGCTTCTTTTGCTGTAGCGTTGTACAGTTCGTTAAAGTCTACCAGTTCGATCATTGCCATATCAGCGTTGTCACCAAGACGGTTGCCAAGCTTAATGATACGGGTATATCCTCCCGGACGATCGCCAACTTTAGCAGCTACTTCCCTGAAAAGTTCAGTAACGCCATATTTGTTGCGAAGGTAAGCAAACACAATACGCCTGTTGTGGGTAGTGTCTTCTTTAGATTTTGTGATCAAAGGCTCAACAAACTGCTTAAGCGCTTTTGCTTTAGCCACAGTCGTATTGATACGCTTGTGCTCTATAAGTGAACAGGCCATGTTAGCAAGCATAGATTTCCTATGCCCGGTCTGCCTGCTTAAGTGATTATTCTTTTTTCCGTGTCTCATCTCTGTAGTAATGTAAACCTAAAAAGGTCCGGATTATTCTTTATCTAATTTGTATTTCGTCAAATCCATGCCGAAGTGCAGGTTTTTAGACGCTACAAGCTCATCAAGCTCAGTTAGCGACTTTTTACCGAAGTTACGGAATTTCATTAAGTCATTTTTGTTGAACGATACAAGGTCACCCAAAGTATCAACTTCAGCCGCTTTCAAACAATTAAGCGCCCTAACAGAAAGGTCCATATCAACAAGCTTGGTTTTAAGAAGCTGCCTCATGTGCAATGACTCTTCGTCATACGATTCTGTTTGTGCTATTTCATCGGCCTCAAGTGTAATTCTTTCATCAGAGAACAGCATAAAGTGGTGTATCAGTGTTTTTGCTGCCTCAGTAAGCGCTTCTTTAGGATGTATAGATCCGTCAGTGATGATTTCAAAAACCAGTTTTTCGTAGTCGGTTTTCTGCTCAACACGGAAGTTCTCTATAGTATATTTTACATTCTTTACCGGGGTAAAGATAGAATCTGTAAAAATAGTACCTATAGCAGCGTTTTGCTTTTTATTCTCTTCAGCCGGAACATATCCCCTGCCTTTCTCGATGGTAAGCTCAAGGTTTATGTTTATTTTGCTGTCCATGTTAAAGATAACAAGATCCGGATTCAACACCTGGAAACCTGAAATGTACTTTTGGAAATCGCCGGCAGTAAGCTGGTCTTTTCCTGTAAAAGATACAGATACAGACTCGTTGTCAATATCCTCGATCTGGCGTTTAAAACGAACCTGTTTCAGGTTCAGGATTATTTCTGTAACATCTTCAACAACCCCAGGTATTGTGGAAAATTCATGGTCAACTCCTTCAATGCGAACTGAAGTAATTGCGTAACCTTCCAGTGAAGAAAGCAAAACTCTTCTAAGTGCGTTACCAACAGTCAATCCGTATCCCGGTTCCAAAGGTCTGAATTCAAATTTCCCCTGGAAATCGGTAGAATCGATCATTATAACTTTATCGGGCTTCTGAAAATTAAATATTGCCATATTTCGACTAATGTCAATTATTATTTGTTATACAACTCAACGATTAGTTGTTCTTTGATGTTTTCCGGAATCTGCAGCCTTGCAGGTACAGAAACGAAAGTACCTTCTTTGGTATCGTTGTTCCATGTGATCCACTCGTATACACGAGCAGAATTTGATAAAGAACGCTCTATTGTATCAAGAGATTTCGATTTTTCGCGAACTGCTACTTTATCGCCGGCTTTCAGGTGGTAAGAAGGAATGTTTACCAATTCGCCGTTTACGGTAACGTGCCTGTGAGAAACGATTTGCCTTGCTGCCCTTCTTGAAGGTGCAATGCCCATCCTGTAGACAACGTTATCAAGCCTTGCTTCACAAAGTTGTAAAAGGATCTCGCCTGTTACACCTTTGGATGCTGCTGCTTTTTCATACAGGTTCCTGAATTGTTTTTCAAGGATACCGTAAGTGTACTTCGCTTTTTGCTTTTCCATTAGCTGTACAGCATACTCAGACTTTTTACCTCTCTTTTTGGCCAAACCATGTTGTCCCGGAGGGTAATTTCTTTTATCGAAGGCTTTATCGTCTCCGAAGATCGCCTCGCCGAATTTACGGGCGATTTTTGTTTGTGGACCAGTATATCTTGCCATTTTAAAAAATTAAAAAACAGGGAATCATGAATTCAGGTCACATCCTCCGATGATCCGTATTCCTGTTCGAATTATACTATAAATTAAACTCTTCTTCTTTTCGGAGGGCGGCAGCCGTTGTGCGGCATAGGCGTTACGTCTATGATCTCTGTAACTTCGATTCCTCCATTATGTAGGGACCTGATAGCAGACTCACGTCCGTTACCCGGGCCTTTAACGTAAACTTTCACCTTCTTAAGGCCAGCCTCAAGAGCAACTTTGCTACAGTCTTCTGCTGCCATCTGAGCTGCATACGGGGTGTTCTTTTTAGAACCCCTGAAGCCCATCTTACCTGCAGATGACCATGAAATAACTTCACCTTTCTTGTTAGTCAAGGAAATGATGATGTTATTAAAAGTCGCGCTAATATGTGCTTCGCCTGTCGACTCTACAATAACTTTACGTTTTTTTGTACTTGCTTTAGCCATACTACTTATTATTTAGTTGCTTTTTTCTTGTTAGCAACAGTTTTTCTCTTACCTTTTCTAGTCCTGGAGTTGTTTTTAGTGCGTTGTCCCCTAAGCGGAAGACCTGCCCTGTGGCGGATACCCCTATAACAACCGATGTCCATCAAACGTTTAATGTTCAAGGATACTTCTGAGCGAAGCTCACCTTCGATCTTGAAATAAGAAACAGCCTCACGGATGGCGCTGATCTCATCATCATTCCAGTCCTGTACTTTAGTATCTTCGCTAACTTTAGCTTTCTCTAAAATCTCTTTAGCCCTGCTGTTACCGATACCGAAGATATACGTTAAAGCAATAACTCCTCTTTTGTTTTTAGGTATGTCTACCCCTGCAATTCTTGCCATAATTATCCTTGTCTTTGTTTAAATCTAGGATTCTTTTTGTTAATAACATATAATCTGCCTTTCCTGCGCACAATTTTGCACTCGGCACTTCTTTTCTTAACTGATGCTCTTACTTTCATGTTTAATAGCCTATTAGTATCTATAAGTAATTCTTGCTTTGGATAAATCGTAAGGGCTCATTTCCAGTTTCACCTTGTCGCCCGGAAGCAATTTGATGTAGTGCATACGCATCTTTCCTGAAATGTGAGCAATCACAATGTGACCGTTTTCTAATTCAACACGGAACATCGCATTGGACAATGCCTCAATGATCGATCCGTCTTGTTCTATTGCTGATTGTTTTGCCATAAAAATTGTTAAGCTACTGCTTTTCTATTCTTACCACTCTTCATCAATCCGTCATAATGCCTGTTCAACAGATAAGAATTTATTTGCTGAATGGTATCGATCGCAACCCCGACCATAATTAACAGTGATGTACCGCCATAGAATAATGCCCACTGCTGCTGAACCCCAAAGTTACTTACCACTGCCGGGAACACGGCAAGGAAAGCTAAGAATATCGCTCCGGGTAAAGTAATCAATGACATGATCCTGTCGAGGTAATCGCCGGTCTCAACACCCGGCCTAACGCCTGGTATAAAGCCCCCGCTCCTCTTAAGGTCGTCTGCCATTTTGTTAGTAGGCACCGTAATCGCGGTGTAAAAGTACGTAAAAATTATAATTAATAAAGCAAAAACCACGTTATAGGCCAAACCGAACACATTCTGGAATTGCGAAGTGATGGTTGTGGCGGTTTCAGACTTCGATAACCCTGCCAATGCGGCAGGTATAAACATAATGGCCTGGGCAAAGATGATCGGCATAACTCCCGAAGCATTAAGCTTCAACGGAATCCACTGCCTGTTACCACCCATCATGTCCTGCTCAAAATCGCCCGAAGTTGTACGCCTTGCATATTGTACAGGAATTTTCCTTACTGCCATGATCATCATGATACAAGCAATAATTACGAGAAGCCATGCAACAATTTCAAGAAGCAACTGCAAAGGCCCGCCATTGTTTTTGGTTACCACAGAAGTAAACTCCTGGATAAACGCCTGCGGCATCCTTGCGATGATCCCAACAAGGATCAAGAGGGATATACCATTACCAATACCTTTATCTGTAATTTTCTCTCCAAGCCACATTGCGAAAATGGTACCTGTTGTAAGTATTACTACAGAAGAGAAAAGGAAGGCAAAAGAACTGGAAGGCAATAAGAATGCTCCCGGCGGCAGTGTCCTGTAAAGGTTGTAGATATAACCCGGACCCTGAACCAGCGTAATAAGGATAGTAAGCCACCTTGTAATCTGGTTTAGCTTTTTCCTGCCGCTTTCTCCTTCTTTCTGAAGTTTTTGCAGATAAGGTACCGCGATACCCATTAGCTGAACAACGATTGAAGCAGAAATGTAAGGCATGATACCCAATGCAAATACAGATGCCTGCGAAAACGCGCCACCTGTAAATACATCGATAAGCCAGCCAATACCACCCTGGGTCTGATTTGTCAAACTGTTTAGTTGTGTAGCATCAATACCCGGTAATGTTACGTGTGCGCCAAAACGGTACACAAGCAACAATCCTAAAGTAACTAAAATTCTGTTTTTTAGTTCCTCGATCTTCCAGACATTGGCAAACGCTTCGAAAAATTTCTTCATAAGAAAATAGGATTATAAAGTTACTGCTTCACCACCGGCAGCTTCGATAGCCGCTTTAGCAGTTGCAGTAAATTTGTGAGCAGTTACTTTTAGTTTTGCCTTAAGCTCTCCTCTTCCTAATATCTTTACCATTTCATTTTTTGTAGCCAGGCGGTTTTCTACCATTACTGCAAAATCTACAGTATCGGTAACAATTCCGTTGTCAACAAGAGCCTGAAGCGTGTCAAGGTTTACACCTTCATATTCCTTACGGTTGATGTTTTTGAAACCAAACTTAGGAACACGACGCTGTAAAGGCATCTGACCACCTTCAAAACCAATCTTTTTAGAGTAACCTGAACGTGATTTCGCTCCTTTGTGGCCACGTGCGGAAGTACCGCCTTTGCCTGAGCCTTCACCACGGCCTACCCTTTTGTTTTTATTGTGAACTGAACCTTCTGCAGGTTGTAAGTTACTTAAATCCATGAGTGTATTTTGTTAGTTGATTTCTTCTACAGAAACCAAGTGTTTAACTTTGTTTACCATTCCAAGGATAGCTGGAGTCGCATCATGCTCAACAACCTGTCCAAGTTTACGAAGGCCTAATGACTCAAGCGTAAGCTTTTGTGTTTGCGGACAGTTGATTTTACTCTTAACTTGTTTTACTTTTATTTTTCCCATGATTTCCTCAGAATTAACCTTTGAATACTTTTTCTAATGAAACACCCCTTTGTTTTGCAACAGTGGCAGCGCTCCTCATTTGAAGTAAAGCGTCAAAAGTAGCTTTAACAACATTGTGAGGGTTTGATGAACCCTGTGATTTTGATAGTACGTCGTGAATACCTACCGATTCAAGAACCGAACGTACAGCACCACCGGCAATTACACCGGTACCGTGAGAAGCCGGCATTAGCAGTACGCGTGCACCACCAAATTTACCTTTTTGCTCATGTGGAACTGATTGTCCTGACAGAGGGATCTTAACAAGGTTCTTTTTAGCATCTTCCACTGCTTTTGCAATAGCTTCAGATACATCTTTAGATTTACCAAGTCCGTGACCCACAACACCATTCTCGTCACCTACAACTACAATTGCAGAAAAGCCGAAAGCCCTACCACCTTTTGTAACTTTAGTAACACGATTTACAGCAACCAGGCGATCCTTAAGTTCAAGGCCGCTTGGTTTTACTAGTTCTACGTTTTTATAACTATGATACATAATTTCTCTTAGAATTTAAGTCCGGCTTCTCTTGCGCCTTCCGCTAATGATTTTACACGTCCGTGGTAAAGGTACCCACCCCTGTCGAAAGCGATGGTATCAATACCGGCTTTAAGAGCCGCTTCTGCAATTGCTTTTCCAACAGCTGCAGCAGTTTCTATGTTAGTACCCTTTGTTATGCCTTTGTCTCTTGAAGAGGCAGCAGCCAAAGTTACACCGTTTACATCATCTATGATTTGCGCATAGATCTCTTTATTGCTCCTGAACACAGAAAGTCTTGGCATAGCAGCAGTTCCGCTTACAATCTTTCTGATCCTGAACTTAATTCTTTGTCTTCTTTCAGATTTGTTTAATGACATGTCTTAGATTTTTAAGCTGATTTACCTGCTTTTCTTCTCAATACCTCACCTACAAATTTAACTCCTTTTCCTTTGTAAGGCTCAGGCTTGCGGAAAGAACGGATCTTGGCCGCTACCTGCCCTAAAAGTTGTTTGTCGTGCGAAGCTAATTTAATGATAGGGTTTTTACCTTTCTCTGATACAGTTTCAACAGTAACTTCAGACACAACTTCAAGAACGATATTGTGAGAGAAACCAAGTGCTATATCTAATTTCTGTCCCTGGTTTGAAGCCCTGTAACCAACGCCTACCAGTTCAAGCTCTTTAGTAAAGCCGTCAGACACACCAACAATCATGTTGTTGATAAGCGCCCTGTATAAACCGTGTTTAGACCTTTCGTCCTTGTGGTCCGAAGATCTTTCAACTATAACCTGGCCTTCTTCAAGTTTTACAGTAACATCTGTAAATTCTTGTGTAAGCTGGCCTTTTTTTCCTTTTACCGTAACAACATTACCGTTAACCTCTACAGTTACGCCGGCTGGTATTGCAACTGGATTTTTACCTATTCTTGACATCGTATAAGTTTTATTTATTAGTATACGTAGCAGATTACCTCACCACCTACATTCTGCTGTTTTGCCTGTTTTCCTGTCATCAGTCCTTTTGATGTAGAAACGATTGCAATACCCAATCCGTTAAGGATCCTTGGAAGGTTTGAAGCGCCTGCGTATTTACGTAAACCCGGTTTACTAATTCTTTGGATATCTTTGATTACAGACTCTTTAGTATCTTTGTCATACTTAAGGGCTATTTTGATGGTGCCTTGTACAGCGTTGTCATCAAATTTGTAACTAAGGATATATCCCTGGTCAAATAAAATCTTTGTGATTTCTTTTTTCATGTTAGAAGCAGGAATTTCAACCACTTTGTGGTTTGCCCTTACTGCATTTCTAATCCTTGTCAAAAAATCGGCAATTGGATCTGTATACATATTTATTAATTTGCGGTTACGGTTTTCGGCCAGTTACGGCCGAACCTGAAACCAATTTATAATTCTCTTTTTACCAGCTGGCTTTTCTAACTCCCGGTATCAGGCCGTTGTTAGCCATTTCACGGAAAGTTACACGTGAAATACCGAACTGACGCATATAACCCCTTGGCCTTCCTGTAAGTTTACAACGGTTGTGCATACGTACGGGTGAAGCGTTTTTAGGAAGCTTTTGCAGGCCTTCATAATCTCCGGCTTCAAGAAGAGCCTTCCTTTTTTCAGCATACTTTGCTACCGTCGCTGCCCTTTTTACCTCACGGGCTTTCATTGATTCTTTAGCCATAACTTAATTCTTTTTAAAAGGTAAACCTAATTCTGTCAAAAGTGACTTTGCTTCTTTATCGGTTTGCGCCGAAGTTACAAAGGTAATATCTAATCCTGATATTTTGTTCACTTTGTCAATATCAATTTCAGGGAAAATGATTTGCTCAGTAACACCCAGGTTATAATTACCCCTTCCGTCGAAACCTGTAGCTTTAATTCCGTTAAAATCCCTTACACGTGGCAGTGAAGATGTCACTAGCCTGTCAAGAAATTCATACATCCTTTCGCCACGAAGGGTTACTTTAGCACCGATAGGCATACCTTTCCTTAGTTTGAACGACGCAACGTCTTTCTTAGAAATGGTAGAAACAGCTTTTTGGCCGGTAATTTTAGTAAGCTCATCAACTGCATAGTCAATAAGTTTCTTATCAGACACAGCGGCGCCAACACCACGGCTAAGAACGATTTTTTCCAGTTTTGGAACCATCATTACATTTTTGTAACCGTATTCTTCTTTAAGTGCAGGGATTACCCTGTCCTTATATTCTTGTTTTAATCTTGGTATATAAGCCATCACTATAGTACTTGATTAGATTTTTTTGAAAATCTCACGTTCTTATCTCCCTCTTTCCTTACGCCTGTCTTTGTAGTTTCCTTAGTTTTAAGGTCTACAAGTGCAAGGTTTGAAATATGGATAGGAGCTTCTTTCTTAACAATACCACCCTGCGGGTTTTTAGCGCTTGGCTTAGTGTGTTTAGACACCATGTTAGCACCCTCAACGATAGCTTTGTTTTTATCTACAAGGACACGAAGTACTTTTCCTTCAGTGCCTTTATGGTCACCGGCGATTACCCTTACGGTATCTCCTGATTTTATCTTTAGCTTTATCATTTTGTATAATATTAAAGCACTTCAGGTGCCAATGATACAATTTTCATGAATTGTTTTTCACGAAGTTCCCTTGCTACAGGACCAAAAACACGAGTTCCCCTCATTTCACCGGCAGCATTCAACAATACGCAAGCGTTATCGTCAAACCTGATGTATGAACCGTCGGCTCTTCTCACTTCTTTTTTGGTACGTACAACAACTGCAGTTGAAACAGCACCTTTCTTAACGTTACCGTTAGGTGTTGCGTCTTTTATAGACACTACAATTTTATCTCCAACAGAGGCATAACGACGTTTCGTTCCCCCTAATACACGGATGGTCAAAACTTCTTTTGCGCCCGTGTTATCTGCTACTTTTAGTCTGGATTCCTGTTGTACCATAATTACTTCGCTCTTTCAATGATTTCTACTAATCTCCAACATTTTGATTTACTCAAAGGACGTGTTTCCATAATCCTTACTGTATCACCAATGTTACAGTCGTTTGTTTCGTCGTGTGCAACAAATTTCTTTGTTTTTAACACGAACTTACCGTATAGCGGGTGTTTTACCCTTGTAGTTTGAGATACAACAATAGATTTTTCCATTTTGTTGCTGGTTACTACACCAATTCTCTCTTTTCTTAAGTTTCTTTTTTCTTCCATCTTTTGGCAGAATACAATTATTGTAACTCTCTTTTAGTTAGCTCAGTGGCTACCCTTGCGATTGACCTCCTTACGGTCCTGATCTGTAGCGGGTTCTCGATTGGAGAAATAGCGTGAGCTGATTTTAGGTCGGCATATGTTTTCTGTAACTCACCAAGTTTGCTTTGCAACTCAGTAGCAGATAGATCTTTTATTTCTGATTGTTTCATAATAATTCTGATTATGCTTCAAAATCTCTGGCAATGACAAACTTTGTTTTCACAGGCAATTTCTGGGCAGCAAGGCGAAGCGCCTCTTTAGCTACGGCCAGTGGCACGCCTCCTACTTCAAACATTATCTTACCTGGTTTAACAACGGCAACCCAGTATTCAACGGCACCTTTACCTTTACCCATACGTACCTCAAGAGGTTTTTTGGTTATCGGCTTGTCCGGGAAAATTTTAATCCACAACTGTCCTTCCCTTTTCATGAAACGGGTTGCAGCGATACGTGCAGCCTCGATCTGGCGGGAAGTAATAAAAATCGAATCTAAAGACTTGATACCAAACATACCGTTAGAAAGCTCATGTCCCCTCTGGGAAATGCCCTTCATCTTACCTTTCTGTACCTTGCGGTATTTTGTTCTTTTAGGTTGTAACATTTTTCTCTAGTTTTTTTAATTACTTTCTTTTGCGTTGTTGGTTTGGTCTATCACCATCAGGGCGTCCGCCCGGCCTTCCGCCTGGTCTTCCGCCTTGTGGCCTGTCCTGAGATCCTGCAGATTTAGACTGTTTTTTGTCCATACCTACTAACGGAGAAAGATCTCTTTTTCCATAAACCTCACCTTTCATGATCCATACTTTGATTCCCATCCTACCATAAGTAGTATGAGCTTCAGCCAATGAATAATCAATGTCCGCCCTGAAAGTTGATAGAGGAATCCTTCCTTCTTTGAACATTTCCGAACGTGCCATCTCTGCACCGTTCAAACGGCCTGAGATCATCACTTTTACACCTTCTGCATTCATACGCATAGCGGCAGCGATAGCCATTTTGATAGCCCTCCTGTAAGAAATACGGCTTTCAATCTGGCGGGCAATACTTGTACCTACCAAGTAAGCATCAAGTTCCGGCCTTTTAATTTCAAAGATGTTGATTTGAACCTCTTTGTCAGTAATTTTCTTAAGTTCTTCTTTTAGCTTGTCTACTTCCTGGCCGCCTTTCCCGATGATGATACCAGGACGTGCAGTAGTAATAGTAACGGTTACAAGCTTAAGGGTCCTCTCAATGATTACCTTAGACACACTAGCTTTAGATAAACGGGCATGGATGTATTTCCTGATTTTGTGATCTTCGGCAAGCTTGTCACCGTAGTCATTTCCACCATACCAGTTAGAATCCCAACCCCTGATGATACCAAGGCGATTTCCTATTGGATTTGTTTTTTGTCCCATTTCTCTTAGTTGCTTTGTGTGTTATTATTCTTAGCTCCAAGCACGATAGTTACGTGGTTAGAACGTTTCCTTATCCTGTGAGCGCGACCTTGCGGTGCAGGCCTAAGCCTTTTTAGCATCATTCCGCCGTCTACCCTGATTTCTTTTACAAAAAGACCAGCTTCTTCAAGGCTTTCCTCACTGTTTTTTTGCTGCCAGTTATTGATAGCTGATAGCAACAGTTTTTCAAGCTTGCGTGACGCCTCTTTTGAACTAAACCTCAATATATTTAGCGCTAATTCTACCTTTTTGCCCCTTACAAGGTCTGCAACTAAGCGCATTTTGCGGGGTGAAGTAGGGCAGTTATTTAGCTTAGCAAAAGCAATAGACTTATTAGCCTCTTTTCTTGCCTCTGCAGTTTCTCTTTTACGAACTCCCATTGCTATTATTTTTTACCTTTATTTTTAGCACCAGCGTGGCCCCTGAAAGAGCGCGTTGGCGAAAATTCTCCTAATTTATGACCTACCATATTCTCTGTAACGTAAACCGGTACGAATTGACGACCGTTGTGTACTGCGATAGTCTGCCCAACAAAATCCGGGGTAATCATAGAAGCGCGAGACCATGTCTTAACTACTCCTTTGTTACCTTTCTCGATATTTTCCTGAACTTTCTTATCCAACTTATAGTGAACGAAAGGTCCTTTCTTTAATGAACGTGCCATATCTTACTTATTATTTCTTTCTACGTTCTACGATATACTTATTACTCGGGTTAACTTTAGAACGAGTCCTGTAACCTTTAGCCGGGATACCCTTCCTTGAACGTGGGTGACCTCCTGAAGAGCGTCCTTCACCACCACCCATTGGGTGATCAACAGGGTTCATCGCTACTGGTCTTGTCCTCGGCCTTCTGCCTAACCAACGTGACCTACCGGCTTTACCGGAAACGATCAACTGGTGGTCAGAGTTGGAAACTGCACCAATCGTAGCAGTACAGGTAAGAAGGATCAACCTTGTCTCGCCTGAAGGCATTTTGATGGTAGCATATTTTCCGTCCCTTGCCATTAGCTGTGCAAAAGTACCGGCACTACGAGCAATAACAGCTCCTTGTCCCGGACGTAGCTCAATACAAGATATAACAGTTCCTAGAGGAATTTTGCTTAGGGGTAAAGCGTTACCAATTTCAGGCTGTGCATCAGCACCTGAAGTAACAACCTGGCCTACCTGAAGCCCATTTTGTGCAATGACGTATGTTTTCTCACCATCAGCATAATACAATAGTGATATAAATGCTGAACGGTTCGGATCGTATTCGATTGTCTTAACTGTAGCAGGAACACCCACTTTAGTTCTTTTGAAATCGATCATACGATACCTTTGCTTGTGACCACCGCCTGTATAACGCATGGTCATTTTTCCTTGACTATTTCTACCGCCTGAGTTTTTTTTCGGTGCGATCAATGAACGCTCCGGCTTATCAGTTGTAATAGTGTCAAAGCTATTTACAACTCTAAAACGCTGACCCGGGGTAATAGGTTTTAATTTTCTAACTGACATTTTCTATTAGATATTATTATAAAAATCTATTGTTTCACCTTCCTGTACTTGTACAATTGCTTTTTTGTAAGCATTTGTCTTTCCTGAGATCAAGCCACTCTTAGTGTACTTAACCGATCTATCAGCCCTGTAATTCATTGTGTTTACGTTAACAACAGCAACTCCGTATGCAGCTTCAACCGCATTTTTGATCTGGATTTTGTTTGCTTTTTTGCTAACCACAAAACCAAAACGGTTGAAAACTTCTCCGTCTTTGGTAATTTTTTCAGTTACGATAGGTTTAATTATGATACTCATGGCCTGTTATTTGCTTAAATTTTCCTCAATTCCTTCTAAAGCACCTTCCAAAAGAACTAAATTATTTGCGTTTAAAATCGCATAAGTATTTAACTCTGAAGTAGTTACAACATTAGAAGCCTTTAAATTGCGTGACGACAAATATACATTTTTATTTGTATCACCCAACACAATTAAAGATTTTTTGTTCTCTAACCCTAAAGCTTTCAAAAAGTTAAGGAAATTCTTAGTGCTTGGAGCGTCGAATTCGAAGTTCTCAATTACAGTAAGATTTGACTCCTGAGCTTTCATTGTGAAGGCTGATTTCCTTGCTAAACGCTTAAGGTTTTTATTAAGCTTGAAGGAATAGCTTCTTGGCCTTGGGCCGAAAATTGTACCTCCACCTTTAAACAAAGGGTTCTTAATACTACCCGCACGGGCTGTACCGGTTCCTTTTTGCTTTTTGATCTTGCGTGTACTTCCAGTTACCTCAGCTCTTTCTTTAGCTTTGTGGGTTCCCTGCCTTTGGTTAGCAAGATATTGCTTAACGTCCAGGTATACAGCATGCTTATTAGGCTCAATTGCGAATACTGAATCAGAAAGAGTGATCGTCCTGCCAGTTTCTTTTCCGTTGATATCTAATACTTTTACTTCCATTACTTCTGAATGATTACATAAGAGTTTTTGTGTCCAGGGATCGCCCCTTTTATCACAAGCAGGTTCTTATCAGCCACTACTTTTAAAACTCTAAGGTTTTGTACTGTTACATTGTCTCCTCCTGTTCTTCCTGCCATGCGCATCCCTTTGAATACACGTGAAGGATATGATGATGCTCCAACAGAACCCGGCGCCCTAAGACGGTTGTGCTGACCGTGAGTAGCCTGTCCAACACCACCAAAACCGTGACGTTTTACAACACCCTGGAAACCTTTACCTTTAGACACACCCTGTACATCTACGAATTCGCCTTCAGCGAAAACATCTACAGTAAGGACATCGCCTAACTTGTGCTCATTCTCAAATTGGAATTCAACGACTTTTTTCTTCGCAACAGTACCTGCTTTCTTAAAGTGGCCAAGAGCCGCTTTAGTAGCATGTCTTTCTGCTTTGTCATCGAAACCAAGTTGCAACGCTTCATACCCGTCAACCTCGTTGGTTCTGACTTGGGTAACAACGCATGGGCCAGCTTCGATTACGGTACAAGGGATGTTTTTCCCGTTCTCGTCGAAAATACTGGTCATGCCGATCTTTCTACCAATTAACCCAGACATATTAAACTTTTATAAATTAATAAATTGAGAACAGCGCATACTGCTCCCTTAAGAGGGCGCAAAGTTAATTATCTTTTTGGTATACACAACACTTTACAAATAGTTTTTTGTAAGTTTTTTGCACATAACATCAAGAAAATAAATTTATTACATAACACATAACGCTTTACGCCGCTATTTTATAAAAAAAGCCCCGACACCAGTCGGGGCTCCATTTATCTTTTGTATGATTTATCACACTTTGATCTCAACTTCCACACCACTAGGAAGCTCCAGTTTCATTAGAGCATCGATAGTTTTAGAAGAAGAACTGTAAATATCAAGAAGCCTTTTGTAAGAGCTTACCTGGAACTGCTCCCTTGATTTTTTGTTTACGTGCGGAGAACGCAGTACGGTAAAAATCTTTTTGTGGGTAGGCAACGGGATTGGACCTGTTACCACTGCGCCTGTACTTTTTACAGTCTTAACGATCTTCTCGGCTGACTTGTCAACAAGGCTGTGATCGTATGATTTTAATTTTATTCTGATTTTTTGACTCATTTTCTTTTTAATTAAGCGTTACCTTTTGCTTTTTTAATAACCTCGTCCGCAATGTTGTTTGGCGTCTCAGCATAGTGAGAGAACTCCATTGTAGAAGTAGCACGTCCTGAAGATAGTGTCCTTAGGGTAGTTACATAGCCGAACATCTCAGAAAGAGGCACACTGGCTTTAACTACTTTAGAACCTGCCCTGTCGTCCATGTTATTGATCTGTCCGCGACGACGGTTAAGGTCACCCACGATATCACCCATGTTCTCTTCCGGTGTAAGCGCCTCAAGTTTCATGATTGGCTCAAGGATAACAGCGCCGGCAGCTTTAGCAGCTTCTTTGTAACCCATTTTGGCTGCAAGTTCGAAAGAAAGTGCATCCGAGTCAACCGGGTGGAATGAACCGTCAAGAAGTACAACCTTCATACTGTCCATTTCATAACCTGCAAGAGGACCCTGCTTCATAGCTTCTCTGAAGCCTTTTTCGATAGCCGGGATAAACTCTTTAGGGATGTTACCACCTTTAACTTCGTTAACGAACTGAAGCCCCATTGGAACTTTTCCTTCAACTTCGTCTGCTGGCCCTAGGCGGAATACGATATCACCAAATTTACCACGACCACCGGATTGCTTTTTATAAGTTTCCCTGTGCTGTGCCACACGTGTGATAGCTTCTTTGTACTCTACCTGAGGCTCACCCTGATTAACCTCTACCTTAAACTCACGTTTAAGACGGTCTACAAGGATGTCAAGGTGAAGCTCACCCATACCTGAGATGATCGTTTGTCCTGAAGCATGGTCAGTCCTGACAGTAAACGTTGGGTCTTCTTCAGCAAGTTTAGCCAAAGCCATACCCATTTTATCAACGTCGGCCTTAGTTTTAGGCTCAACTGCGATACCGATTACCGGATCAGGGAAGTTCATACTTTCAAGCACTATCGGGTGTTTCTCATCAGAAAGGGTATCCCCTGTCTTGATATCTTTAAAACCTACAGCTGCACCAATATCACCTGCCTCGATGTACTCGATAGGGTTTTGCTTGTTAGCGTGCATCTGGTAGATACGCGAGATACGCTCTTTATTACCTGAACGATTGTTAAGGATGTAAGAACCTGCATCAAGGCGGCCTGAATAAGCCCTGAAGAACGCAAGGCGTCCTACGTAAGGGTCAGTAGCGATCTTGAAAGCAAGTGCCGCGAACGGCTCAGTAACCGATGGCTTACGTGTAACAGGCTCATCTGTATCAGGGTTTGTACCTTCGATAGCTTCTTTGTCCATTGGAGAAGGAAGGAATTTACAAACCGCGTCAAGCATGAACTGAACACCTTTATTTTTAAAAGAAGAACCACAAAGCATTGGAATAATAGCCATATCGATGGCAGCTTTCCTAAGCGCTTCATTAATTTCGTCTTCGGTAATAGAATCTTCATCTTCCATGAATTTCTCAAGAAGGTTCTCATCATAAGCAGCAACTTCTTCGATAAGCTGTGCCCTGTATTGGTGAGCCTCTTCTTTCATATCTTCAGGGATAGGAACGATATCGAATGTAGCGCCCTGAGTTTCGTCATGCCATATGATTGCCTGGTTTTTGATAAGGTCTACAACACCCCTAAAGTCAGCCTCGTCACCGATCGGAAGTACGATAGGCACGGCGTTTGACTTAAGCATGTCTTTTACCTGCTGGCAAACCATAAGGAAGTTAGATCCCTGACGGTCCATTTTATTCACAAAGCCCATACGCGGCACTTTGTAGTTATCAGCAAGCCTCCAGTTCGTTTCAGACTGCGGCTCAACACCGTCAACAGCACTGAAAAGGAACACAAGGCCATCAAGTACCCTTAGGGAACGGTTTACCTCAACGGTAAAGTCAACGTGTCCCGGAGTATCGATAATATTGAAATGGTAATCCTTAGAATCAGAGGTAGTTTTACCCTGGTCCGTAGGGAAGCTCCATGTACAGGTAGTTGCCGCAGAGGTGATGGTAATACCCCTCTCCTGCTCCTGCGCCATCCAGTCCATGGTTGCTGCTCCATCGTGTACCTCACCTATCTTGTGGGATTTACCCGTATAGAAAAGGATACGCTCGGTAGTTGTTGTCTTACCCGCATCAATGTGGGCAGCAATACCAATGTTTCTTGTATATTTTAAGTCTCTTGCCATTTTAAATGTTTTTCTTTTTCTTTATGATTATGAATTAAAACCTAAAGTGAGAGAATGCTTTATTCGCCTCTGCCATTTTATGAGTATCCATCCTCTTTTTAACAGCAGCTCCTTCTTCTTTAGCAGCAGCTAAAATTTCAGAAGCAAGCCTTTGAGCCATAGATTTCTCGTTTCTTCTTCTTGCATAAAGTATCATCCATTTCATCGCCATAGAGATCTTCCTGTCCGGACGGATCTGCATTGGTATCTGAAATGTAGCACCGCCCACCCTGCGGCTACGTACTTCTACGTGCGGCATAACGTTAGTCAATGCATCTTTCCATGTTTCAAGCGATGATTTTTCAGCATCTTGCTTTTTAGCTTCTACGATATCAATAGCATCATAGAATACTTTGAAAGCGGTTGATTTTTTACCATCCCACATTAAGTTATTTACAAAACGTGTAACTAATTGGTCATTAAACCTTGGATCTGGTAAAAGAGGTCTTTTTTTGGCCTGTCTTTTTCTCATGTCTTTTTCTTAAACGTTTTTAAAATTACTTTTTCTTTGCGGGTGCAGCTGCCTGCCCTGGCTTAGGTCGTTTTGCTCCGTACTTAGACCTGCGTTGTGTCCTTCCGGCTACACCTGCAGTATCCAAAGCACCACGAACGATGTGATACCTTACTCCTGGTAAATCTTTTACCCTTCCGCCTCTAACTAATACTATCGAGTGCTCTTGAAGATTGTGTCCTTCTCCGGGAATGTACGCATTCACCTCATTACCATTAGTCAAACGTACCCTCGCAACTTTACGCATCGCAGAGTTTGGTTTTTTTGGTGTTGTGGTGTACACACGTGTACAAACGCCCCTTCTTTGAGGACAAGAATCTAAAGCAGCCGATTTACTCTTCTTAGTTATCTGGGCTCTCCCTGTTCTTACTAATTGTTGAATTGTTGGCATAATTAAATACTAAAAATTTCTTTTGATTAAAAATCCCGCTTTTTACGGGGTTGCAAATGTAGAAATTAAAATTTACAAAACAAATTGTAAATCATTAATTTTCAAACCCATTCGGCAACAAACCGCCTGCGCATATTTTTTCAGTTATTTTTGCGTTATTTTTACAGCTAACAAATCCCGGATTGAAAAATCTCATCCTAATATATATAGTATCCTTCGCTTTTTTTTCGGCAAAAGCACAAACCCTTTACCTGAAAGCAGAAGGCAGCAGTATATTGGAAACCAAAATAATCGACTCCATCCCTTACAGCAAGATGCACACAAATGCAAAATCGGTTGCCGATGAAGCTGCATCGCTATCTAACACTTTACTAAAGAGCGGCTATCTGGAGAACCGCGAACTGGCCCATATTAAGGTAAACGATTCCACCTTTGTATATTCTTTTTCTGTTGGCCGGAAAACAAGCAGCATCAATATATACACAGGACATATCCCGAAAGAGGAAAAAGACCTCCTCGACATCACAAAGGACACTATAATAATGGCCATGGCCGATGTGGAGCCTTTCATGAACAGTAGCATTGCTGCACTGGAACGAAAAGGGTACTCCCTCAGCTCTCTCCAGCTGACAGATTACACAAAAAACAATAATACCCTCACAGCCCGCCTGAATGTAAAAACCGAAAAGAAACGAACCCTCGACAACATCGTGATAGAAGGCTATCCGAAATTCCCCGAAGGTATTCGCAAAAATATCGCAAAGCAGTACAAAGGAAAAACATTTAACCAGGAAAACCTGCAACGGGTTTATAATGATTTCAACTCCCTGCGATTCGTAAGCCAGGTGCGCTACCCGGAGATACTCTTTAAAAAGGACACTACTAAAGTATATGTGTATTTACAAAAAGCAAAGCCGAATACTTTTGACGGATTCATAGGCTTTTCTAACGACGAGCAAAGCAACGTGATCTTCAACGGCTACCTTGACCTTAACCTGAACAATGTGCTGAACTCAGGAGAAAAATTCAACCTGTTCTGGAAAAGCGATGGCCAGAAGCAGACGACATTCAACGTTGCTACAGAATTACCCTATTTATTCAGAACTCCGGTAGGCCTCAAGGCGAGCCTCAGGATTTTCAAACAGGACAGCACTTTCCAAAACACTGTGACTGACATCAACGTGGGTTATTATTTCAGCTACAATTCAAAATTATATATAGGACACCAAAAAACGCAGTCGGTAGATATACAGAATAGCAATACAGCTACCCTGAGCGATTACAGTAATGCTTTCTGGACATCCAGCTACGAGTTTACCGACTTTAATGTGGATGATTTTCTTTTTCCCGAAAAAACATCCTTACTTTTAAAAGGCGGACTGGGAAAACGAAATGCCAAAACCGGAGACAGCGACCAATACTTTGCACAGATAAATGCATCGCACAACATTTACCTCAATAAAAAAAATATAATCAACCTTAAGAACCACACCTGGTACCTGAAAAGCAACACTTATATAATTAATGAGCTTTACCGGTTTGGAGGCATTAATTCTATCCGGGGTTTCAATGAAAACAGTTTGCAGGCCAGCCTCTATACCGCACTAATGGCAGAGTACCGATATACCCTCTCCCCTACTATGTATATGCACTCTATTACGGATTACGGATATTTTCAGGACAAAGCTTCGGGCGCCGAAGGCAAACTGCTTGGCCTGGGTTTTGGTTTTGGCTTATTTACAAAAACCGGCCTTTTTAATATTATTTATGCTAATGGCAGCACTGAAAACCAACAAATAAAGCTATCAAATTCGATTGTACACATTAGCTTTAAAACAACTTTTTAACATTTACTCCTACACAAAAACACAAAATCTTACTAAAACTCTAAATTATATCATAAAATTTTTGGTTTTGTAAATAGTTCGTCAGATATTTGATACACTAACTCAAATTTTTTTCAATGAAAACAAAGCTACACGTTTTATTAACGCTGCTCTTTGCGTTAATGATGCAAATTTCGTTTGCACAGGAGAGGACAGTATCAGGTACTGTTACAGACGAAGCGGGATTCCCGATCCCCGGGGTTAATGTAGTGGTGAAAGGCACCACTACGAGCACCCAAACCGATTTTGATGGTAAATACCAGATACAGGCAACTCCGCAACAGGTGCTCGTATTTAGTTACATCGGGATGGGTACCACCGAAATTTCGGCTGCTTCTGCCACTATCAACCCAACACTAAAAGATTCGGCAACCGAATTGGAAGGCGTTGTAGTTACTGCAGTAGGTATCCGCAGGGAAAGATCTTCTATCGGTGCCGCAACCACCACTCTTAAATCGGATGAAGTCCTCAGGGGGCAGCAGGTGAACATTGCCGATGCTATTAAAGGTAAAGTGGCAGGTGTTGTTATCTCCAACAGCTCTACAGATCCCGGCGCATCATCAAGTATCATTATTCGCGGTATTAAATCAATTTCAAAGAATAACCAGCCGCTTTATGTAATAGATGGCGTGCCTATTCTGGACCAGGCTAATTCTTCATCTGACCTGACTAACGGCTATGACTTTGGTAATGGAGCGGCTGACATTAACCCGCAGGATATTGAGACCATGACTATCCTGAAAGGTGCCTCTGCAACGGTACTTTACGGCTCAAGGGCTGCAGGCGGAGCGATCATCATTACTACCAAAAAAGGAAAAGAAGGAAAAATGGTAATTGAATATACCAACTCCACTTCCTTTACCCAGATCAACAGGACTCCTAAGTACCAGTCTACTTACGGACAGGGGTGGGATGGCGTGCATTATCTTATAGAAAACGGATCATGGGGAGCGCCTTTTGACGGCCTGCCGAGAGTTTGGGGCCATGTTGTAAACAACAGCCAGCTACTAAAGCCTTACTCTTTCCAGAAAGACCAGCTTGAAAACTTTTTCACGACCGGTACTTCAAGGATAAATTCATTCAATGTTTCCGGAGGACACGGCGACAGCACGGTACGCCTTTCGTACACGAACACACAACAGGACGGTATATACCCTACGGATGCCGACTCTTTTGAGAGGAATGTATTGAGTCTTTCGGGAACTTCAAAAGTAAAAAACATCAGCATAAGCGGAACCATGAACTATGTGAGCAACGCCGGCAGGAGTATAGGTACAGGCCAGGGTGTAACTGTTTATAACAACCTGATGCAGATACCCAACGATATCCCTATCTCAGAATTTTCAGACTATACAGGCGACTTTCACAACATAGATAACTACTACACGCCATACGGGGTTGCCAACCCTTACTTTACACTAAATGAAAATGGCGCAAAAAACCGCAAGGAGCGCGTATACGGATCGTTTGAATTCAACTACGCTATCAACAGCTGGTTTAATACAACCTATCGTTTTGGTATGGACTTTTCTACTGAAAGAAGCAAAGTATGGACAGCACGTATTGATGCTTCTCCCGGCAGCCCGAATGACGGTTCTACTACTGAAGGCCCCGGAAGCTACGCTGAAAGCTACAATCACGCCAAACTTATAAATCATGATATCCAGATGAATTTCGATTTTGAGCTTGCCGAAAAACTAAGGCTTCAGACAACAGCAGGTTTCAATATCTGGGACGAGCAGTACAGCAGCCTTGGCGCATCGGTAGCCAGCCAGGATATACCGGGCTTTTACAATCTCGCAAACAGTTCACAGATCCCAACTGTCGCAACAAACATGACGAGCAACAAGCTTTACGGCCTTTATGATACCGCTACCCTTTCTTATGATGACCAGATTTTCCTTACCGGAAATCTCAGGAACGACTGGTTCTCCAACCTTCCGGAAGCAAACAGGTCGAAACTGTATGCCGGTGGAAATGTGAGCTGGGTATTTACACGGACTTTTAGTGGTATAGAAAAAGTACTGAACTACGGTAAACTGAGGGTTGGTTATGCAAGCGTAGGTGTAGGTACTCTTCCCTACCAGGTTAATGCTGTGAATACCCAGACCGATGTACTTATGGGTTTTGGTAATCTTACCTTCCCTATAAACGGAATAAACGCGTACGGGATAGGTAACCGCATGGAAAATCTGGACCTGAAACCTGAAGTTAAAACTGAGTTTGAAGTAGGTACGGAATTATCTTTCTTTAACAACCGGATAACTATCGATGCTACCTATTTTGATGCCAAGACCAAAGACCAGATCCTTGCGCTTCCTTTAGCGCCGAGTACAGGATATACCTCGCAGCAGGCCAACGTTGGTACGCTTCGTACAAAAGGTTTTGAAGGGCTTATCAATATCAACTGGATAAGGAGCACTGACGGATTCAACTGGAGTTCAAGTGTAAATTACTCAAAATATAATAGTGTTCTGGAAGAACTTGACCCAAGGATCGACCAGGTAAACCTGGGGGGCCTTACCACCTATGAATACTTAGCAGTAAAAGGACAGAATGTAGGGCTTATTAAAGGATATGTTCCTGAAACAGACACTAACGGAAATGTGGTTGTAGATGTTAATGGTATACCTGTTGCTGCTTCTACAAAACAAATTTATGGCGATACGCAATACGATTATACCATGGGTATCGGCAATAACTTTAGCTGGAAAGGCCTGTCGCTTGACTTTACCTTCGATATCCGCCAGGGAGGGCTAATGTATTCAAGGACTGCTGATATTACAAGGTTTACCGGTAACTCCATTACGACAATGTATAATGACAGGCAGCCGTTTGTTGTTCCGAACTCCGTAGTGAAAAACGTGGCTGATGATGGCACTGTTTCCTACTCGCCAAACACTACACCTGTTGAAAGGGAATATATGGACGACTATTACCGCGCCGATGCCAACGCACGTGCCAACGTAATCGACAAGTCATTTGTAAAGCTTCGTGAGGTAGTACTTAGCTATAAGTTCCCTTCAAAAATTTTAGAAAGAACACAAATACAGTCACTTACATTTTCTGTAATCGGGCGTAACCTGTTCTTGTGGACTCCGAGCAACAACCAGTTCATCGACCCTGAGGTTTCAACATTTGGTAACGACCTTGCCGGGCAGTTTGGTGAATTTAGCGCTAACCCATCAACAAGGAGCCTTGGTTTCAGCTTAAAAGCAACATTCTAATAAAATAACTATGAAAAATATAAATAAGTTTTTAATCCTTTTTATTGCAGGGCTTTTTATAGCCTCGTGTGATGAAAAACTGGACATCAACACTGACCCAAACTATCCGGCCAACATTAACGCAAGCCTTGCGCTTACCTCTGCCGAGGCAACACTGGCGGCGGTTGCAGGAGGCGAATTTACGAACCTTGGCGGATTTTACGCGCAGTACTACACACAATCTCCAAGTGCAAGCCAGTTTGAGAATATCGACTCCTACAACCTCAACACGGCTTATGCCAATACACCCTGGACACAATTGTATTCCGGTGTACTTACCGATTTAAAGTATGTAACCGATAAATCGGCCGAATCGGGTGACACTGCTACAGCACTTATGGCCGAAGTATTGCGTGGCTATACGTACCAGCTATTAGTAGACCTTTTTGGCGATGTACCTTATGCCGAAGCGTTACAGGAAGGCAATATAACGCCATCTGTAACACCCGGTGAAGAAATTTATGCCGATGTAATCAGCAGGATCGATGCAGCAATTGCTGCATATGAGGCAGACCCTACCGAATCTGAAGCAAAATTGCAGGATGTGATTTTTGAAAGTGATATGGACAAGTGGGTTCAGTTTGCCAATACTCTTAAACTTAGAATGTACATTCGTATGTCCTATACATCACAGGCAAACCCTACCGCTGCTCTGGCTCTTGTTACTGAAGGAAACCTATTGACCGAAGATGCCAAGTTTGGACTCTTTAACGAATCTGCAGATAAAAGAAACCCTTTCTATGAAACGTTCCTTTCGCAAACAGGATTAGGTGATGTTAACCATATTGCAAGCAACACGATACATGACTTTTATGTAGAGAATAATGATCCGCGACTTGAAGCTGCTTTCAGGGCAAGCAACACCGGAACATACACTTCTATACAACAAGGTACGGGTAACACCTTTAACAATACGGCGATATCATATGCGCGCCCTAATATTGGCCCAACTACACCGGTATACTTTATCACTGCATCAGAGAGCTACTTCCTGCAGGCAGAAGCGCTTATCCGTTATTCAGGTGGAACAGGAGCGAAAGAGAAATATGATGCAGGCATCGCCGCTTCATTCGCTACATATACCGCCGACTTTGGCCTTACAGGTGCTGTTGCTACAGACTTTACAAATGCAGGCGGAGCCTATGAATACCAGGCTGGCGCCAATGTTGAAACTACAGTAAGGCAGGTGATTATCCAGAAATGGGCAGCCCTTGCCTCAGTAAACAACATTGAGGCGTATATAGAAGCGACAAGGACAAAATTCCCTGAAGTTGTAGAGGAAGGCAGTGAGGACTATGCCATAGGAAACCGCATACCATCAGCAATTTCCATACTACCGGGCACAACTATACCAAGCATCCTGTTCTACCCGGACAGTGAAGTGAACAGGAACCCGAACATCACCCAAAGATCGTCTATCACCGAAAATGTGTGGTGGGATCAAAAACCAGAATAAATAAAAAACTATGAAAAATATATATAAAAAAGGATTGGGGCTGATAGCGGTAATACTCGCTTTCACCTCGTGCAGCCCGGATGAAGGGATTCACTCTACGGTCACAAATTACCCTATTATAACTGTTGCAGGAGACGAAACTATATTCCTCGATGAAGGAGAAGCCTTTACTGATCCTGGCGCTACTGCAACAATTGGCGATAGTGAAGTTCCTGTAGATGTCAAATATGTAGGCAGGTACCGCGGCAATGTTTTTACCGGAACATTAGATACGAGTATCGCTGATATATATACAGCAGAATATTCAGCTGTAAATGAAGATGGTTTTGCAGGTGTTGCAACAAGGCAAATTATTGTTGCCAATACTGGTGACCTCGTTAACAGTATTGAAGGCCTTTACACATCAACGGTATTTAGGAATGGGTCCCAGGGCTCACCAGCATCTGCTTACACAGATATTGAATATATACTGATATGGAAAAATGACGATGGTACTTATGAAGTATCCGACTCATTTGGCGGATGGTATCTGTTTGCACGTGCAATAGCCGATTCTGAAACGCCGGGTGGTATTATTGTAGCTAATGACATTCCTGCCAATGATTTTAGCTTTCCGGGAACGCAGACAAATCTTTATTTTGGAGGATCATCGGAAATAGAAGATCTTGAGGTTAATCCTGTAACAAAGACTCTCGTACTTACTACATCATGGGAGACTACCCCACCAGTCACTAATTACACCTTTGTATCAACATTAGAACAGGTTCAATTTTAAAAGCAAACTCTTATGAAGAATATAAAATTAAATATAAAACTTATACTTCTCGGCGTATTCTCACTTGCTGCCTTTACAGCCTGTGATGAAGATGGATATGCCGATTATGATGCCGGAGGAACCAAAACCCAGAAGCTAAATGGTGAATTCTGGATTGATATTGCCGATGCCGATGGAAACGTTTATGTAGCACATGCGCTGCATAAATTGTATGACATGAACGGAGAACTGGTTATCACCGACAGGGTTGGCTCTGACGATTCTTTTACAGGATGGTATACTGAGGCTGTGCTTGACTATGATCTGGAAAACCTTACTTTCAGTGCTACAGATGCCGAAAATACCGCGGATGATTCTGTAGTGACCATTACCGAGGGAAAAATACTAAAAGGAGCAGGCCGTTCCAGAACCGGCGCTGTTACAGACAGCATTTATTTTAAGGCTGTGTTTGACTATGACCCGGGGACTGTACTAACCTTCGCTGGTACCAGAAGGACAGGCTTTGAGGAAGATGAATATTAGTATTTATAATATTGCTATCAAAACCATCCCAAAACGGGGTGGTTTTTTTATACCTTTGCCCCATGGAAAAAGAACACCAGATATTCGGCATAAGGGCTATCATTGAGGCCCTGAACTCAGGTAAGGAAATAGACAAGGTTTTTATACAGAAGGATGCCGATGGCGACCTCATGCGCGACCTCATGAAAACGATGAAGCGCCTTAACGTCAATTTCTCATATGTGCCTGTAGAAAAGCTGAACCGCCTTACACCGAATAACCACCAAGGCGCTGTTGCCACCATTGCCCCTATTGCCTTCCACAAGCTGGAAACATTAGTGGAAACGGTAATGGAAAGCGGCAAGATGCCATTGTTCCTTATCCTGGATCAATTGTCGGACGCACGCAACTTCGGAGCTATAATCCGTACTGCAGAGTGTACCGGTGTAGATGGGATCATCGTACAAAAGCAGGGGTCCGCTCCTGTAAACGGTGATACGGTAAAAACTTCGGCAGGTGCGGTGTTCAACGTGCCTATCTGTAAAGTAGAGCACATTAAGGATGCTATTTTCCACCTTCAGGGATCGGGCATCAAAACCGTTGCCGCCACTGAAAAGACCGAAGACAGCATTTATGACATAAAGCTAAACGAACCGCTGGCCATCATCATGGGATCTGAAGACAGGGGAATTAACCCATCGGTACTTAAGATCGTTGATGAGAAGGCTAAACTACCCATGTTTGGGACAATTGGGTCGCTTAACGTATCTGTAGCGTGTGGGGCTTTTTTGTATGAAACAGTAAGGCAGAGGGGCTAAATTTCAGAAGATAGATTGCTTCGCCAGTTCGGACTATGCCCTCGGGTCAGATCGGGCTTCGCTCATCATGCAAGATCCTTAATCTATATCATTCAGTTTTAAATAAAAAACCGGGGCGGCCAATGGCCGCCCCGGTTGCATTACAACTACTAACGTAAACCTATACTAGTTAACTATGATCTTAACTGTATATACTTTGTTGGAATGTACCTTCAGGATATAGGTTCCTGTTGGCAGGCTTTGGTTGATCAGTGAGAAATTATAGTCCTCTATGTTTTTGGAGGTATAGAACAGGTTGCCTGTCATGTCGAACATATCGATCTGGTCGATACGGTACTTCGATTTGATGAAGGTACGCTCTCCTGCTTTTGCCGGGTTAGGGTACACCATCAGCGCGTCCTGCCCCTTCCATTCTTGATTCCCGGCAGTATTGTCCACCTGGAAGCTGATCCTGTTGGAAACTTCATTATACGAATCGTCTGTAAAAATTACGATAAAGTAGCCTCCCGCCTCTGTTGGCAGCTTGTCGTCCGGCAATGCCATTGTGCCTTCCGGTTGGCCGTCAAAATACGTATAGCTTACCAGCTGATCAACATTGGGTTCATCACCTTCATGGTAAATCCCGATCCAGTCCTTGATGATACCCGGCGCATCAGTCCAGGTAGCAATAATGTTCTCATTCAGGTTATACACCGTTTTGTTGATGGCCAGCTGTGTGATCATTGTACCCACCTGGAAGAAAGCCTTTTCACCAACAGCATTGTAGCCGTCCTGCAGCAGGTACTGTGCATAGTAGTAGCCGTCTGCCAGCCCGCTGTACGTAAAGCTTCCCTGTGCCGAAGTAACATAATCCCAGTCTGTTGAGCCAATCTGCCCGGGTACCTGCCCTACTTTGTAAATACCTATCCAGTCCTGTGCAAGGTGCGGCGCATCGGTAAAGTTCACCGTAACTGTCTCTCCCGACTGGTATGCCGGCTGGGTGGTGGTAAGTACCACATTCGGGCCGACATAAAAATAGATCCTGTCGGCAATTTCGGTGTAGCTGTCATTTTCAAAAAGGGCAGCATAATACCATCCCGGCTGGGTAAGCCCGTTGGTAAAGGTATGCGTGCCGCTTACCTGCCCGCCAGTATATGTCCACAATTGCGCAGGGCTTGACGATCCCGGGGTTTGGTCGTTGCGGTACAGGCCTATCCAGTCGGTATTGTTTCCCGGCGTGTCTGAAAAGGAAACGATAATCGGCACATTCGGAAGATACGCCAATGTATCCAGCTGGATTTGCGTATTGGCAAATGTACTGTTGATCACATTAAAGGATTTCACCTCGCTCCATTCGCTCCAGTTCAGGTTGCGGTCGCGGTGGCGTGCCTTTACAAAATACTGGCCGTTCGGCATATCGCCGTTTGCCAGCGTAAGCTTGGTTATATCAACATTCAGGTTGACGTTAGCCGTTGTATCTACCTGTGTGCCTACAGGGCCAAAAAGGTCTTCAAAATCACGGTACACGTCTTTTTCGACGATGCTGAAATCCTGCGTTTTGCCGATCATGAATTGTGTAGAGTTCAGTTCCTGGTTGCTTTCTGTAGCATACGGCGTTGTCTGAAGGGTAAGCGGCAGCTCAACGTCGTTGCCCGTCAGCTCATTGATTATTTGCGGCTGTGTTGGTGATTCCAGGCCAAGGTAGCGGTGGAATTCATCCATCAGCTGGTTATTTTTCCATTGGTACACACTGCCTATAGAGTAGGCTTCCACATCAAACGTGCCGTTGTTCACATCAATATCGATAATCTGGTAAATCCAGTTGGAAATCGTTTTTTGCACGTCGTCAAAATTCTCCTCCACGGCCATGCCCCAGTACTGGTCCCATGCCACACCGCCGGAAATGATCTGGTATGTTGGCGTATTTTTAAGCTGCCCCCTGTGGTACAGGTGGTGGTGCGCGCCTATGTGCAATATGTGTTTGGATGAAGCGGTAAGCAATGGCATGGCGTTGTTGCGCACCCATGGCGAAATGTCGCCCACATACTGCTCTGCCTGGTAAGGCCTGTGGCCAAGGGAAATGATCCAGTCTACCGTATCATCATTATCGGCAGCTTCTACAACCTGGGCTACCCAGGCCAGCTGTGCTGCACCGGTATGCTCGGTATCCATTGCGATGAACAGGGTGTTACCCACCTGGTTGGCGTAGTAATTCTCGGTACCTGATGTTATGCCCTGGTACGACATACCGTCGAGGATGTAGTGGTCATAGTAGGCCTGCATGGCTAGAGTACCGTAGGTTTCGTGGTTGCCCACAAGCGTTTGGATAGGCAGGTAGCCGGACAACCCTTTGTTCTTTTTAAAGTGTACGTTCTCGTAGTGGTCAAGGGTACCCACATCTACCTGGTCGCCCACCATTACTGTAAGGGCAATATTATCGGCAGGGTCGTTTGCGGCACCCCATTTTTCGGCAATTTTCCTTTTGGCAGCCGAAACCAGCGAGTCGAACCTCGGTTCGTTGCGCATCTGGTTGTCGCCCAGCACCAGGAAACGCAGGTGACCGTCGGCAGTTGCAGCCTGGCCCGGAAGCGGAAGCGTTTTAAAGCTGTAGACCGCCGAAGTTTCATTGCCTGTCCTGATGCGGTAATAGTACTTGGTGTTGGCAGTAAGCCCCGTTACCTGCACGGTGTGGTAAAAATAGTTGGCCGGGTAGCCCGTGTCCGACATAATGGTGTTGGTACCGTTTACCGTGTTGGTAAGCGCATTGGCCGCAGCGCCATATTCCACTACGGATTCGGGATTGGACGATGTCTTCCAGTTGACATAAATGGAAGTTTGCGATGGCGCCTGGAGGTACGGGAATAAAGTTTGGGCCTTTACACCTATACCACAAAGCACCATGAGGAATAAATAGAACTTTTTCATGGATGTTGTGTGTTTTATTAATAGGCACAAAAGTATCCCGAATGAAAAAGAAGGCTATTAAGTAGTATTTATGTTTACTAACCGCCAATGCTAATAAAAAGCGCCCTGTGTTAAATTTTATTCATTTAACATCAAAAGGGCTTTCAGGACTCAGAAAAAATTTTAATAGGTATTCTCCCCGTTTTTATCAGGAACAATAACATAGTTGTAAATCACCGGCGGAAGCTGTGGCGGGCTCAGTATCTCATAATCCACGACTTCAATATCTTCCGGTTTTGGTGGATTTACAAAATTGCCATGCTCATCAAAACGTTTCATGAAAGGGTCCTGTTTCGGATCGAAACCGGGCTGCTGCCATGGATAAACCAGTTCCTTTTTATAATCGGGTGTCTTATATATTTTTGAAAAAAGCAGCCCTGTGACAAGACCGCCCAAATGCCCTTCCCACGATATATCCTGCTCTCCGGCATCAGGGAATACATACCATATCATGCCGCCGTACAGCATTATTACCAACAGCGAAAGCGCCACAAGCCGGTAATAGCCTGTTTGTATGCCTTTAAAAAAAATAAAGCTGACAAGCACATAAATAAGTCCGCTTGCGCCTATGTGGTACGATTCGCGGCCTATGAGCCAGGTAAAGAATCCCGAAAGCAAAATACCGTAGGCAATAACCTGAAACGATTGTTCCCTGTAGAAATAACGCAGCGCAGCAATTAACACCAAAAGGGGTATGGAGTTATTATAAAGGTGCTCCAGGCTTCCGTGAAGGAATGGGCTGAAAACAATTCCACGAAGTCCGCTTAGTGTGCGTGGCAATATGCCGTAATCGTTAAGGTAGATGCCAAATTTCACTTCCGCCCAATATACTATCCACAGCGTAAGCACAAAATACAAAGGCCACGCAAGTACCGACGGGGAAAATTTAAACTGGTTATCATCCATGTGGTAGTTATGTCAAAAACACAACCAAAAAGATTTTCCTGTTAAATTGTCAGAGTCGAATAACTATTGTTTTAACCCTATTTGGCAATTCCTTTATTAGAAAATAAATCAATAATCCGTAATTTTACGCTATGGAAGCACCTTTAGCCGAACGCATACGCCCGCAGCATTTATCCGAATACATAAGCCAGCAGCACCTTGTGGGTCCTGACGGCTCACTGACGCACCAAATAGCGAAGGGCATTATCCCGTCGCTGATATTATGGGGGCCACCCGGCACCGGGAAAACTACGCTGGCACAGATAATGGCGCAGGAAAGTAATCGCCCATTTTATGTGCTGAGTGCAATCAACGCAGGAGTAAAAGACGTACGCGAGGTTATTGATAAAGCCAAGCAGAGCGGGGGTTTGTTCACCGCTAAAAACCCGATCCTGTTTATCGATGAGATCCACCGCTTCAGCAAGTCGCAGCAGGATTCGCTATTGGCGGCCGTAGAAAAAGGATGGGTAACACTGATAGGCGCTACAACCGAAAATCCGAGCTTCGAGGTGATCCCCGCCTTATTGTCAAGATGTCAGGTATATGTGCTCAATCCTTTTACAAGAGAAGACCTCGAAGCATTGCTGCACCGTGCCATGGAAGCAGATGCCATGCTAAAGACCAAAGATATTAATCTAAAAGAAACCGAGGCACTGCTTAGGCTTTCGGGTGGTGATGGCCGAAAGCTCCTGAATATTTTTGAGCTTGTGGTAAATGCCAGCGAAGGTGACAGTATCGAAATTACCAATGATAGAGTGATGCAGCTGGCACAAAAGAATACTGTGCTTTATGACAAGACCGGCGAGCAGCATTATGATATAATTTCAGCCTTTATAAAATCGATGCGGGGGAGTGATCCTAACGGGGCGGTGTACTGGCTGGCACGAATGATAGAAGGCGGCGAAGACCTGAAGTTCATTGCACGCAGGATGCTTATACTTGCCTCTGAAGATATTGGCGTTGCCAACCCTACCGCGCTTATTTTGGCGAATAATGCTTTCCAGGCAGTTTCAACCATAGGGTATCCCGAATCACGCATCATATTAAGCCAGTGTGCGGTTTATTTAGCAACATCACCTAAAAGCAACGCCACCTATATGGCTATTGGTAAAGCGCAAAGCATAGTAAAGCAAACCGGCGACCTGCCCGTACCGCTGCACCTGCGCAACGCACCAACGAAACTGATGAAGGAATTAGGTTACGGCGACGATTATAAATATGCACATGACTTCGACAATAATTTTGCCGAGCAGGAATTCCTGCCGGACGCTATAAGCAATACCGCTTTTTACGAACCCGGTAATACCAGCCGCGAAAATGCCGACAGGGAATTTTTAAAGAGAAGGTGGAAAGGGAAGTATGGGTATTGATTGAGAAGTTGCAAAGTTTCAAAGTCGAAAGTTTCAAAGTCCTGCAATCTTGACTTTACAACTTTAAACTTTATGACTTTATAACTTAAAATTTAATATTCAGCTTCTCGGAAACCAGTTTATCATTTTGGTAATATTCAAAAAACCATTCGTTGCCTTTTTTGAATACAACACCATTTTTACCATCTCCCTGTGCTGTATAATTATCCTGTTGTGACGTCTTATACATTTTCAGTACCACTTTTGGCGTCATGTCAACCAGTTGGTAACCATTAGCAATTGGCTGTGCAAAAAGCTGGCTTTGGTTACTAACTTCAACCGGCTTTGCAACACTATTCTCTACAGGCATAGCATCCTGGGTTGGCGTTGATTTCATTTCATTGGCAACAGTCACAATATCATTACCCGAATATTGGTAATTAAGTGATTCAAGCGACCCAGCCGCCTGCCTCAGGGCGTCATAATAAGCCTGCTTAAAATCTTTTATCTTGCTTACGCCTCTTTGCGATTTAAACACAACCTTTCCGTCACAGTCCCTAATGGTTACATAAAGGGCAGTACTCAATACCCCTGAATCGGATTCTAAGGTACCATATAGCGCTTTGCACTTATTGAGCGCTACTTCATCAGGCAATTTCTGGTCTGACATGTAGGTCACGAAGCCGTATTTTTCAAACATTATTTTTGTAAGCGTATTCAGGTTGTATTTATTTTCCTCTCTCAGGAAATCAAATTTCACCGGAACGACCATGTACTTATAATCGTTTATATTTTGCGAAAAGCAAACGCCCGATAATAGCATCGAAAGCAGCAGTAGTGTTTTTTTCATAATTTAAAGTAAATCCTTAAGTTGCAGCAAATGGTGGACCTGTGTTACTGAGGGGTGCGCCTCTTTCCTGAATTCATTAAAATAAATAGCGTCAAGGCCAAAATCTATTGCGCCCTGCACATCGGCCTCAATGCAATCACCTATCATGATGCTATGGCCCTTCTCCGCATTGGCAGCCTTTAGGGCATATTCGAATATACCGGCGTGTGGCTTTTTGCAGCCCGCCATATCCGAATTGGTTATGGTTTCAAAATAATGTTCGATATTGGAATTCTTCAGTTTTCCTGCCTGTACTTCATGAAAACCGTTTGTGATGATGTGAAGGCTGTATTTCGGCTTCAGGTATTCCAGTATTTCTATAGCACCTTCAAAAAGGTGGTTGCTTTCGGGCAGCTGCCTGATATATTCGGTGGCAATTGTGTGCAGCAATTCGTCATTTGCTTCAAACCCAATTGCGTCAAAGCCCGCCTTCAGCCTGCCGTATCGCAGTTCTTCCTGCGTGATAAGGGCATCCCGGAAAAGTTTCCAGTACCTCTCGTTTATAGGCACATACAACTCTATAAACCTTTCATGGTCTAAATTTAGATTGTGCTTTGCAAAAATAGTCCTGAATGTGATTGCAGAATTTTTCTCGAAGTCCCAAAGTGTGTGGTCGAGGTCGAAAAAAACAGCTTTTTTACCGGCTATCCTCATTAGTTGCCTTTTGTAATAACAGCATTATCTACGTGGTAGATCCAATCGTCGACATCCGAATCATTGTACCTGAATGTGCCCGTGATAGTAACATACTGGTCGGTTTTCAGTTTCGTTGCCGGGTTTTTAAAGTGGAGGCCCATAATGGTTTCCGGACCTGCCTGCCCGCAAAAGAAGCATGATGCAAATACATTTTTGCTCAATGCGTAATTTTTGTTGTCAATAGGAATAATAAAGCCGCTCATTATTACCTGCTTTTTATTTTTTGCCTTAAGAGTAGTATTCACCACCGGATACATCACTCCTTCGGGATAATCGGCGCTTGGCTTTTTGATGTATTTTATCTGGCCCAGCAGCTTCCATGTAAGGGTGTCGGAAACGGGAGCAGTAGTGTTCTTTTGTATAGCGCTATTATCAGAAGGCGAACCAACAGAGGCCAGGAAAAATCCTGACAGTAAAAGTGCTGCAATGAAAAATGTCTTACGCATTTGCAAGTGTTTTTGAAATATTTAATCCGTATGCTTTTACAGCCGGTATAACCGCCGCTAAAATTCCCACAAAGATAGTGAGCAGAAATAAATATCCCTCTTTTTCCCATACAAACTCGAAGGGATTAAAGGACATTTTAAATTCATCTTCAGACGAGCCGGATATCAGGCTTAACGCTATCCTACCAACAATCGTTCCAAAGATGAACCCGGTAACGCACAAAAGCAGGCTTTCTATAAGCACCAGCGAAAGCAGTTGCAGGCGGCTTGCACCATTAACGCGAAGCAGGGCAAATTCATATTTTCTCTCTTTTAATGTATTGTACAACGCAATGAATATGCTGATACCACTAATAAGCATGATGCCGTATGCAAGATATTGCAGCGCATCCAGCCCGATACCGAACAGCGTGAACAACCTGTTGATCTCTATAGCCGGCGATGCTGCCTGCATTTTTGTATTTTGTGCAATAAGGCGCGGCCAGGTTACGATACCCATTTTGCTACGGAATTTTACCAGCACTGCCGTGATCTCTTTGCCTTCCTCGCTTATCTGTACTTCTTTATGGTCATGGCCATGTTCGGTAGTGGCTACGGCATCGTGGTCATGGCCATCTTCATCGTGATGCTCCACCCCTTCTTCGGCTGCGTGGTCGTGCTGGTCATGGTCATGCGCCTCCTCGGCAGTACCTTCATGGTCATGTCCTTCTTCTCCTTCAGCATGCTCATGGTCGTGCATTGCCCATACGCTTTGGATATTGCTAAGTATAAGGTTGTCGACCACTTTTCCTGTTGATGAAGCGATACCTGTCACTATATAGGCGTGATCTTCGTGCAGCTCTCCTTCGGCAGAATCACCGTGGGAACCGAAGAACTTATCTCCTACTTTCAATTTCATTTTTTCAGCGACGGCACTTCCAACAACTACATCAAAATTCTTTTCGAATGGTTTTCCATCGGTTATTTTAGCGCCGTATTTCGTTAGGTAATCGTGTGTAGTACCCACAATACGGAAGCCCCTGTAGTTGTCACCAAAAGCTAAGGGGATGGCAGTTTCCACCATACGGTTTTTCATCCATTTTTTTGCTTCGGTATAATCGATGTTACCCGTCGGGGCATCCACCTGGTAAACCGATGAGAGTATTAACTGCAACGGACTTCCCTGTGCACCAAGCACCAGGTCGATACCATCAATATTATCACTGAATTTCTTTTCAAATTGTTCCTCCAACAAGATGAGCAATGTTATAATGGCTACGCTCGCGGTAAGTAATATAATGCTGAGGGCGGTATTAAGCGGCTTGAACCAAATATTTTTCCAGGCTATTTTAGTGATCATGACAGGGAGATTTGGTTAGGAAAACGGTCTTTAAGCCTTTGGTCGTGGGTAACAATAACCAGTGCGGTTCCGTATTGCTTTGCAAGCGAATCGAGCATATCAGCCACCTTGAAGGCATTCTCGTCGTCAAGGCTGGACGTAGGCTCATCGGCCAAAAGCAGTTTCGGCTCATTGATGAGCGCCCTTGCGATAGATACCCGTTGCTGCTGTCCGATACTTAGTTGCGTAGGGAGCTTATGAAGATGTTCTGTAAGGCCAAGCTGCGCTAAAAGTTCTTTCGCTTTTTGGGTCGCCTGCTTTCCTGTAGCCAGCCACGACGCCAGTACTACATTCTCGAGCACATTGAGCGATGCAACAAAATATGCCTGTTGTAATACAAGCCCAATGTTCCTGCCCCGGAAATGGTCGAGTTTTTTCTCTGAAAGCGTGGCGATATTGGTATTCTCAATAATCACTTCGCCCTGCTGCGGACGAAGCAGGCCACCCAAAAGGTGGAGCAGTGTGGTTTTTCCCTTGCCGGAACCACCTGTTATCAGGAGGCTTGAACCGCCAGAAGCAGCGATGTCGGGAAAATTGAAATCGGTGCCTTTCCCATAGGAAAAGCGTATGTTTTTTGTGCTGATCATGCAAATGGTTATATGCCCTGCAAGTTAACGAAATTAAGGCAATTACAAAACAGCAATAGTGTTAACGCAAAGCGTAAAGCGGCCGGTGCCAAAAAAACGAACAACATAATTATTACAACGCAGCGGATGAAGCATCGTTTTTTTAAAAACAGCATCAAATTAAGGGAAAATTTATACCGCGGCACAAATTGGACCCATTTCGGACTGCAACTCCTCCATTTCTATGTAAATACGTTTTGTTATTACGTGCATCCATTCCTTAGTCAGCCCGTTTGGCTATAACTACCTTTCTTTTCGAAAACTATGAGGCTTTGTAACTGTCCCTGGCCAGGGTCGTCGTTTTCCTGTGCCCGGCTTAGCGACAACTCCCCATTACGCATGGCGTTGAGGCACCGTGCAAAAATGCACTCACGCGATTTCATGTCGGCACGTGACATATCAAGGCGTATCTCGAGTACCGACCGGTGCAGTGACGGATCTTTTATATAGGTATCTATAATATGTTTGTCATAATTCTCGGAAAGGTTAAAATCAACCAACTGAAACTGGCCACCTTCCATTTTACCAAGCACCATCTTTACTAGTTGCCTGTCGAGTGCATCCTGCGCATCCGGCAGATCGAAATCGCCGTCGTATATAAAGGTCATGGTGTAATTGTTCATAGCTATTTTTTTATTAAAATTACTTGATAAATAACATACTACCCTCGCGATTAACAGATCTCTATGCTACATTTATGAAAATCTTGGCAGCCGCACCGGGGCATATTCATTTTGGATACAACAACATTCAATTTGGATACTTATACAAATAGGATTGTGGTGATATTTGCCATTACAAATACTAAACAAAATACTTAAAACATGATAAAAGCTAAAGGGTATGCAGCCCAAAATGAAACAACAGACCTGGCACCATGGAACTTTGAGCGCCGCGATGTTGGGCCGCACGATGTACAGATCGAAATATTATATTGTGGTGTGTGCCACACCGACCTCCACCTCATCAAGAACGAATGGTTCCCGGGGATATTCCCAATGGTGCCGGGCCATGAGATCGTGGGGCGGATTGTTGCCACAGGCAGCCACATCAGCAAATTCAAAGTTGGCGATGCCGCGGGGGTTGGCGTTATGGTGGATTCCTGCCAACACTGCGAGAATTGCGGCAACGGGCAGGAACAATTCTGTCTTGACGGTGGCGTGCTTACTTACAACAACCTTGATAAAGAGGGCAATCCCGCTTATGGCGGTTACAGTAATACCATCGTTGTACACGAGCGTTACGTTCACCTAATTTCAGAAAAACTCGACCTTGCCGCTGTAGCGCCGCTGCTTTGCGCAGGCATTACAACCTATTCGCCATTACGCAAATGGAAAGTCGGCAAAGGGCATAAACTTGCCGTTGTGGGACTTGGCGGGCTTGGACATTTGGGAGTGAAGTTTGGCCTGGCTTTTGGCACCGAAGTGACCGTACTAAGCACTTCAGAATCAAAACGCGAGGATGCAAAAGCACTGGGCGCGCATCATTTTGTGGTAACTAAAAACCCTGAAGAAGTTGCAGCCGTTGCCGCTACGTTCGACTTTATCCTTGATACAGTTGCAGCGGACCATGAGATTGCGCCTTACCTTGCAATGCTCCGTACGAATGGCACGTATATTAATGTTGGTATGCCGGTAAAGCCGCTTGAGGTTTCTGCCTTTACGATTGCATCAGGCAACAAGACCGTGACGGGGTCCGGTGCAGGCGGAATGCCCGAGACTCAGGAGATGCTGGATTTTTGTGCCGAGCATGGTATCGTTTCGGATATTGAGCTTATTAATATTAAGGATATAATGAATGCTTTCGACAGGATGGTGAAAGGCGATGTTCGCTATCGCTTTGTGATTGATATGGCAACATTGTAATATTTACAAATAACACACCCCTAACCCTTTGAAATTAATTCCCTACGGGAAAAAAATCACTCACTTTCGGCATTAATTCTACCGAAATTTAATCCCGATGGGATAATTAAGTAACGATATTTCCCGTAGGGGATCCATTTCGGTAGTAAAAGTTGGATCAGAGAGCCGTATTTTCCCGTAGGGAATTAATTTTTGAAGATGTGTCCACACGATAGCTCTCAAGAGGGGAACAGCTTCACTCATGCCGATCAAAAACTTTTAAAAGTTTAGTAAACACGTCCAAGTGTTCAGCTCTTGAGAAGGGTTAGGGATGTGTCTTTTCAATTTGTAAATCCCTGAAAGTTCATATCATAAATAACCACCAGTAAAAGTCTATCTTTACGTTAGCTTTTCGGCTTTATAATTTTTTAAATATGAAAACAAACAACGGTCCCGTACATATCAATTCCGTTTCGGAGATGCACCGCTTCCTGAGGCTAAACGGCCCCGAGCATCCGCTTATCAGTATGGTAAGCTTTAAAGATGTGAACCCTGAACTTTCGGATTGGTCTAAAGGAATGGTCATGAACCTCTATATCATTGCCATCAAGAAAGATTTTAAGGGCAAGATGCGCTACGGGCAGGACTTTTATGATTTTGACGAAGGGATTATGTCGTTCATTGCCCCGGGACAGATATGCTACCAAAGCGAACCTGGCGAAAACCCGCTTGGCGGGCAGATGCTGGCGTTCCATCCCGATTTTTTAAGAAGCTATCCTTTGGGAAAAAAAATAAAGGAATACGAGTTCTTTTCGTATGATGTGACCGAAGCGCTGTACCTTTCGCAAAAGGAAGAATCGATGATAGAAGGCATCATGACGAATGTAGAGCAGGAATACCATTCGACACTCGACAAATTCAGCCAGGACCTTATCATTTCAAATATGGAACTGCTGCTCAATTACTCGAACCGTTTTTACAACCGGCAGTTCATGACACGGAAAATAGCCCACAGCGATCTTTTGGCCAAGCTGGAACATGTGCTCGACAGCCATTTCAATGCACAAAACAAGACATTGCCCACGGTAAAAGAAATTGCCGGAAAGCTCAACATATCGCCCGGCTATCTCAGTGATATGCTCCGCGCTTATACAGGGCTGAACGCCCAACAGCATATCCATAATAAGCTGATCGAGAAGGCAAAAGAGATACTTACCACTACACCATTATCTGTCAGCGAAATAGCATTCCAACTGGGTTTTGAGTACCCCCAGTCATTCAGCAAGCTGTTTAAATCCAAAACAAATGTGTCGCCTTTAGAGTTCCGTAAGCTTTTTAATTAGTGTAAGAGCCGGGCTAAAGCCGGATTATGAAAAGTTCAAATATTGAGATCATTTTACAATTATTTATGATTTTTGATTTCATATATATTTTTTTCATAATTTGCAGGTACAAACATTATCAAACACATGAATACTATCACCCGGTTATTTGATTTCCCATACTACCAGCTCGAAAAACACCCACTGTCCGATGCACTGGTTACCAAGTATGGCGAAAAATGGGTAAAGACCTCAACGCAGGAATATATTGATAAAGCCAATGCTCTCTCCAGGGGATTGCTTCGGATGGGAGTCAAAAAGAACGACAGGATCGCGGTCATTTCGTCGAACAACCGCACTGAATGGCATATTGTTGACATAGGCGTACTGCAAACCGGGGCTCAAAATGTACCCGTGTACCCTACGATATCGGAAGAGGACTACGAATATATCCTTAACCACTCTGAAGCGATATACTGTATCGTTTCGGACCAGGAACTTTATGATAAAATAATGTCTATAAGGGGCAACCTCCCCAAGCTGAAAGAGATTTATTCGTTTAACGATTTGTCCGGCTGTAAAAGCTGGAACGAAATACTGGACCTGGGCAAGGATACATCCAACCAGGGCGAACTCGAAAGTATTAAAAACAGCATAACCGAAGACGAGCTTGCCACCGTAATTTATACATCAGGTACAACCGGAAGGCCTAAAGGCGTGATGCTTTCGCACAAAAACATTGTATCCGATGTGCTTATGAGCGCCGAAAGGGTGCCATTCGGCGAAGGCCAAACACGTGCGTTGAGCTTCCTGCCCATCTGCCATATTTACGAAAGGATGATATTGTACCTCTACCAGTATTATGGCGTTTCTACCTACTTTGCCGAATCTATCGAAAAGGTAAGCGACAACATTAAGGAAACAAAGCCTTTCGTCATCACGGCGGTACCAAGGCTGCTTGAAAAAGTATACGATAAGATCATTGCCAAAGGCTCTGAGCTGACTGGCATCAAAAAGAAGCTGTTTTTTTGGGCTGTTGAAGTGGGGCTTGAATATGAGCCCTATGGCGCTAACGGCGCATGGTACGGCTTTAAGCTATGGATAGCCCGCAAGCTGATTTTCTCGAAATGGAAGGAAGGACTGGGCGGTAACCTCGGCCTTATGGTATCTGGAAGTGCGGCCATACAGCCAAGGCTGGCAAGGATATTCGCCGCTGCGGGAATCCCTGTTATGGAAGGTTATGGCCTTACGGAGACTTCCCCTGTTATATCGGTAAACGATGAGCGCAACGGTGGTTTCCGGATCGGCACGGTGGGCAGGCCGCTAAAAGGCGTAGAAGTGAAAATCGCTGAAGACGGCGAGATACTTTGCAAAGGCCCCAATGTAATGATGGGCTACCTGAACGACCAGGAAAAGACCGATGAAGTGCTGAAAGACGGCTATTTCCACACCGGCGATATTGGGATTATTGACAGCGACGGCTTCCTGAAGATAACCGACAGGAAAAAGGAAATGTTTAAAACATCGGGCGGTAAGTACATTGCACCGCAGCTGATTGAGAATGCCATGAAGCAGTCGCGCTTTATAGAGCAGATCATGGTGATAGGCGATGGCGAGAAAATGCCGGCAGCCTTTATCCAGCCCGACTTTGAGTTCGTAAAGCAATGGGCATCCCGCAAAGGGCTAAGCCTTACAGACAATAAGGCAATTGCAGAAAGCAAAGAGGTAAAAGAACGCATCCAGGAAGAGATTGACGGCATCAACAAAAAATTCGGGCACTGGGAACAGGTGAAGAAATTTGAGATAACCCCCGACATCTGGAGTGTTGACGGTGGTGAAATGACCCCTACCCTCAAACTAAAACGGAAAGCGATAAAAGAGAAATACCAGAAACTGTATGACAAGATATACAGAGAAGGTGAAAAATAAAAAACAGTTTAAGATTAAATGAGTCATACAAAGCCTTTTCATCGAAATTATAGACCTGTAATAGAAAGTACAAATTCCGGATATAGTGATTGGGCTTATATAATTGATCATTCTTATTCTCAGAATCCTCATCATTATACAAGAGCTTTTCTAATAATTCAGGAAGATATATTAAAACTATTTCAATATATCGAACCTGCAGATATTAATGAACTAACTTACTCATTCAGAATACATGAAATTTTAATGAGAACATGTATAGAAATTGAAGCAAATTTCAAAGCAATTTTAAAAGAGAACAACTATAAACCAACAAAATTTCATAAAAACAAAACAGAACTTCGCTTAGAAAAGGAGTGGAAACTTCATGATTTTTCTAAAGTAAATAAAACTCATCACCTTGACGATTATTCTATCCAACTACCGTTTTGGAAAGGTAACAACAATGTCCGAAAACCTTTTTTTAGAGTGGAAAACTAAGCAAACACTTTCTTGGTACCAAGCATATAATAATTCAAAACATGATCGGCTTAACAATTTTGAAGATGCAAATTTAAAAAGTCTTATTGATGCATATTCAGCATTATGCATTCTATTATCTTCTCAATTTAGACATGTGGATTTTCAGCCAGGCCCTGACAATCTTCAAGCTGAGGGTTATTGCTACTTTGGTGGAGGATTTGGTATAGGTGGTTACTTAATAGTAGACTATCCTGATAATTGGAGTGAAGAAGAAATGTATAATTTTGATTGGAGCAAATTAAAAAAAGAAGAGGATAGATTCGATAAAATTGATTACAATAAAATTTAATAATGAATGCTTTATTATTTAAATACAATTGAACTAACCATCTTTTTATATTAATAAAAATTATATTTCGCTTCACATTCAATAACCAATGAAAACACGATTACTCCTGCTCTGCCTTTTGTTTACAGTGTTTCAGGGCTGCATGTTCCAATCTGCAGATATCATATCGAATAATGACATTGACATCAAGTTGCGCGAAACGATAAAGGCCAAAAATGATAGCCTGATCGAAGCGATGTCGCACGGCAAACTAAAGATATTTAAAGCATTGGGGTCAGAGAATTTCGTGAAGCACCTTCAGGCGAATGTGCGCAACACCTCCTGGGCATTCCGCAATGGTTACCTCAAAAACAATTATACCGTATTTGATGAATACCAATGTCATCATTCGGTGACGAACAACAATATTGCCATTCCGTCGGAAGAACACTCTTACACTTTTAAATATGTAAATGAAGTAGAGGATACGTATGTTTCGTTATTAAAGATACCCTATTCTGAAGAAGGTTACCTGCTGGCAGTGATTTATGGAAAGGAAGGGGACGAATGGAAAATTGATGAGATAAAGATCAACATCATCTGGCAGCATGGCAAAAATGCGCAGGAATACTACGCCATTGCAAAAAAGAAGGAAGACGACGGTTTCCTGATAGATGCGCTTTTGTATGCAGAGGCAGCGCAGGCCTGCATTCAGGCGACTGAAAATTTTGTAGAATTCGACAATGCAAAAAGCATCCCGCTGTATTATAACAGGCTAAGGGGAAAAGTAGATGCCAAATATACTTTCCCTATACTGCTGGAAAACATCCGGACGAAGCCACAGGTAATGGGCATTAGCCTCGCACAGAGCGAAGACGGTACCGGAGCGCTCATCACCTACCAGACTATAATTCCTGTTGAAGAAAATATCACGCTGGGGCAGGAATTCGAACTTGTGAAAAAGGAAATGAAGAAAACATTTACAGATTTCGACTTCAACAAGCCCGGGATACATTACAGGGCCATTAACCAGTCCGGCCCCGATGGCTCGCCTGAAGTACATGACTTCGACGAAGGCAGATAATCAGCTACTCCCCTTTCCCGGGGAGTTTTTTATTACCCCAATTTTCGCTATATTTACATTACATCCCATAAATATCTTATGATCAGCGAAAACGACACAAAAAAACTAAGCAAATTCCTTAGCTACGTACTAAGGCACAATCCCGATGCTTTGGGAATCTCCCTTGATGCCAACGGCTGGACGGATGTAGCGAAGTTATTGGAAAAAATAAATAATTCGGGAACACAAATAGATGCCGTATTGCTGGAACATGTTGTTGAAACAAATAACAAAAAACGCTTTGCCTTCAACGACACAAAAGACAAAATACGCGCCAGCCAGGGACATTCAATAGAAATTGAGCTGGGCTATGAGCCGCAGGTCCCACCCGACATCCTCTATCACGGCACGGCAACGCAAAATGTTGACGCGATAATGAGGGACGGTATCCATAAAAGCAGCCGCCACCACGTACACCTGAGCCTTGAGAAGGGCACGGCATCGAACGTAGGCGGAAGGCACGGCAAGCCGGTGATATTAGAAGTAATGGCATTGCAGATGCACAACGACGGGTATGAATTTTTCCTTTCGGAGAATGGTGTTTGGCTGACGGACCATGTTCCTGCGGGTTATATAAAATGAATTAATACATATTTAATGGAAGATTCCAACATTATAATATACCAAACAGAAGACGGCACGACCAAAATAGAAACCCGTCTGGAAGATGAGACGGTCTGGCTAACACAGGCGCAATTAGCTGAGTTGTTTCAAAAATCAAAAGCTACCGTTAGTGAACATATAAAGAATATTTTTGAAGAAAACGAATTGGAAATAAATTCAGTTGTTCGGAAATTCCGAACAACTGCCGCAGATGGTAAAGAATACAGCACTAATTACTATAATCTGGATGTAATCATATCGGTAGGTTATCGGGTAAAAAGCCTGCAGGGGACGAAATTCCGCCAATGGGCTACCTCACGGCTACGCGAATATATTGTAAAGGGATTTACAATGAACGACGAATTACTAAAGCAGGCAGGTAGAGGTAATTATTTTGAAGAATTACTTCAAAGGATTCGCGATATACGTTCTTCGGAAAAAATATTTTGGAGAAAAATCCTTGATATTTATGCAACAAGTATTGATTATGATGCAAAATCTGATATTTCTGTTCATTTTTTTCAAACAGTACAAAACAAAATGCATTGGGCGGCGCATGGGCATACCGCTGCCGAAATAATTTATCAGAGAATTGATTCGGAAAAAATAAACCTTGGCTTAACCAACATCAAAGGAAGCAGGCCTACAAAACAGGAAATTGAGATCGCAAAGAATTACCTTGACGAAAATGAATTAAATGTTCTTAACAGGATGGTAACCGCGTATCTTGAAGTTGCAGAGCTTCAGGCATTGAATCGGAAACCTATGTATATGAAAGACTGGGCCGAAAGACTGGATGATTTTGTCCGGATGACGGGAAATGATATTCTTCAAAATGCGGGAACGGTGAGCCATAAGCAGGCACTGGAAAAAGCTTTTTCTGAATATGAAAAGTATAAAGAGAAAATAAAAGGAAATTTGTCGGTGGCGGAAAAGGATTTTATAAAACAAATAGAAATGACGGAAAAAAAGCTAAATGTAAACAAATCCAAAAAGTAGAATTCGCAAGAATCAAAAATCACTAAACGAATGAGAATACCGGCAATACACGGCTACATTGACAGAAGGATACTCATCAACTATACGATTGATGAAGATGTAGCGCGTAAAATGATACTGCAACCTTTTCGCCCGAAACTTTATGAAGGAAAGGCAGTCGGCGGTATCTGCCTAATCCGGCTAAAAAGCATTAAGCCAAAAGGTATTCCCGACTTTTTAGGTATCGGATCAGAGAACGGCGCCCATCGGTTTGCTGTAGAATGGGATGAAAATGGCGAGACTAAAGAAGGTGTGTACATTCCGCGAAGGGATACGTCTTCATTAGCAAATGCACTGGCAGGCGGCAGGATATTCCCAGGGAAACATTATCACGCAAAATTTGATGTTGCAGGAGGCGACGGCAATTATAAAGTAGGCTTTACCAGCGAAGATGCTACCGGTATCGCTATTGAGGCAAAAGAAACTGGGAATTACCCATCTGGTTCAATATTTAAGACGTTAAATACAGCATCCGACTTCTTCGAAAAAGGCTGTGTGGGTTTTTCGCCCAACAAAAATAAATTCGATGGCGTGCGGCTTAATACCTATAAATGGGAAATGATCTCACTCGAAGTTGCTTCGGTAAGGTCGTCTTTTTTTGAAAATGAAACGGTATTCCCAAAAGGGGTGGTCGTATTTGACAATGCACTACTAATGAAAAACATAGAGCACGAATGGCTTAACGTAAAAAGTAAATAGATAAATATACGAAAACAATTTCGTAAGAATAATTTTTTTAAAATTTAATATGCGTGCATACTATTTTTTTGTATATTTGAAATATCATAATTCATGAAAGAGAAAACAATAGATTACATACTGAGGGCAACATGGCAGGCAGTATCGAGAATGTACAACGAAGAAGCCTCGAAATATGGCGCCAGCATGTCGGTGGGTTTTGCACTCCTTTCTATAGACAAGGATAACGGGATACCTTCTACTGCACTCGGGCCACAGATGGGAATGGAACCTACGAGCCTTACCCGCACGCTGAAGTCGATGGAGGAAAAAGGCCTGATTGTACGAAAGAAAAACCCGGTAGACGGCCGCGGGGTACTGATACACCTCACCAAGCTGGGCAAAGAAAAACGGGAACTGTCCCGCGACAGGGTACTAAAGTTCAACGATGTGATACGCCAGCATGTACCGCAGGAAAAGCTGGATAATTTTATAGAGGTTGCAGAGCTTATCAACGACCTCATTGCTGAAAAGCTGATATTCACCGCTGACAGCGAAACTGAAAAAGCAACGAACAAATAAACATAATGCCTTATAGGCATCAAACAAAACTTACTATATATCAATGAAACGCACTATTAAAAAAGCAGCCGTTATAGGCTCGGGCATCATGGGATCGGCGATCGCTGCCCATCTTGCCAATATAGGTGTTGAGGTTTTGCTTTTGGACATTCCCCCAAGGGAACTTACCGAAGCGGAACAGAAAAAAGGATTGACATTGCAGGACAAGGCCGTCCGCAACAGGGTTGTGAACGAGCATTTGGCTAATTCACTAAAATCGAAACCTTCCCCCATTTACCACCAGAAATTTGCAAGCCGTATAACTACAGGCAACACCGAGGACGATATGGCCAAAATCGCCGATGCCGACTGGGTTATCGAAGTGGTTGTGGAAAGGCTCGACATCAAACAGAAAGTATTTGAGCAGGTGGAGAAATACCGCAAACCCGGCACACTCATTACTTCGAATACTTCAGGTATTCCTATCCACTTTATGAGCGAAGGCCGTAGCGAGGACTTTCAGAAACACTTCTGTGGGACCCACTTCTTCAACCCTCCGCGTTACTTAAACTTATTCGAGATCATTCCGGGTCCGAAGACTTCAACTGAAGTACTGGACTTCCTTAATAACTACGGCGAGCAGTTCCTTGGCAAGACCTCAGTAGTTGCCAAAGACACACCTGCCTTCATTGGCAACCGCATCGGTATCTATGGCATCATGAGCCTTTTCCACCAGGTGAAGGAAATGGGCCTTACCATTGAAGAGGTTGACAAACTTACCGGCCCTGTTATCGGCAGGCCGAAGTCGGCTACTTTCCGTACTGTAGATGTAGTTGGGCTTGATACCCTGGTACACGTTGCCAACGGTATCTATGAGAACTGCCCGAACGATGAGGTACACGAGCTTTTCAAATTGCCGGGCTTCATTGACACCATGATGCAAAACAAATGGCTTGGAAGTAAAACCGGCCAGGGTTTCTATAAGAAAGTAGACAAAGATATATTGTCGCTTGACCTTGATACAATGGAGTACAGGGCGGCAAAGAAAGCTTCGTTCGCCAGTTTGGAACTGACAAAAACTATCGATAAGCCTATCAACAGGTTTAAGGTATTGATAACGGGTACGGATAAAGCGGGCGAATTTTACCGCAAGAACTTCGCGGGGATGTTTGCCTATGTATCCAACCGCGTTCCTGAAATCACCGACGACCTTTATAAAATAGACGATGCCATGAAAGCCGGTTTTGGCTGGGAAAATGGCCCGTTCGAAATATGGGATGCCATAGGTGTTGAAAAAGGCATCGAACTTATAAAAGCCAATGGCGCTGAACCTGCGGCATGGGTAAACGACATGCTGGCAAGCGGCAACAAAAGCTTCTACACCCTTAAAGAAGGCATTAAATACTACTACGACCTTGCTTCCAAATCCCAAAAGAAAATTCCGGGACAGGATTCGTTTATCATCCTCGACAACATTCGCGAAAGCAAAAAAATATGGAGCAACGGCGAGGCTATCATCCAGGATCTGGGCGACGGCATCATAAACCTGGAGTTCCAGAGCAAAATGAACACTATTGGCGGCGGCGTGCTTCAGGGCATCAATAAAGCCATAGACCTTGCCGAGAAAGAATATGACGGCCTCGTGATAGGTAACCAGGCGGCGAACTTTTCCGTGGGTGCCAACATCGGTATGATATTCATGATGGCGGTAGAGCAGGAATACGACGAGCTGAATATGGCTATCAAGATGTTCCAGGACACTATGATGCGCGTGCGTTACTCCTCAATCCCGGTTGTGGTGGCACCGCACGGCATGACCCTTGGCGGCGGCTGCGAAATGAGCATGCATGCTGACAAAGTTGTGGCTGCGGCAGAAACGTATATCGGTTTGGTGGAATTTGGTGTTGGAGTAATACCCGGCGGCGGCGGATCGAAAGAGATGGCGCTCAGGGCATCGGACATCTTCCGAAAAAATGACGTGGAACTGAACGTGCTGCAGGAGTATTTCCTTACCGTGGCGATGGCGAAAGTATCGACATCGGCGTATGAAGCCTTTGATACCGGAGTTCTCCAAAAAGGCAAAGATGTTATTGTGGTGAACAAGGCCAGGCAGATCGCCGAAGCTAAAAAACACGCGAAACTCCTTGCCGATGCAGGCTACACGCAGCCTGTAAAACGCAAAGACGTAAAAGTACTGGGCAAACAGGCGTTGGGTATGTTTCTCGTGGGCACCGACAGCATGGAAGCCGGGCATTATATCTCGGAACACGACAAGAAGATTGCCAACAAGCTTGCTTACGTTATGGCAGGCGGCGATTTAAGTGAGGCGACACTGGTTAGTGAGCAGTACTTATTAGACCTTGAGCGTGAGGCATTTTTATCGCTTACGGGGGAAAGAAAGACGCTGGAGAGAATACAGTTTATGTTGACGAAAGGGAAACCTCTTAGAAATTAAAAGCCCCCTAACCCCCGAAGGGGGAATAGAAACGGCAACGACACATTTTTCGTTCTTAAAGATACAAGTACCATTGGTATAATTATAAATCCTACTGACCCCTGGTAGGAGTTCCCCCTTTGGGGGCTAGGGGGCCGATATGAAAACAGCATATATAGTAAAAGCATACAGGACTGCCGTGGGCAAAGCCCCGAAAGGAGTGTTCCGTTTTAAACGTCCCGACGAACTGGCCGCAGAAACCATACAGTTCATGATGAATGAGTTGCCGGAATTTGACAAAACCAGAATAGACGACGTAATGGTGGGCAACGCCATGCCGGAAGCTGAGCAGGGGCTCAACTTCGCGCGCCTTATTTCTCTTATGGGTCTTAAGATAGACGACGTGCCGGGTGTTACGGTGAACCGTTATTGCGCCTCCGGGCTGGAAACCATTGCGATGGCAACTGCAAAGATACAAAGCGGCATGGCCAGCTGCATTATTGCAGGCGGTGCCGAGAGCATGAGTTATATCCCTATGGGCGGCTACAAGCCGGTACCGGATTACCAGGCAGCAAAGAACGGCCATGAAGATTACTATTGGGGAATGGGCCTTACCGCCGAAGCCGTTGCAAAGCAGTTCAACGTATCGCGTGAGGACCAGGATGAGTTCGGTTTTCAATCGCACCAAAAAGCACTGAAGGCTCAGGCAGAAGGCAAATTTGACCGCCAGATTGTGCCTATTACTGTAGAGCAGGTATATGTAGACGAGAATGGCAAAAAAGCCACAAAGAATTATACCGTAACCAAAGACGAAGGCCCGCGTGCCGACACCTCTTTGGAAGCATTGGCCAAACTAAAACCGGTTTTTGCCGCTGACGGAAGCGTTACGGCGGGTACGTCATCGCAAATGAGTGATGGTGCTGCGTTTGTACTGGTTATGAGCGAAGACCTTGTAAAAGAACTGAAATTAGAGCCAATCGCAAGGATGGTAAGCTATGCCGCAGCTGGTGTGGAGCCAAGAATAATGGGCATTGGCCCGGTGAAGGCCATTCCTAAAGCCATAAAAATGGCAGGCCTTGAACTGGAGGACATCGAGCTTTTCGAACTCAATGAAGCTTTTGCATCACAGTCGCTTGCCGTGATACGTGAGTTGGGCATCAACAAAGACATTGTGAATGTTAACGGTGGCGCGATTGCAATGGGGCATCCCTTAGGATGTACCGGCGCCAAGCTATCTGTGCAGTTGTTCGATGAGATGAAACGCCGCGGTAATAAATATGGCATCGTGACCATGTGCGTGGGTACGGGACAAGGTGCAGCGGGGGTCTATGAGATTCTTTAATAAGACTGAAAGATAAGAGATAATAGATGATAGACACTTAGGATGGCTGAATTCAAAAGACACAATTTCAAAAAACTAAAAATATGGCAAATGCCCATGGAAATAGCAAAGATTGTTCTTGACCTCACAGATGCTTTTCATCCCCATGAAAATTTGGTTTAAAAAGCCAGATGGACAGGAGCGGTGTATCAATGCCTTCAAATATTGCTGAAGGCTCGAGCAGGACAAATAAATCATTCAGGCATTTTATAGACATCGCATTAGGTTCATCTTTCGAACTGCAAACACAGCTATTATTAGCACATCATAGAAAATATGTATCAAATGAGGCGACAGAAAGCCTTGAATATAAAATAGAAGAATTTCAAAAGATGACGATGGGATTCCAAAATACTCTTTCCGAGTAAGGTCTTTCATCTATCATCTATTATCTAAAAATCTAATTATGGAAACAGAAGAAAAACAACTCGCCCGTGGCGGCCAGTTCCTTGTTACTGAAACAAAAAGCGAAGATATATTTACTCCCGAAGATTTTTCGGAGGAACAAATTATGATGCGCGATACCGTAAAGGAATTCGTGGATCGTGAGATTTGGCCGAACAAAGACCGATTTGAGAAGAAAGACTATGCCTTTACCGAAGAAAGCATGCGCAAAGCAGGCGAACTTGGGTTCCTGGGCATTGCGGTGCCGGAAGCCTATGGCGGACTTGGGATGGGATTTGTCTCTACCATGCTGGTGTGCGATTATATTTCGGGTGCCACGGGTTCGTTCTCGACGGCTTTCGGGGCGCATACGGGTATCGGTACCATGCCGATAACGCTGTACGGGACCGAAGAGCAAAAACTAAAATACGTCCCGAAACTTGCTTCGGGTGAATGGTTTGGAGCTTACTGCCTTACCGAGCCGGGCGCGGGCAGCGATGCCAATTCGGGTAAGACAAAAGCAGTACTTTCTGACGATGGTACGCATTATAAAATTACAGGCCAGAAGATGTGGATATCGAATGCAGGTTTCTGCAGCGTGTTTATTGTGTTTGCACGTATTGGCGATGACAAGAACATCACCGGATTCATTGTGGAGAATGACCCGTCGAATGGCATTTCCATGAATGAGGAAGAGCATAAATTGGGTATCCGCGCCTCCTCTACCCGCCAGGTTTTCTTTAATGAGACGAAAGTCCCTGTAGAGAACATGCTGTCGGAACGTGGCAACGGCTTTAAGATAGCCATGAATGCCCTGAATGTAGGCCGTATCAAACTGGCCGCAGCCTGCCTTGATGCCCAAAGAAGGGTGACATCGGGTGCAGCGAAATATGCTAACGAAAGGATACAGTTCAACACGCCTATCGCGAATTTTGGCGTTATCCGCGCCAAGCTGGCCGAAATGGCAACCAACTGCTATGCCGGGGAAAGCGCCTGCTACAGGGCTGCCAAAAACATCGAGGACCGCATCGAGGCACGTGTTGCCAACGGCGAATCGCACCAGGCCGCGGAACTTAAAGGAGTTGAGGAATTTGCCATAGAATGCTCTATACTGAAAGTAGCGGTGTCGGAAGATGTACAGAATTGTGCTGATGAGGGCATCCAGATATTCGGTGGTATGGGCTTCTCTGAAGATACCCCGATGGAAAGCGCATGGCGTGATGCACGCATTGCGCGTATCTATGAAGGTACGAACGAGATCAACCGTATGCTTTCGGTAGGTATGCTTGTCAAAAAAGCCATGAAAGGCCACGTTGACCTACTGGGCCCCGCCATGAAAGTTGCAGAAGAATTGATGGGAATTCCTTCATTTGATTCCCCCGATTATTCAGAATTATTCGCGGAAGAAAAAGAAATGATAGGCAAGCTGAAAAAAGCGTTCCTTATGGTTGCAGGATCGGCTGTGCAGAAATACGGTCCGGAACTGGATTCGCACCAGCAATTGCTGATGGCGGCTTCGGATATCCTTATCGAGATATACATGGCGGAATCGGTAGTACTTCGTACGGAGAAGCTGGCTAAAAACAAAGGCGCTGAAAATGTAAAAGAGCAGATCGCGATGGCACAATTGTATTTATATAAAGCGGTGGATGTTGTGACTATAAAAGGTAAAGAAGGCATTGCCTCGTTTGCCGAAGGTGACGAGCAGCGCATGATGATGATGGGCCTAAGGCGCTTTACCAAATACAACAACATGCCGAATGTGGTGGCGCTTCGTGAGACCATTGCGGCTAAGATAGTGGCTGAGAACCATTATCCATATTAAGAATTTTTAGTTGAAGTTAATAGAACCGTTGCAGAGAAATTTGCAGCGGTTTTTTTTAGGGCCTCACCCCCAGCCCCTCTCCAAAGGAGAGGGGAGTGGAAACGTGCCGACAATCCGTTTTTATTATTGTATTTCCTCGCCCTGTTGAAAAAATTAATAATTGTACATCGTCTAACCCAACACTTAAATGCGGCTGAGTGTAGCTTCTCCCCTCTCCTTTGGAGAGGGGTCGGGGGTGAGGCCTGCGTGAGGGACAGAAGCGGCATCCCCCGCTTTTTTCGGCGGGGATACAGCGGATGGCCCGACGGCGGAGGCACGGAGCCGACACGCCCAAAAGAGATTATTAGATTATTAGATTATTGGACTTTTAGATCGTTGGATATTCCCTGGTATTCAAGACTGACAGAGTTTGTCATTTGGGATTTGTATTTTGGAATTTAAACAAAAAAATCCCGCTATCTGCGGGATTCTATATATCGATACAAAAATTTAGGCTTTTTCTTCTTTCAGCCTTTTTATTGCTCTTTTCTCTTTGATCAATTCTACTGTCGCGCCTGTTAACCAGTATCCAACAAAACTGGCAAGGAAAAGCATCAGCCAGAAACCGATTGTGAAAACGGTCAAAAATGCCAAAAACCCTAAATATTGTGTAAATTCCATATCTCTGCTTATTAATTGAATTGAGCCTCAAAGATAGGGGGAATTATTTTTTTTAGCAACATCCGGAAGCAAAAACACTAAAATATTTTACGAAATCATTTTTTATACGTTTGCGGAATGCTTAATTTTGGCAGGCTTTCACGATTGCCACACACTTGTCAGGCAATTAGAAAACCCCTAATTATAAACAAATACAACACATAAACATTCTGAAAAAATGGAATACAGGATTGAAAAAGACACCATGGGTGAAGTTAAGGTGCCTGCCGAGAAATATTGGGGCGCACAAACCGAACGTTCAAGGAATAATTTTAAAATAGGCCCTTCCGGCTCCATGCCGAAAGAGATCATAAACGGGTTTGCCTACCTTAAGAAAGCAGCTGCCTATGCCAACCATGATCTGGGCGTACTTTCGGCTGAAAAGCGTGATGCCATTGCACAGGTTTGCGAGGAAATACTTGAAGGCAAGCTTGATGACCAGTTCCCACTGGTTATCTGGCAGACAGGCTCGGGAACACAGAGCAATATGAACGTTAACGAGGTGGTTGCCAACAGGGCGCAGGTTTTGGCTGGTGGCAAAATTGGTGAAGGCGAACCGGTACTGAAAGCAAATGACGATGTAAACAAGTCGCAATCCTCTAACGATACCTACCCTACAGGTATGCACATTGCCGCTTACAAAGCAGTGGTAGAAGTAACGATACCGGGCGTTGAAAAACTCCGCGACACGCTAAAAGCAAAATCGCAGGAATACATGAACGTTGTAAAGATTGGCCGTACTCACCTTATGGATGCTACTCCCCTAACCCTTGGGCAGGAACTTTCAGGTTATGTTGCACAGTTGAATTACGGACTTAAAGCCGTTAAAAATACGCTTGCCCACCTTAGTGAAGTGGCGCTTGGCGGAACCGCTGTAGGTACAGGTCTTAACACACCAGACGGCTATGATGTGAAGGTTGCCGAGTACATTGCAAAATTCACAGGCATGCCTTTTATTACTGCTGAAAACAAGTTTGAGGCGCTGGCTTCACACGATGCTATTGTGGAGTCACACGGGGCTTTAAAACAGCTTGCCGTATCGCTTAATAAAATTGCCAATGATATCCGTATGATGGCTTCAGGGCCGCGTTCGGGAATTGGAGAAATACATATCCCTGAGAATGAGCCGGGATCGTCGATCATGCCGGGCAAGGTAAACCCTACACAGTGCGAGGCGCTTACCATGGTGTGCGCGCAGGTTATGGGCAATGACGTTGCTATTACCATTGGCGGCACACAGGGCCATTATGAGCTTAACGTATTCAAGCCATTGATGGCGGCAAACTTCCTGCAATCTGCAAGGCTTTTGGGTGATGCGTGCGTGTCGTTCGACGAGCATTGCGCACAGGGAATCGAACCGAACTACACCCGCATTAAAGAGTTGGTTGACAACTCGCTAATGCTGGTTACTGCGCTGAACACAAAGATCGGCTACTACAAAGCGGCCGAGATCGCACAAACCGCACACAAGAATGGCACTACCCTTAAAGATGAGGCCGTTCGCCTCGGCTATGTAACCCCTGAAGATTTTGATGCATGGGTGAAACCTGAGGATATGGTGGGATCTTTGAAATAATCGTTTCAAAATTTTATATAAAAGGCCGTCTTATGACGGTCTTTTTTTTTGGGCGTGCCACCACCCAGCTTCGGCCCGATCTGTGGCCGGGTTATCCGCTGTATCCCCGCAGAAAAAAGCGGGGGATGCCGCTCCTACCCCTCATGCGTCGCCCTTGCGGTAAGATTTTAAATTTTAAGTATATTTGAAAATGGAAACTAAAATTCGCCCTGCAACACCACAAGACCTCAACGGAATACTGGAAATAGTAAACCACAATATACTGCACAGCACAGCGGTATATGACTATGACCCAAAAGACCAGGAGTTCCTGCAGCAATGGTTTGATGACAAGCTATCAGGGAATTGGCCGGTAGTTGTTGCAGACGATAATGGCATCGTCGTTGGTTATGGCTCCTACGGCCCTTTCCGGTTTAAGCAGGGATACCGGTTTACCATTGAGCACTCAGTATATGCCGCGCCGGGACATACAGGCAAAGGCATTGGGAAACTATTGCTGACAGAATTGATACGACTGGCCAAAGAAAGTGGTTACCACTGCATGATAGGCGGTATCGATGCCAATAATGCAGACAGTATCGCCTTCCATAAAAAATTCGGATTTGTTGAGACAGGAATTATAAGAGAATCCGGATATAAATTCGGAAAGTGGCTGGATCTGTTGTTTATGCAGTTACTTTTAGAATAATTTCGGGGTTATACCACAGAGATTCACAGAGGAGGCAAAGAGATACACCGAGGCTTCTTTTTAGCCTTGAGAGATCACAGAGCAATTATTCTGCTTTGCAGAATTACCCTGAGTACTCTTTATTGCTGTATATGTTAGAAAAATCTCTGTGAATCTCTGTGGTACTTTCTCAATTTAAAACCACTTCTTCCGCCTGAAATAAATGACCATGAGAATGGTTGTAAAGATCATCACGCCCCACACCCAGTAATAGCCGTTTTCAGTACGCAGTTCGGGCATGTTGTCGAAGTTCATTCCGTAAACGCCAACTATAAAAGTTAGCGGCATAAAGATCACCGAGAAGATAGTCAGCGTCTTCATGATCTGGTTCATCCGCTGGCTCTGCATCGAAAAATGGAAGTTGGAAGCACTGTCGAGCGACATCAGGTCATACTCTATCTGGTCGAGCAGCTCGAGGCATTTTTGGTGCAGCCTGGCAAAATAGGTGTGTGTAGATTTTCGTATCGTCTCGTACTCATCTTCTTCCTTTACGCTCTTCAGGTTGTACAGCGCATCCCTTAGTGGGGTAATGGCGCGCTTAATGTAATTAAGGTCGTCACGCATTTTCTCTATACCCGAAATAAAGTGCGATTTGTATTTTTCTTTACCATTAACGCTGAATGACTCGATCCTGTCTTCGGAATTTTCTATGGTAATATAAAAGTTTTCCATGATGGCATCAAGCATCAGGTACAGCAGGTAGTCATTTTTCTTTTTACGTACAATGCCGGTCCCCGTGCGGATCCTCTCGCGGATATGGTTAAAGTAATCGCTCTTTTTTTCCTGGAATGATACGATCACGTTATCCTTTAGCAGGAAACTTACCTGTTCAGTTTTTACACAGTCCTCCTCCTCTTCCGGTAAAACCGATTTAATACTGAAAAACAGCACATCGCCAAGCTCCTCGATACGGGTACGCCTTGAGGTATTCAAAATATCACCAACAATGAGCGGATCTACCTGGAAAAGATCGCCTATCTGTTTTATAAGGCTTACGTCATGCAGCCCATGGACATTCAGCCATTTTACATCATTCACCTGCAGTTCATCCCTGCATTCCTTTACAACCCTTTCCAGTGATACATTGCGGTATTCCTCATATCCTTCCTCATCAAAAACAAAAAGCTGCATTTCAATAGGGTCGGTTTTATATTCGCCGGTATATTCAAAGTAATTGGGCTGCACTTTCCGCACCTGCCGGTATTTTATTCTTTTCACACTGTATTTCTTTACCCTAAATATAGGAGTTTTTAGTAAAAGACTAAAAAATTTAACCACATAGGCACATAGAATTTTGGCATCCCTATAATAAGTTAAAAAATATAGTTGCTCATAGTGAAGCTTCGCTTCATCTGTGTGAGACTTAAATGTAAAGAATTAATTCAACCCTAAACCTATGTATCTCCCGCCAAGGCGGGACAAGTTATGTGGTTAAATAATTCATTTAATTTGTACAGTTACCAAAATCCATTCTATTTTTACCAAAAGTTTAATTCATGGCGATTTTAATTACGAATATCAAAGAACTGCTGCAAATACGCGAGAGCGGGATGGCCAAAGTTTCAGGACGCGAAATGGCAGAATTGCCGCTCCTGCAAAATGCGTGGTTGCTACTAAACGGTAACCTGATTGAAGACTTTGGGACAATGGACAGCTGTCCGAACATACCGGATGCGCAAGTAATTGATGCCACCGGAAAAAATGTCCTGCCTGCCTGGTGCGACAGTCACACCCATATCGTTTATGCCGGCAATCGCGTGCAGGAATTCGTAGACCGCATCAATGGCCTTAGCTATGAGGAAATTGCCAACCGTGGTGGCGGGATACTTAATTCTGCCAAAAAACTGAATGAAACCGATGAGAATGAAATATACGACCAGTCCCGCCTCCGCCTTGAAGAAGTGATGCAGCAGGGTACCGGGGCTGTGGAGATAAAATCGGGTTACGGGCTTACCGTTGACGGCGAATTGAAAATGCTCCGTGTTATAAAACGCCTGAAAGAAGCATATCCCATTGCCATAAAAGCAACTTTCCTGGGAGCGCATGCTTTCCCTACAGCATATAAAGAGGATCATAGCGGCTATATTGACCTTATCATCAATGAAATGCTGCCAAAGATAGCTGAAGAAAAACTAGCCGACTATATTGATGCCTTTTTAGAAACCGGTTATTTTTCTGTGGAAGAAACCGAGCGCATCATGGAAGCCGGTAAAAAATACGGTCTGCAAGCCAAAATACATGTGAACCAGTTCACCGCAATTAATGGCATTGCCGCCTGTGTGAAGCACGATGCCCTGAGTGTTGACCACCTTGAGATCGTTACCGATGAAGACATCGAGGCGCTGAAAGGAAGCGATACCATGCCGGTCGCCCTGCCCACCTGTTCGTTTTTTATAAGCATTCCTTATACACCCGCACGAAAAATGCTGGACGCCGGGCTACCATTGGCATTGGCTACCGACTTTAATCCCGGCACTACCCCATCCGGGAACATGAATCTGGTTGTAGCCACCGCCTGCATCAAAATGAAAATGACACCCAAAGAGGCTATCAATGCCGCTACTATCAACGGGGCTTATGCAATGGGACTGAGCGACAGCCACGGGAGCATTACGAAAGGAAAACGCGCCAACCTCATTATCACCAAACCGCTAGCCTCCTACTACCAATTGCCGTATGCATTCGGGAGTAACCTGATTGATAGTGTTATTATTGAAGGGAAGGTGGTTTAGTTTCAGTAAAAGTCGTGCTTTAGAAATCTGCGGTTTAACTTGTAAAAGCAATCGGCGTGGTATCGTTTTGATTAAAAGATCCCGGTATCTACAAAACTCAAATACCCGTTTTCCGTCACGATAACATGGTCAAGCACATTTATGCTGAGTGTACGCCCTGCTGCCTTGAGCTCACGGGTTATCTGTTTATCCGGCTCGCTTGCCTGCAATACGCCCGAAGGATGGTTGTGGCAAAGGATAATACCGACCGCGTTATGCTCCAAAGCCATTTTGAATACAATCCGCACATCTACAACTGTACCCGTAATCCCGCCTTTGCTCAATTGTGATTTGTAAATAACCTTATTGGAGTTATTAAGATACAATATCCAGAACTCCTCATGCGGCAATTCGCCAATAATGGGTTGCATGATCTCGAAAACGGCACGGCTTGATGTGATTTTCTTTAAATCTACAACATCTTCCTCACGCCTTCTGCGGCCGAGTTCCATAGCAGCGGCAATACTGATAGCCTTGGCCTCCCCTATTCCCTTGAAGGTCATGAGCTGCTGCAGGGACTGCTTGCCTAAAGCGTTGAGATTGTTGTCTACACTGGAGAGTATGCGCTTACTGAGCTGTACGGCGCTTTCGTTACGGCTCCCCGAGCCAATGAGTATGGCTATAAGTTCTGCATCGCTAAGTGCGGCCTTGCCTTTTAGCATAAGCTTTTCCCGGGGCTGGTCGTCTTCGGCCCAGTATTTTATCGAGAATGTACCTTGTGTTTCTTCCATGGTTAAAGGGAGTTTCTACGAATTTAAGTAAATTCATAAACCATTGGCATACTATTACAAAATATTATACCGTTAGATTAAAAATCACCTGACCATGAAACACATTTTACTTTTATTGCTATTTGGATTCGCATGTGCTCCCACAGTTGAAAAGACCTTTTATGAAAAACTTTCCGATGCCGCCATTTCCCTAACGAAAGATGATGTAGAGTATGACGGCGCTTATTTCAATATCCCCTACCCGAACGGCGATGTGCCCAAAGGCAAAGGCGTATGTACCGATGTGGTGATACGGGCCTATCGTAAACTTGGCATTGACCTGCAAAAGGAAGTGCATGAAGATATGAAAGTGAACTTCTCCAAATATCCAAAAAGCTGGGGATTGAAAAGTACCGATACTAACATAGACCATCGCCGCGTTCCGAATTTACAGTTGTTCTTTACCCGAAAAGGAACGTCTTTGCCGGTAACCAATAAAGCCGCCGATTACAAACCCGGCGATATTGTTACGTGGCTGCTGTCGGGTAACCTGACGCATATTGGCATTGTGGTAAACAAGAAGTCTTTAAAAAATAATGGCGGCTATATGGTGGTACACAATATAGGTTCGGGGCAGGAACTGGAAGATTGCCTTTTTGATTATAAAGTGACGGGGCATTATAGGTATCAGAAGACGAAGTAGCTTAATTTAAGGCTTCTGCTTGCCAAATATTGGAACATTAGTCCGTTTTCTTTCATAATAAAATCTTAGAAATTTTGAAGCCTCCGGTGTTTTGAGTATCTTACATTAAGAAATTAAATATATTTAATGGTAAAATTCAGGACAATCTTCAATTTAAGCGAGGGCGAGGATGACAAAGTTAAGACCCTTGATACTATTTCCAGGAATATTACTTTCAAAGGCGCCAACCTTTGGATACTGGCCTGCGCCATCCTGGTAGCTTCGGTGGGCCTCAATGTCAATTCTACCGCAGTTATCATTGGTGCAATGCTCATTTCGCCGCTGATGGGGCCTATCGTGGGTGCGGGATTTGCACTCGGCATCTATGATTATACATTGCTTAAAAGATCATTGCTCAACCTGCTTATTGCAACAATTGTAAGCCTGAGCGTATCGACGATCTACTTCTTTATAAGCCCTTTTAAGGATGTGCAGTCGGAACTGCTTGCCCGAACCTCTCCGAATATCTATGACATACTTATTGCTTTTTTTGGCGGTATTGTTGGCGTGATCGCTATGACCCGTGTAGAAAAAGGCAACCATATTCCCGGAGTAGCTATAGCCACCGCATTAATGCCGCCTTTATGTACCGCAGGCTATGGCCTTGCCACAGGGCAGTGGGCATTTTTCTTCGGGGCATTCTACCTGTACAGCATTAACTGCGTGTTTATTGGGATAGCGACGTTCCTTATCATCAAATACCTGAAATACCCGCCTAAGAAGCAGGTGAACGAAAAGCAGCAAAAGCAGGTGAAATTTATAATCACTACCCTGATCGTTATCATGCTGCTGCCCAGCAGCTACCTTGCGTGGTCGCTGTACCGGGAGCAGCAATTCAAAAAAAGCTCCGATAAGTTTATTGAAGATGAGTTTACCTCAAAAGGATATACTGTGGTTTTTAAGAAAAGTGATTATACTACCGGCAATAAGAAACTGGAACTTGCCTTCCTGCAAAAAAGGTTCAGTAAAAAAGATATGGATTCACTAAAAGCCCATATCAACAGCTATAAATACCTCAAAGGCACAAACCTAATTATACGGCAGGATACAACCGACCGTTTTTCTGCACTGAAGGGCGATATAATGAATGAAATTAAAAGCTCTGAAAACGAAATTAATGTGCGTGATGCAAAAATTGTGCAATTAGAAAAATCGCTCGAACAAAATAAATTTGACACAAAACAATTGCTAAAAGAAACAAGGGCATTGTTCCCGCAAATCATTTCAATATCGGTTTCTAAAAATGAAATGCTTACAGGCAAAGACAGTATAATACCTTTTACGGCAGTAATTTATGATGCACCGAAAAACCTCACTAAAACTGATTCGGAGACATTCACGAACTGGCTCAACCAAAGGCTTCTGGTAAAAAATGTCGCATTGTTACGTAAAGAATAATTTATGAGAGGCAACCGGCAGCGCTAAATTAATGTCTTCACCTCATCAAAATTCAGCCCACCGTAATTACCGGAACTCATCAGCAGCAATGCGATGCCTTCCGTGTCATACTTCAGGTGGAAAAGGTATTCCTTAAAAGCGGCAGGATTGGTATAAATGATCAGGTCTTCACGGTTGAAGGCTTTGGCTATCTGCTCATAAGTTACTTCTTCAAGTTGTTTGATCTTTACCGCATCCGGGCTATAGAACACCACCGCTACATCGGCGGCATCCAGCGAACCTTCGTATTCCTTTAAAAATTCGGCGTTAAGGCTGCTGTAGGTATGCAGTTCCAGACAGGCAATAAGCGTACGGTCGGGGTACTGCTCCTTTACGGCTTTTGTCGTCGCAGCTACTTTGCTTGGCGAATGTGCAAAATCCTTGTAGGCTACATTCCTGCCATTCTCAGCGATCTTTTCCAGGCGTTTGCTAGCTCCTTTAAAAGTTGCAATAGCTTCATAAAAATCATCCTCATCAATACCCATATTCTGGCATATCCATTTGGCGCCTGCCAGGTTATTGAGGTTGTGCGCCCCAAACACTTCGATAGGCATAGGGCCTTCAGGCGTTTCAAGGTAGGTGGTGCCGTTATTCACAGTATATTCGGGCGTGTGGTACGGAAGCTTGCGTATTGGGTTGGTCGCTGCTTCGGATACCCGCTTTACTTCGGGGTCATTTTCGTTGTACACCAAAATGCCACCGTTGGTTATCTTTTCGATAAATATCTCGAACTGCTCTACGTAATTTTCATACGTCGGGAATACGTTGATATGGTCCCATGCAATACCACTTATCAGGGCGATATTCGGTTGGTACAGGTGGAATTTCGGCCTGCGGTCCATAGGTGACGACAGGTACTCATCGCCTTCGAGCACGATAAAATCGTTGTCTTCGGTCAGGTGTACCATGTTGTCAAAGCCTTCCAACTGCGCGCCTACCATATAATCTACCTCGCGGTTGTGGTATTTCATTACGTGCAGTATCATACTGGTGATAGTCGTCTTGCCATGCGAGCCCCCTATTACCACGCGGGTCTTATTTTTAGACTGCTCATATAAAAATTCCGGGTACGAATAAATAGTGAGGCCTAATTCCTGTGCTTTGAGCAGTTCGGGATTATCGGCTTTGGCGTGCATACCCAGTATGATCGCTTCGATATCCGAAGTTATCTTTTCGGGGAACCAGCCAAGCTCATCGGGCAGAAGGCCTTTCTTTTCGAGGCGGGTACGCGATGGCTCAAATATGGCATCGTCGCTGCCGGTTACTTTGTATCCTTTATCGTGAAGGGCCAGTGCCAGGTTGTGCATGGCCGCGCCGCCTATGGCTATGAAGTGTGTTCGCATGGTTGAATTTTTAAAGCCTAAACAGGCAGGTCAAAAATACTAAATTGGCGGCTATATTGTGCTATTATTTGCATGCCTGTTTTATGTAGCTTCTATGAAATGTCCGGATCATTTTACGAACAGCGTGTTCAAATACTCCATCATTTTTTCGGAAGTACCGGAACGGATAGCAGATGACAGTGCTTCTTCAAATCCCTGCTGCTCCTTTTTGTACATTGCAAAGAGGATTTCGTTCCCATGGGTAAGGCAAAACTCGGTATTGGCTATCCGGTCGGCAAGCTTTACAATGACTGCATCGGGATTCCGGGCGAGCTTTATATAGGTTTTGGCTTTACGTTCTTTGCGATTGGCACCTTCTTCATCGGTTACACAAAAAACTATTTGCGTAACCACAGCGCCAAATTCCGCCTCCAGTTCGGTATACGTGACAGGAGTGTCTTCAAGAACATCATGTAGCCATGCTGCTGTCAGCAGACAAATATTAGCTTCGCTCTCGGGCAGGATTCCAAAACGCATGAGCGCTGTAACCACATTTCCCAAATGTACCTCATAAGGGTAGTTGCCATATTTCTGGTCGCCGTGTTTTGTTAAGGCAAAGGCACGGGCTTTATATATTGGTTGGTAATTCATAGGTGGCAAATATAAAAATAATACCGTTCATAATTATCTGCGCCTCTGCACTAGTTCTGCAATTTCCGACTTTAACCTTTCAGTGAGCCAACCCTTTTGTAATGCTGTTATTTCGTCAAGAATACCATTGTTGTCGATAGTAAAATCATCGAGCACATCCCTGAGATATTCAGCATAAATGGCTTCAATACGCACGGGGTTAGTAAAGTCAAGGCTGCCGATCTTTGAAATTACACTATTAAGGCGATTGTCAGTTATATAGCCTCGCATCCCTTCCAGAAGGAAACCTATTTCTTCGGTATTAGTAGTAACCCCCGGGATGTATGACCACTTTTCCGCTTCATGGAATTTCTTTTCTTCATCGAATTCCTTATTTTTCAGTTTCAGGATAGGGCGTTCGCCACTTTCCGTATGCCTAAGGTGGCGAAGTGGTTTTATGACCACACCCTCAATCAGGTTGCCTTCTATTTCAGGCAGGCCGAGTTGCGACGGTACTTTTGAGTTTATCCGCGTATCGAAATTAAGGACTTCATTGAGCTTACCTGTAAACAGTACCTGCGCATGAAAGATACCGAAGCTTTTAAAATAAGCCACCGCATCCTCATAATCCAGATAGTCCTTTGTGCCATCCTTTTCAATGGCGATATCAAAAGCGCAAAAGTTAATATCCGGTGCATAGTATACACCCGTTTGTATCGCCTGTACATTTGGATGTGGTGCTACTTCGGGATGTGGATAGCTCCCCCCGAAAAGTTCGCCATACAGCATATACTTACCTGCCGGGATATCCAGCGATACTTGTTCAAAGAGCGCGAGCACTTTATCTTCAAGGTGATGCACTACTTCCTGGAAACCAAAGAAATCATCATTCCACGACAGGTATTCTTTCCTTTTGGCGAAGGCCAGTTTCCTGTCGTGATATATAAAGCTGAAATTGGCTCCATGCACCTTTTCGGTCACGACCCATTTTAGCTTGTTTAGCTCGTTAAATACTTTTGTGTCCTGCCCAAGCTTATTAAAATCTTTGGGCATTTTTTCATATTCTGAGAAATTGTTCACCTAATTTGTTTCATCTAAAATTCGTGATTTCCATAAAAATTCTCTCCATTAACTTGATATATAAATACTATAAATAATAAAAAATAGACTGAAACAATCTTTCGGAAGCTTTAGCATTATTCTTATAATACTTCAATTCCATTATAATGCTAATGGTTTTCCTCGCGGCCTCCTCTTCTGTCAGCAGCGGCTCATTATCATCTTCGTAGGTAATCAAATTTGAGTATCCGGGTTTGAAGGCGAAATACCATTGACTATTAATGTATCGACAACTGACAAACCGAACGCAATCAACACGCCTGCCGATCTTATCCACAATCCTGTTAAGTCCTAATACGACAACTTTTGTTTTGCTTTTATCAATAAGCACAGGGAAAAGTATTTTCATTTTTGCAGTTCCTTCCGACGACAATTCCGGATAATTTTTAGCCATATAAGCATCCAGCTTTTCCAAAAATTGCTTTTGTGAGTCACGTGATAGAAATGCTGACGAAGCGGTTTCGAGCTCGGCATATTGCTCAGCTAATCTTTGACCATCACGGCTAATTTGGTCTTGTTTTGAACTACTGCATCCACAAAATATAAGGCAAAGCAGCAATATTACAACAGTGGTGGTCTTTTGCATACAACATTTTATGTGAGATAATAAGTATCTCATGCTACAAATATAAAAAACCGCTCCTTATTCAGGAGCGGCTTGTCTTCCCGATAGCTATCGGGACTAACGTCTTTTATCTAATCGTCTTACTTCACGATCGTCATTTCGTCAACAATATGTTTTGCTCCTGAGAACCTGTCGATGATCCATAGTACGTAACGGATATCCACATTGATCGTCCTTTGCAGGTCTTTGTCGAAGATAACGTCACCGGCCATAGCCTCAATGTTACCGTCGAATGCCAGCCCGATAAGCTCGCCTTTTCCGTTAAGAACCGGTGAACCTGAGTTACCACCTGTGATGTCGTTATCTGTAAGGAAGTTTACCGGCATGTAGCCTTTTTTATCGGCATACTGGCCAAAATCTTTCTTCTTGTACATTTCAAGCAATTTTGCCGGAAGGTCGAATTCCTCATCATTCGGCTTGTATTTAGCTACTTCACCCTGCATTGTGGTGTAGTAGTTCTTTTTAGCATCGTTCCTTTTGTCTTTAGGCAGCGAGCGTACTTTACCATACGTAAGGCGCAGTGTGCTGTTGGCATCCGGATAGTATTTTGCTGTTGGGTTAGCCTCCCTCATACCTTCAACAAGAAGGCGGAACGATTTAGAGTACTCTGCATCAAGCTTTAACTGCTCATCCGATTTCGCCCTGTATTTTGTCAAAAGGTCTGAAGACAGTTTGTACAATTCATCTTTCTTAAGCACTTCAGTATTGGGGTTCTGAAGGAATGCCGTAAGCTTCTCTTTAGAACCAAAGATGCTTGAGTTGAAAGCGTCATTCACATAGGTTGTGAAGTTGTTGCCATTTTTAGCGCCAAGCTCAGCCACGTAAGGCGCGATTGGGTATCCAACTGCTTTTGTAGCATACAGGTTAAGCTGTGCAGCAAGCACGTCTTTTTCTATAGGCATATAAAGTGTTGCATAGGCTTCATCGATACCTGCCTGAAGGTCAGGAAGCATTTGAGCCCTGGCAGCTTCGTTGGCATTGGCATACGCCTCAAGGCCTTTGCCTAAGCTGTATGGAAGCGCTGCAAAAGTAGCCGTCCTCAGCATCCCTACAAGGTAGTTGTCATGGCGTGCCTTTTCGTTGGTCTTAGAATAGAAGTTATTGATAGTAGCGATTACAGTACCGTATTTTTCCTTATTCGCAGGCATGTTGGCCCATTTGTTGAATTTGTCCTCTGCTGCTTTCTTTTCGGCAGCGGTCTTATGTTTGGTAAGCGCGTCGATCATACCCTGGCGGTTCTTCCAGTAGTTAGCCACACTTGCATACTGCGATGCATAGTGAAGGTTTACATCCTCGCTTTTGTCCATGTGCACTTTCATTTTGTCCATACCCAGTTTGGATGATTCTACCCATGCAGGGTAAGCAAACTTCACGTTCTGCTCGATACCACCTGCAGGCATCCAGCGGTTAGTACGGCCCGGGTAGCCCAATATCATGGCAAAATCATTCTCCTGAACACCTTTAAGGCTTACAGGAAGGTAGTGTTTAGGCTTAAGCGGAACATTGTTAACCGAATATTCAGCAGGGCTTCCGTCAGGGTTTGCATAGACACGGAACATGGAGAAGTCGCCCGTGTGGCGCGGCCATTCCCAGTTGTCTGTATCGCCACCAAACTTACCGATGCTCTCCGGAGGCGTACCTACAAGACGCACATCTTTATAATCCTGGTAAACAAAATAATAATATTCATTTCCCTGAAAGAACGGACGTACAGAAACCACATATTTTCCGCCTTCATTGTTCTCTTTTTCGATAAGGGCCATTTCTTTCTGTATGGTTTGTTCCCTTTCGGCTTCGGTCATAGCCGGGTTTACTTTACCCAATATCCTTTTAGTAACGTCATCCATCCTTACAAAGAAACGCACTGACAGTTCTTTCGGCTTTAGCTCCCCGGCGCGGTTTGCTGCCCAAAAGCCATTCTTAAGGTAGTTAGCTTCGGGAGTTGAAAGTTCTGCAATAGCATCGTAGCCGCAGTGGTGGTTGGTAAGCACGAGGCCATCTTTGGAGATGATCTCGGCAGTACACCCGCCGTTAAACTGAACGATAGCATCTTTAAGACTGTGGTTGTTGATGCTGTAAATCTCTTCAGATGTCAGCTGCAAGCCCATTTTTTGCATATCCCTGTGGTTAAGGCGCTCAATGAACATCAAAAACCACATTCCTTCGTCGGCCCTTACAGGCAATACCATCAGCGACATGGTAAGGAATAAAATAAGTTTTTTCATTATAATTCGAATAAAGTTAATAGTTAGCCTGATAAGTCCACCGAAACACAAAAATGTTACAGTAAAATTATCGGTTCTTTGATTTAGTGCTGCGAAGATAACTGTTTTTTGAGAATTTCGTAAAACCTTCCCCGAATGTCACGATATTTTCCGGGCAGTATTTTCGTTATCCGCAAAAAATAAAATGTAAATTCGTCAAAATTTAACTCTGATGGAAGAGCTCGCTGATGCAATTTATGAGATTATAAAGGATTATAGAAATCATGATGGTGTTTTTATAACCCAAAAAGAAATTCTTAAATGGTCAGACCAATTTGGAAATGATAATATGTTTGTACTTGAAGAATTATTGCATTTACTTCCTGAAGTATACATTAGCAGGGTAATAGCTAAAAATTTACTCCGAAAAAGAATTACTAAGTGCATTGCAGATTCTGAATATAAAGGAATTGTACCTTACCTTACTGAAACAGAATTTTTAGATATGCAGCTTGCACATAAAAGCCAACCCGCCATACTTGAAATTATTGATGAAATATTGGTTGAAGATTATGGTGAATCTTACAAATCATACATTAGCTATCCTAAAACAAATTATATCTATTTTGACGACATATTGGCATCCGGAAGCACAGTAGGACGCCACGTTGTTCAGTGGCTTAATCAGGTTGATGAACAAGGGAAATCCTTTAATCAGAAGCTAGAAGATAATGAGATAAGGATTTCTGTGAGCCTTTTTGCCTTGCATAGTTGGGGTTATTCATTCCAAAAATACCGTATATTAAAAGAATTCAATGACAAGACTGTAAAAAAAATACAATGGTTTTGGGATTACGAAATTCAAAATCATGCAAAATACGCAAATCAGAGATTGAATATAGCCAAACCGGCAACAGGCAATAATGCTGTTATCAACAGTTACTACGCATCGCTTATCGCTGAAAAATATCCCGATTATGCGTTTAGAGATATTAACACACCTATAAAAGAAACCTTTTTTTCAAACGCCCAAAACAGGGATCGTTTTGAAAAAATATTAATCGAAAAAGGGATTAACATAATTGACATGATACAAGGCGACCCTAAACCAAATATCCGGCCACTTGGACTTATCAATCCGGCCTATAAAATACTGGGATTGGGAACCCATTTTTTCACATGGCGAAATATTCCTAACAATAGCCCGTTAGTATATTGGTGGGAAGTACCAGGACATGAATGGTTTGCATTATTTCCTGTTGCAAATAGAGGTTAATTAAAATTATTTTTATTACTTTGTATTATGAACTTAGCTGAAAGAGAATATATAAGCACTGAAGTAATCACGTTTGCAAAGACTGATGGCAAATATGGCGCACTTTCAAATATGGCTCCTCACTTTTCTCTTTTTATTAATGAAGTAAATATTCAAAGTTCTGAAATACTATACCAAGCATGTAAATTCCCATTGTTTCCTGCATTACAAGAGGAGATACTGAGATCTCAGAACCCAATGGATGCAAAAGCCATCAGCAGGCGATATAATGATCGTACCAGACAGGACTGGGATAGAGTTAAGTTTAAAATAATGCGTTGGTGTCTGGAAGTAAAATTGATACAAAATTTCGAAAAATTTTCAGGAATTCTGTTGAGTACAGATAATCTGCCAATAGTTGAGTATTCCACTAAAGACCCAATTTGGGGTGCACTTCCCCATAATGGCGGAATTTTAAAAGGAGTTAATGCACTTGGCAGGCTATTAATGGAATTGAGAGAGAAAGTACGGGAAGGGATTATTACTAACAATACCATTGTTTATCCACCAAATATAACTGCATTTATACTTTTCAATAAAGAAATTAAAGAAATTTATAATGACAGGTATTTCATCCATGATCTGGATGATATTTATGCGTATTAAGAATTTTCAATATTATTTTATTTAAGCTTTACGCCTAATAAATCCCTATTTATAAGGCGATAAAACATAAATTCGAAATGCCCGACCATTACAAAGCCGGGCAGGTTTTAGTTGGCATAAGATCGGCTTTGTATAAATAATCAGCTAATACTTTTTATATCATAGCAACTCCCTTAGTACATATTCCAGCGCATCCTCACTTTGCGGCAACAGGATGTCCGGCGTAATACTTTCATTATCAAGCTTCCCGTCCGGCCGTATATTAAGGCTTGTGGAAACCTGGAAGGTAATTTTACTATTAGGCAGCATATACCATATAAGCGGGTCGGCGTAAAAACTGGAGAGGTTACCGGTGGGCTGTCCTACGAGCGTGCCAAGCCTGTAATCTTTTACCATAGCTGCAAACATCGAACCGGCAGAAAAGGTATCATTATCTATGAGGAGGTATACATTTTTGGGATGCTTTAGTGCCGACCTGAAAGGTTTGTGTTCCTTATGCTCCACAACTGCTATAGCGCCGTCTTTGGTTTTCCGGATGGCACCGGCATGCTCGTTTATACCATATAGAAACTTTACCCAACGCAGGATACCCGGTATGTACATTAGTTCAAAATTTTTACGGAACTCCGGGGTTACCTTCCACAGCGTACGTGACGATATGCGGAATGGCTTATCGGCAAAGTAGCGCGCCATGTCTTCGCAGTAGCGGTCATCACCCCCGTCATTGCCACGCAGGTCGATCACAAGTTTTTTTATTCCCCTGCGGTTCAGCTCACGGAATGTCCTGCGATAGAATTTCCTGTAGTAACTCCGGGGCTTTGTATCAAAATCGGTAATAGTTATAAGGGCCGATGTTTCATTAGGGAATGACAGGCTGCATACCTCCTTCTTTTGCGAAGGCACATCTTCTTTGTTGAGCTGCTCGTAAGTAATGCCTTCGGTCATAACGGGCGTTTCGCTGTCGGAATATACAATACTATAAGGCGGTTCCCATCCGTAAACTTTCCATACATAATAAGGAAATGAGTTGCAAATGGCACGCTCATCCAAAAAGTCGAGTTCCTTTCCGCATTGTTTTGTCATTGCCGAATAAATAGTATCCATAGATATGCCGTTTATGCTGATGATCCGGCGCGAAGCATCAGCATGCAAATTGTCTCCTAAGTTTTGGAGCGGATAATAGCTGCCATCCTTTTTTTGGATGGTAAAAGGAAAAAACTTTCCGCCCCGGCTTATGTACTCCTCTCGATACTTCCACGGATAGGTACGCGTATGCGCATCGTTCATGAACACAAGCAACTGTTCTGTTTTCCGCCAAAAGCCGAAATTCGAAAGGCTGTCCGGCAGGCCTGATTTCATTTGCTTCACGAACACATCCCATTCTTCCCTGTTCCTGTAGTGATACGGATCGACGTGCGAATAATTGATTCCATATACCATGACATCAATATCCTGTATCATTTGCTTTCTCGTGAGCATTTCCTGCGAAAAGACACCCTGCACCGCACCCGCAACCAGCGTTATAATCGCAAAGACCAACTTTCTCATTTCAGTATATCTTTCAGTTCAACGATCTCGAAAGTGCTGTCATATTTAATGAACTCTCGAAGCATGGCTGTATGGCCAGCCCCAAGCATTACCATTACTTTGTCGTCTTTCGCTTCCGTAAGTCTTTGCAGTAAAGAATACATATAGAGATTCCTGCGGTACCATTCGGACACCAGGTAAGCGCCCGTGAAGTTGCCACTGCCGCCACCCCTGTTAGCGATACTCAAATACCACGAGATGTTTTCATGATCTTCTTTCGGCAGGTTGTGGTTAAGGAGTAATTCCGTCAATGTATAGGTCGCTATCTTTTTGTTTTCAGCGATCTCATATTCCTTCATTACGTCATCACTTTGCTTTATAAGGTTCTCCTGACCTGCCTTTTTCATTTCGGCCACAAGGCTGTCATACGGAAAAACAGTCTCGTTATAATCTATGCCGTACAGCTTTTTGTGGTTAAGCTTTTTTGCAGAACGCAACGCCACCTGTACGATCTCGTCAGCCTTGTTCGCTATCAGGCTGTCCGCATTCCTTTTATAAAACTTGTCGAGCGAAGCCTGTTTTTCATATGGCCATTCCACGAATATTTTATCCGGCGCAAAGGCTTTTATCTTATTACTGATATTTTCAAGCTCTTTCTGGCTTTTCGGTGTCATTACATTAAAGCTGTTAAACTGTGCAACATCGTGCCCCGGATTTTCAAAATGGAATGTGCCGATCACTAGTATCTGTTTCTTTTTCGCCTGTCCGTAAGAGATTAGAGAAGAAGCGAGGATAAGTAATAATGCTATTTTTTTCATGGTACTGGTTTTAAATTTGGTTCAAAACTACAGGCAGGATCATGGCAGTTTTAAAACTTTTGACGGATGGGCACCTACTTTTGTCAAAACACATTTTTATATATCTAAAAATTTCGGGTACTCATTTTAGGTCGTTCGTGTACCAAAAACCGCCGTTGGTGTAAATAATTAAGCTACCTTTATTGTTATGGATACCTTTGGCACATAATCCATAACTATGAAACAGAAGATCCCTTTTTATTACCACGTATTGCTATTTGTGGCGCTATTCCTCTTCTCCGTCGGTTGGGACATGGGTTCCAGGGCAGAGAGCCTTACGGTTACGCTAAGCTTCTACGGACTCCTTTTCGGGTTCACACATATCTTTACGATATTTATTATTTACCTCTTTAACTATTATCTCATATGCCCTGCATTGCTCAACCGCAGGCGCATTTTGCTGTATGCATTGTCGGTGCCTGTATCGCTGCTTCTGTTTACGGGCCTGCGCTATATGATAGAAGAAGTTGTGATATACAACCTTACCGGTTTCCACAACTACGGTCCGGAATCCTTAAAATTCCCTTTTTACATTTGGGACAATTTCTTTTTCGGGTTCCCGTCGATATTGCTTTCGGTAATAGTGTACCTCTCTTGGCAGGCGCATGTGTACCGGACGAGGAACCAATTATTGGAACTCGAAAACCGCCACGCACAGTTCGCATTGCTCAAGTCTCAGGTAAGCCCGCACTTTTTGTTCAATACCCTCAACTCCTTTTACAGCGAATGGGTAGAGAAAGACGAAGAAACCGCCGCCGACCTGCTTGTGCTTTCCGACCTTTTGCGCTACATTATTACTGAAAGCGACAAGGAGCGTGTACCTCTGGAAAGGGAACTGGAGTTTATCGAAAACTATATCAGCCTGCAGAAAAAACGGTTCGAGAACCAAATGTCTTTGGCGTTTTCCATCGAAGGAAATCCTGAAGGCCAAACGATATTGCCTGCGGTACTCATTCATTTTGTGGAGAATGTTTTCAAGCACGGGGTCATTAATGATAAGACTAAAGAGGCATCCATCAATATTGTTATTTCAGATGGTTCTCTCGAAATACGCACCCGCAACCATATCCAGCAGGGCGAGAATTATTCTTCCACAGGCATCGGCTTCAAAAACCTGAATGACAGGCTGGGCTATGCCTATGGCGATAATTTTGTACTGGATAAGACCGCGGAAAATGATATTTTTACAACTTATTTAAAAATCCCGCTCAACCGGCCATGAACCTAACCTGTATAATTGTTGACGACGAACCGCCTGCCATCCGCCTGCTCGAAAAGTATGTGGAGCGTATACCGTTTTTAGAAAAGCTTGCCGTGTTCAGCGATTCGCTAAAGGCTTTGGAATTCCTGAATAGCAATTCAGTGGATGTCATCTTTCTTGATATACAGATGCCGCAGCTCACGGGCCTTCAACTTTCCAAAATACTTCCGGAGGGGATAAAGGTCATTTTCACAACAGCCTATCCTGATTTTGCACTGGAGGGTTTTGACCTTAATGCTACCGACTACCTGTTGAAGCCTATCGCGTTTGAGCGTTTTTATAAGGCGGTATCGAAACTCAGCTCTGAAGCCAAAACAACCTCAGCGCCGGCCGCCCCTGCTACAGATTATATTTTTATCAAGACCGATGGAAAGAATAAATTCGCCAAGATCTTCCTGAACGATATCTTATATGTGGAAGCTTTGCAGAACTATGTGAGCATTCATACGGCGAATGGCACCATCATTACCCATAATTCGCTGAAGAATATCCTCGACCTACTGCCTGCGACCGATTTCATCCAGATACACCGCTCCTTTGCCGTAGCTATAAAACAGATCGATACCACTGATAGCTTTTCGGTTTTTGTAAAAGAAAAAGAACTGCCGCTGGGGAACACCTATAAGGACGCTTTCTTTAAAAGGATCGGGGAAGTTTAATTAACGGTTCCTTAGCGTTTTCACTGCTTTAAGCATAAACATTTGCTAAATGTAATTCCAACGTTTTTATGGCGCAGCGGGGTTTGTTAACTTAGTTGTTCACTAAAAACATACGTTATGAGCACAGTATCATTCATGAAGGAATTAGGCGAAAAAATATTAAGCGGCAATGCCCAGACCCCGGAGCAGGAACACAAAAATGCGAGTGACCTGATGGCATTCGTAAAAAAGCTTGGGCTTACTTATAAAAATATCCAGATATCGGCTACAGGCGGTAAAGTAGTGCTTGAAGGCGAAGTTGACACACAGGCCGATGCCGAAAAAATAGGCCTTGCTGTCGGTAATGTTCAGGGTGTTGAATCGGTAGAAAACAAAATGCGCGTAACGGTTTCGGAACCTGAATCGCAATATTATACGGTAGTATCAGGAGATTCTCTTTCCAAAATAGCAGGTAAATATTATGGTGATGTGCAGAAATACAATGTCATTTTTGAAGCTAATAAACCCATGCTAAGCGATCCTAACAAAATATATCCCGGACAAGTGTTGAGAATCCCTGCGCAGAAATAACGGTTTTACAACACATAAACATTTCGAAAAAAGGAGTATATTCGTCTCAAAGCCAGCTTATGAGAAAACTATACTCCTTTCTGTTTTTATTGTCCTTAACTATAGCTTCACCACCCCTTTCAGCACAGGAAATTCCGTTGCCGAATGGCTTTACGCAGGCTGAAAGGAACCTTGTTTCAGGATTTAGCTTTAGGAATGCGATGATGACCCCACCACCGCCCTCCGCCGTGCGCACCGCTGCCGAATGGGAAGAGGTGGAATACCTTGTTGTGACCTGGGATCCGTGGTACCCGAATATCCTTCGTCAGATCGTTCAGGCCGGTGTAGCCGAATGCAAAGTCATTATCACTACCGAGGATGAGGCATCAGTATCTGAATACCTCACCTCAAACGGGATAAGCCTTACCAATATCATCTTTATGAATGCACCTTGGGACAGCATCTGGACCCGGGATTACAGCGCCAATACCGTTTATGCCAACGACGTGGGCGAAAGAGCGCTGCTGGACTGGATCTATAACCGCCCGAGGCCTAATGACAATGTGATGCCTTCGGCACATGCGGCGCTGACGGGCATACCTATCTATGTAACCGATTCGGGACTGAATGACCTTGTGAATACCGGCGGCAACTGGATGTCGGACGGATTGGGCAATGCCTTTGCATCCGAACTGATACTTGATGAAAATAACGAAGGCAACCCGTATGGCGTTTCGGTAAAAAGCGAAGAACAGATCGACGGCATTATGGAGAGTTACATGGGCATTACGAACTACATTAAAATGCCAACACTGCCTTACGATGGCATCCACCACATTGATATGCACATGAAGCTGCTGAATGAGGAAACGCTGCTCGTAAGCCGTTATCCTGAAGGTGTTGCCGATGGCCCGCAGATAGAGGCCAATATAAATTATGTGCTTGCCAATTACCTGTCGCCTTTTGGTACGCCGTATGAAGTACGGTGGGTCGATGCGCCGCCAAGTACCTCGGGCAATTACCCTGACACTGATGGCTACTACCGCACCTACAGCAATGCGACTATCGTAAATAAAACCGTCCTTATCCCGCTTTACAGGCCGGAGACCGATGCCGCTGCCATCGCCCTTTATCAGGAACTCATGCCCGGTTATACCATTGTGGGCATTGATGTGGATGATCCTGATGAGACACTTATCGCATCTTCGGGTGCGATACACTGCATTACCCATACCATTGGTGTAGATGAGCCTTTGCTTATCGTACACCAGGCTGTGAAGGAAGCCGCCGCAGGAACTATGGTGAATATCCATGCGATGATAAAGCATGCTTCCGGAATCAGCAACGCGAAAGTATTTTGGCGCAATGCCGGAACTGTTGCATGGAATGAAACTGCAATGGCTTTGGCGGAGGGTGACTGGGCGGCAAATATCCCTGTAAACGAGGAAGGCGACGACGTGGAATATTACATCTGGGCGCATGCCAATTCGGGCAAAAGCCTGACAAGGCCTATGGTTGCCCCTACAGGATTCTGGACGATAAACAGCGAAGTGCTTTCTGTTGAGGAGTGGGCCGTTAAAGGAATTTCGGCAGCGTATCCCAACCCGGCGAAAGATGCGGTGAATTTCGACCTCAACCAAATTGACGGACCGGTTACGATTACTATAAAAAATTTATTAGGACAGCAGCTTTACAACAATACAATTCCTAATGGAAACGGAACAATAACCCTTAGCCTTGCCGATAACTGGAACGGGACGTTGTTCGTTACTTTTGAAGGAAGGTTTGGGAAAGTGGTGAGGAAGGTTCTTAAGACGTAGCGTGCTTTCCATTTCGACTGTAGGAGAAATCTCAAATAGAACGCGGATAATCGAAGATTTTTCACGCACCGTCATTGCGAGGCACGAAGCAATCTTTCCTTCTGGCAGTAAGTCGTTTTGGTGACATGGAAAGATTGCTTCGTCATTCCTCCTCGCAATGACTGGATGTAAAAAAAGCGCCTTTCGGCGCTTTCTATGTTTAGTTGTTAAGCATCTGCCACAACTTATCTTTCAATTCAGTCAGCCCCTGCTGTGCTACAGAGGATATGAACATATAAGGTATACCCTCAAATTCTTTATCAAGCACCGCTTTCATTTCGGCTTTAAGCTCATCATCCAGCATATCGGATTTTGAGACCACTACAAGCCTGTCTTTATCAAGCATCTCAGGGTTGTAGCGGCGCAATTCGTCAAGAAGTATCTCATACTGTTTCTTGATGTCTTCGGCGTCTGCCGGGACTAAGAACAGTAATGTCGAATTCCTTTCAATATGGCGGAGGAAGTAATGCCCAAGGCCTTTGCCTTCCGCTGCGCCCTCTATGATACCCGGAATATCAGCAATCACAAAGGATTGATAGTCCCTGTAGGATACGATACCCAGATTCGGCTTTAGTGTCGTAAACGGGTAATCAGCGATCTTTGGCTTCGCTGATGTCAGCACCGAAAGCAGTGTCGATTTTCCCGCATTCGGGAAACCTACAAGGCCTACATCAGCAAGAACTTTAAGCTCAAGCAGGATATCTTTTTCTTCTGATGGCATACCCGGTTGGGAATACCTTGGTGTCTGGTTGGTCGAGCTCCTAAAATGCCAGTTGCCCAGACCGCCCTTTCCGCCTTTGGCTATAATTTGTTTTTCGCCGTCTTCGGTTATCTCAAAAAGCACCTCACCTGTCTCTTTGTCTTTTACGACAGTACCCAGTGGCACCTCGATGAACTTATCATCGCCATCAGCCCCGGTGCTCCGTGCGCTACCGCCATCGCCGCCGTGCCCTGCCTTAATGTGGCGCGCAAACTTCAGGTGGAACAATGTCCACAACCCTTTGCTGCCTACCAAATATACGTGTCCGCCGCGTCCGCCGTCACCGCCGTCAGGGCCACCTTTTTCAATAAATTTTTCCCTGTGCAAATGCGTAGATCCCTTGCCTCCCTTACCGGAAGACACATATATCTTTACATAATCTACAAAATTTCCTTCTGTCATCTTTTTAGTTTAAAGTTTAAAGTTCAAAGTTCAAAGTTGCCAATCAGCACTTTTAACTTCGCCTGAAACTTGTTTTTATTCATACAGAACATTTAAACTTTCAACATTTAAACATTCAACTTTATTCCTTTAACGAACGTACTTTCACCTTATCGATCTTCACGCCGTCCATTTTTACCACTTCCAGTTCAAACAGGTGCCATGCCAGTTTTTCTCCTTCTTTCGGGATGTAGGACAGTTCGGTCATGATGAGGCCGCTTACGGTAGTCACTTCATAATCATTAGTCAGCTCATCCAGGTCGAAGTACGTAAGGAAGTCGTGCAGCGGGTAATGCCCGTCTACCAGCCAGGTGCCGTCTTCGTGGGCCACCAACTGGAATTCGTCATGGTAAAAGTCCGCCGCATCACCCACAAGGGCTTCCAATATATCGTTCAGGGTGATTATACCCTGGAAAATGCCGTACTCGTCTGTCACCAATGCATAATGCACCTTGGTTTTCTTGAAAATTTCCAGCGCCTTGTAGGCAGATGTGTGCTCTATCAGGTACACCGGTTCTTTTACAATATCTTTCAGCCTGAAATCGGGCTTGTCAAAATTAGCAAAAATGTCTTTCAGCAATACGATACCTATCACATCGTCAAGGCTGGTGCCCTCGCAAACCGGATAAACCGAGTGCAGTTCCTGAAGCATTATTTCGCGTATGCCGGCACTATCCGATTCCGTAGAAAGGAATGCCACCGATTTCCTGTGGGTCATCAGCGAGTTTACTTTCCTGTCGCCAATATGGAAAACACGTTCCATAATATCATGCTCTATCTCCTGTACTTCGCCACCTTCGGTACCTTCCTTAATAATAGCCTTGATCTCCTCTTCGGTCACTTTCCCGTCTGCCGTTGGGCGTATACTGAATATTTTCAGTAAGAAATCGGTGGTAGAGGTAAGCAGCCATATAAAAGGCGCGGTAATAATTGAAATATACTTCATCGGCAGGGCCATCGCTTTTGCAATAGCTTCAGGGTAGTTGAGCCCTATCCTTTTTGGGAGTAGCTCGCCCAGCACCAATGAGAAGAACGTCAGTATCACAACCACAATACCTACCGAAATATTTTCGGCATAAGGCTTCAGGACTTCAAATTGCGCTACAAAAACCCGCACATCGTCGGTTACTTTATCACCGCTGTAAATACCGGTCAGGATCCCGATGAGCGTAATGCCTATCTGTACCGTTGAGAGAAATTTATTCGGTGCGTTGGCAAGGTCGAGCGCGGCCTGCGCGCTGGCATTGCCCTTTTTGGCAGCCATTTCAAGGCGGTTCTTACGGGCCGAGATCAGTGCGATCTCACTCATGGAGAACACCCCATTAAGAATAATAAGAAATAATATAATGGCTATTTCCAATGGTGGAATTTTTAGTTAAGCGTATCGATTACCGAACTTAATCGATTTGTAATTTCGGCTATTTCGCCGGTGCCGTCAACGCCATGGAATTTACCCTGTTTCTTGTAAAAGTCCATAAGTGGCGCGGTTTTCTCATTATATTCCTGGTAACGGTTGCGTATCAGGTTCTCGTCCTGGTCATCCGCACGCCCGCTGGTCTTGCCTCTTTCGAGAAGGCGCTGTACCAATATCTCATCATCAGCCTCAAGTCCTATCGTAGCATCTACTTTCCATCCTTTCGATTCAAGAAATGCATCAAGGGCTTCGGCCTGGTTAATTGTCCTTGGAAAGCCATCAAAAAGAAAACCATCGGTATCAGGATTCCTTTCTACTTCGTCCTGCAGCATTTTTATTGTAACATCATCCGGTACCAGCATACCTTTATCAGCATACGACTGGGCAAGCTGGCCTAGTTCGGTATTATTGCTTTTATGGAACCGGAAAAGGTCGCCGGTAGAAATATGCTTCAGATTGTATTTTGTCTTTAAAAATTCGGCCTGGGTTCCTTTTCCCGCGCCCGGCTTTCCGAATAGTACAATATTGATCATTGTGTGTTTAGGTTGTGTTATTTATTGTAATTGATAAATTTCAGGTAAGTTGCGCCCCAGCCCGTCATAGTCCAGGCCGTAGCCTACTATGAACTTGTTAGGGATCTCGAAGCCGATATAATCAAGGGCAATGTCTTTGGTGTAGGCTTCGGGCTTAAAGAACAGCGTTGCGATCTTCAGCTGCTTAACGTTCTGGCTTTCAAACATTTTTTTAAGTTCAACAATGGTGTTGCCAGTATCGACAATATCTTCGATAATGACCACGCTCCTGCCCTCAAGGCTCTGGCTAAGGCCGATGAGCTGCTTTATCTCGCCGGTGCTTTCGGTACCTTCGTAGGAAGCCAGTTTTACAAAGCTCACTTCGCAGGGGCCATCGTAATGTTTTACAAAATCGGAAACCACCATGAACGCGCCGTTAAGCACGCCAATAAAAACCGGAATTTCACCCTTAAGGTCATTTTCGGCCTGCTTTGCCATCCGTGTTACCACCGCATCAATGTCATCGGCAGTAATAAATGGCACAAAATGTTTGTCGTGAAGCTGTATCAATCTATTAATTTAATGATTTGGAATAATTTGCAAATATACTAATTCGCTGACAGCTCCTTAACTATACTTTAGTAATTTGTAATATTTTTATGAATGTTAAAATACCGCTAATAGTCAAGGCTTTGGATTAGCAAATGGGTAAATTCGCTAAGCATTGAATAAACGAATTACTTTTACCATGAAAACATCTTATATCACATTTGCATTTATTGCTCTGGCAACGCTTGGATCCTGTAAAAAAGACCGTGTTACCAAAGAGGAAAAACAGGAAGCCAGGGCTGAAGGCAGCACTACAGTAAAAACGGCAATTGGCGACCTCACGCTGCCTGCACCATTCAGTTCTGAATCGGCAACAAAAAAGAACAGCATGGTCGACTGGCCGGAAGGGCAAACACCTAAAGCGCCTGAAGGATTTACAGTTACTAAATTTGCCACCGACCTGAAGAACCCACGCAACACGTATATCGCACCTAATGGGGATATTTTTGTGGCAGAGTCGGGCACGAGCGGAAGCGCCGACCAAATAACCGTGCTACGCGATAAGGATAAGGACGGAAAATTTGAGACCCGTGCTGTTTTTGCCGAGGACCTGAACCAGAACTACGGCATGCTGATCCTTAAAAATTATTTTTATATTGCCAATACCGACGGGCTTTACCGCTATCCTTATAAAGATGGCGACATGAAGCTGCAGGGCAAAGGCGAGAAAATTGTTGAGCTGCCCGGAAAAGGATACAACAACCACTGGACACGGAATCTTTTGGCGAACGCCGATGGATCGAAAATATATATATCAGTAGGGTCGTCGAGCAACGTAGCTGAGCATGGCATCGAAGTCGAAGCGAGACGCGCCAGTATCCTCGAGATCAACCCGGATGGAAGCGGCGAACGCATTTTTGCCAGCGGACTCAGAAATCCGGTGGGTATGGATTGGAACCCTTCTAATAAAGAATTATGGACGGCCGTTAACGAGCGCGATGAATTGGGTGATGAGTTGGTTCCCGATTATATTACAAGCGTAAAAGAAGGTGGTTTTTACGGATGGCCTTACTCCTATTATGGCCAGATCGAAGATCCCCGCATGAAGGGACAGGGTAAAGACCTTGTGTCCAAAGCTATTGTGCCTGATGTTCCTGTGGGAAGCCATACCGCATCGCTGGGGCTTGCCTTTTATACTAAAGATGCTTTCCCTGCACAATATAAGAATGGCGTTTTTGTTGGGCAGCACGGCTCCTGGAACCGCTCGATATTAAGCGGGTATAAAGTGATTTTCGTGCCGTTTAAAGATGGCAAACCATCTGGCCCACCGCAGGATTTCCTTACCGGTTTTATTGCCGATGAGAAAAAAGCCGAAGTCTGGGGCCGCCCGGTGGATGTAACCGTAATGAATGACGGTTCGCTATTGGTGAATGATGATAGCGGGAATACGATTTGGAAAGTAAGTGTTTCTAAATAAATTCCAAAAAGCAAATTTCAAATAACAAACTTAGCTACACTGTGGTAAAAGCACCAAAAGGCAAATACCAAAGAACAAACGTTAGCTACATAGTGTGTGTGTGTCATTCTGAACGAAGAGCAGCGGAGTGAAGAATCTCTATTCACGATCTTAGAGATTCTTCCTTCGTCAGAATGACAAATTGTGCACGAATTCCTTAGCTTTATACCATGCTAAAAAAACTACTTCCGTTACTTTTTCTTTTTACAATAAATGCTTTTGCGCAACAGCCCATTGACAGCCTTTCTGCCAAAAACACTTTGCAGGAAGTTATAATAAGCAACTACCATATCAATGACAGCCTTTTGAATGCCCCGGCATCAATTGGTGTATTGTCTGCTGCACTGATACAGCGCAATAACCTTTCGGATATTTCGCCGGTGCTGAATACGATCCCGGGTGTGTTCATGCAGTCGGGCGGCATCAATACCAACCGTATATCGATCCGGGGAATTGGCGCGAGGACACCGTATGGCACAAACAAAATACGGGCTTTTTATGGGAGTATTCCATTGACATCGGGCGATAGCGAAACAACCATTGAAGACATCGACCTTGAGATAATCGACCAGATCGAGGTTATCAAAGGCCCGCTTTCCAGCCTCTATGGCGCGGGGCTTGGCGGGGCTATTTTGCTTTCGCCAAAGCTGGCGTCGGCATCCGGAAGCACGACCCGAATCAGTAGCACACATGGGTCTTTCGGGTTGATGAAGAACACCATTGGCTACAGCCTGAACACCGAAACTGCCAGCCTGAACCTTAGCTACCACAAACTGGAGACCGATGGCTATCGCGACAACAGCGCGTATAATCGTGAGGGCGTGACCCTGGCAGGAGAATTGTTCCGAAGGAAAAACAGCAAACTGACTTATTTTGGGAATTATACTTACATGAAGGCTTTCATTCCCAGTTCTATTGATAAACAAACTTTTGAGAACAACCCAAGGGCGGCGGCCTTTACATGGAACGCTTCAAAAGGATATGAGCAATATGATTCGTATCTGGGAGGACTTGCGTATGACTGGCAGGCAGCGGACTGGCTGAAGAACTCCACTTCGGTATTTGTTAACTTTAAGCAAAGCTATGAGCCGCGCCCGTTTGATATCCTTAGACAGGACACCAAAGCATGGGGAGCGCGAACGCAGTTTTTTGGCGATTTTAAATTGGGCGAAATGAAATCGCAGTTCATTGCAGGGCTTGAATATTTTAATGACGGATTTAAAGGCGGCACCTATGCTAACCTTTACGCAGACAACAACGGACAGGGGTCACTTCAGGGAGAAAGGCTAACCGGCTCCGAACAAAAGCGCGATTTCATTAATGTGTTTGCGCAGTTACGGGTACAACTTGCGCGAAAGTTTGAAGTGCAGGTGGGACTTAACTATAATAAGACACAGTTTGAATTGGACAACACCTTCCCTGCTGATGCTGCATCTTCGGAAAATTACAGTTATGAAGGCATCTGGTCGCCGCAGGTATCATTGCTGTACAAGCCTTCAAAATTGGAAACAATTTATGCTTCGGTAAGCCGTGGATTTTCGCTTCCGTCAATTGAAGAAACGCTGACTGCCGATGGCAACATCAACCCGAACATAAAACCTGAGAATGGGTATAACTTTGAAGTCGGGGGCAAATTTTACCTTTTGGATAAAAACCTGTATGCCGAAGTTTCATTATATAGAATGCAGATAAAGGACCTGCTTGTGGCACAGCGCGTAGGTGACGACCAGTATGTTGGTGTAAATGCAGGCGAGACATTGCACCAGGGTATTGAGGCGTCCATAAACTACAACTGGCAACTGGGTACTGACTTAGCCCTACGACCTTATGCCGCTGCATCGATAGGAAAATATGAGTTTAAGGAGTTCCTTAATAATGGCACCGATTATTCAGGTAACGATTTGACCGGCGTTCCTAACAATAAGATCAACGCAGGCTTTACGTTGCTTATGCCAAAAGGGCTGTACCTTTCTGCTGACTATTATTATGTAGACAGGCTTCCGCTAAATGATGCCAACTCCCTTTATGCCGACAGCTACAATTTGCTTAACGCAAAAGCAGGATGGCGCCATGAGCTGTTCAAAGGGTTTCTGACACATATTTCCGCAGGGGTCAATAATGCTTCGGACACAAGGTATGCATCGATGGTCCTGGTGAATGCTACCGGTGTGAACGGGGGTTCGCCGCGGTATTATTATCCGGGGCTGCCGATGAATTATTATGGGAATGTTTCGTTTAGTTATAATTTTTAGTTCTTGTCATGCTGACGAAGGAAGCATCTCTCTAAAGGAATGAGATTCTTCACTCCGCAAGCTCCGTTCAGAATGACAAACCGTAAAATTTCGTATTTTCGCTTTCAAATCATTCCTCTTGAACGAGCAATTTTATAACAGCATCATAAACAGCACTGCCCACAGGCCTATCCGCGACCTGCTTTCTGGGCAGGTGCTGGGCAACCCGGAATTGCTGCCGGACCTGTTGCACATTGCGTTTGATACGAAAGATAAAAGCCACCATAAAGCCTGTTGGATACTGGAACTGGTTATGGAAGCAAAAATCGAATGGCTTATTCCCCACCTCGATGCATTTTGTGATACGCTCGCGAAATACCGTGATGAAAGCGCTATACGTCCTATTTCAAAAATATGCCTGTTTGCAGTTACCAAACAACAGAAAGAGCCGTTCCTTTCCCCTACCCATTCCGAGCAAATAACCGAAGCGTGCTTTGACTGGCTCATCGACCCGGATGGGAAGGTCGCCGCTAAAGCGTATTCCATGCGGACGCTTTATCTTCTTGGCAAAAAAGAAGACTGGATATACCCGGAACTACAGCGCATCTTATCGGAAGATTCGGTGAAGCATACGGCGGCATATAAGGGCGCGACGAAGGATATTTTGAGGAGGATAGCTCTTTAATTATTCCACAAAGATCCGCAAAGGATCGCAAAGACATATAAGAATTGAATTCATTTAGCAAAAGCCTTTGCGAATCTTTGTGCCTTCTTTGCGATCCTTTGCGGTATTTCCTTATAATCCTTATCTTCGGCACAATGAAACCGAATATCGACATCCCACAACCCAAACAAAGCCTGCTGTTCAGGATAACCACCAACCTTACTTTCTGGGTACTGATCGCGATACTTGCAGGGATATTGCTAGGGCATTTTGAGCCTGCGGCTGCCGTGAAAATGGAAGTTATCGGGGTATGGTTCGTCAAGGTCATCAAGGTATTCATTGCGCCTATCATTTTCCTGACGATCGTCTTGGGTATCGCAGGAATGGGCGACCTTAAGAAGGTGGGGCGCATCGGGCTGAAATCGCTTATCTATTTTGAGATCGTCACCACATTCGCACTGGCGATTGGCGTGACAGTTGCCTACTTTATGGAGCCTGGCAAAATAGACAAAACAGGTCTAAATATGCAGGACCCATCAAAATATACGGAAGGGGTAAAAGACTTCAGCTGGCTGCAATTCTTCCTGGACAACATTACGTTGCAGGTACTGATAGCTGCCATAATAGTAGGCGTAGCGCTGAATTATTACAGAAAACGTGAGCAGGCTATCGGCGTTTTATACACCTGCTCAAAATATGTATTCAAGGCCCTGAAGTGGGTAATGTACCTTGCACCGTTGGGAGCTTTTGGGGGAATGGCATTTACGGTTGGGAAGTTCGGGCTGCACACCTTAATTCCGTTGGGCAAACTGATGCTGACGGTTTATATCACAATGGCGATATTTATTTTTGTGGTATTGGGCGGTATCATGAAGTATTACAAACAGAACATCTTTACATTCATAAAATACATCAGGGCCGAACTGCTTATCGTTTTAGGCACCTCATCGTCTGAAAGTGCTTTACCCAACCTGATGGAAAAGCTCGAGAAGATGGGCTGCAGCAAGTCGGTTGTGGGGTTAGTGGTGCCTACGGGGTATTCGTTTAACCTTGACGGAACTTCGATATACCTTTCGATGGCGGTGATATTCCTTGCACAGCTTTATAATGTGCACCTGAGTTTTGGGGAGATTGTCACCGTAATAGGCCTACTGATGCTGACCTCTAAAGGTGCGGCGGGCGTAACCGGTAGCGGGTTTATCGTATTGGCATCTACCCTGACAGCCATTCATAAGATCCCTGTTGAAGGGCTGGCGTTCCTTTTGGGCGTGGATAAATTTATGAGTGAAGCTCGGGCGATAACTAATTTTATTGGAAATGGCGTGGCGACTATTGTTATCTCTAAATCGGAGAAGGAGTTTGTGGAAGTGGAATAAGCCTCTCCCCAACCCTCTCCCAAGGAAAGGGGGTAGCTTCACTCGGGTGTGCTTACTCTTACGATTGATCCTGATGCCTTCCGACAGCTATCGGAATCTCTCAAAGATAGCGTGACGGATTAAGTGGAATACTGATCGGGCGGATGACCATGATTTTTTTTTCGAAGAAACCGATTATTCATAATTTCAGGCAGGCACGAGTGAAGCTCCTCCCCTCTCCAAAGGAGAGGGGCCGGGGGTGAGGCCTGCGTGAGGGATAGAAGCGGCATCCCCCGCTTTTCAGCGGGGATAGAGCGGATAGCCCGACCCGTGCGGCGGCCTTTGCCGGGAAAAGGAAACGCACGCCCAGATTACGAATTATCAGGCACCAGTGAAGCTACTCCCTCTCCTTTGGAGAGGGCTGGGGTGAGGCCTCCTCATCATAGTTGAACTTCCGCAGTTTTGGTGCTCCGAAGAACGTGACTGCAACCACCCCGAGCGTAAGGCAGCCGCCAACAACCACCGCCCGGACTGTACCCAGCCAGTGTGCCATAACGCCGCTTTCGAAGTCGCCCAACTCATTACTGGAACTTACAAAGATGGTGTTTACAGAAGCTACACGGCCGCGCATATTGTCGGGTGTGACGAGCTGCAGTATCGTGCTGCGGATGACAACGCTCACAGCATCGAACATGCCGGAAAACAGCAGCATGAAGAACGATAATATAAAATTAGTGGAAAGCCCAAAGCCGATGATACAGAACGCAAAGCCTGTTACCGCTATGAATAACTTTCTTCCGGGATAAGTTTTTAAGGGTAAAAATGCGAGCAGCCCTAACGTGAGCAATGCCCCTACCCCCGGCGCTGAACGCAACAGGCCGAAGCCTACTTCATCTACATTCAATATCTCTTTCTGAAAAACGGGCAGCAGGGCCACGGCACCGCCAAACAGCACCGAGAACATATCAAGCAGCTGTGCCCCGAGCAGGGCAGGCGTTTTTACTACGAACCGAATTCCCTGCGTAAGGCTTTGAAGCATGGGTTCTTTCTCTTGTTTAAGGATGGGCTTTCGCTTAATGGACAGCATTGGGAAAAGCAGGACGATCTGTATCAGGACTACCCCAAACATCCCTGTTGTTATACTGTTGAGTGCAATCATAAGCCCGGCGGCAAGCGGCCCGAGCATAGCGCCGGTCTGCCATGCCATACTGCTCCAACTTGTCCCGTTGGGGAAGTGCTCCCTGGGCACTACCAGTCCGAACAGTGAGAACATCGACGGGCCCATAAAGGTGCGTATTATTCCCCCACAAAAGACAAAGAAATAGATGAGGTATAGCGTGGATGGCATTCCGAGCTTATCGAAAGCGAACGGGGTAGTAAGCATAAACAGGCTGGTACCAACGACGATATAACTGGTGATGCAGAAAAGCAGCATCTTGCGCTTTTCGCTCAAGTCGACAAAATGGCCGGCGAAAAGCGAGCAGCCGATAGCGGGTATTACTTCGGCAAGGCCAACGAAGCCGAGCGCCAGCTTATCATTGGTAATGTGGTACACCCAATAAAAAATAATAGTGGACTGCATGTTCAGGGCAAAGATGAGTCCGAAACGGACGCTTAGAAAGGAACGGAATTCCTTTATTAACAGCGCGGGGTTTTTTGCGAAAAAGCGTTCCAAGTACTATTTTTTATTGATTAATTTCTATTGGCCTCACCCCCCAACCCCTCTCCAAAAGAGAGGGGGCAGCTTCACTCTTGTGGAAATTAGGGATGAAGCTTTGTATCTCTTGGCCTCACCCCCACCCCCCTCTCCAAAAGAGAGGGGGCAGCTTCACTCTTATGGAAATCAGGAAGAAGCTTTTTGTTAAATTTTTAACCTGACTTATAAAACCGGACAACTTACTGAAAACTGTGACTGCGACTGAAAACTAAACTATCCACCGTTACGCAGCCTATCGAGCAATGTTTTAAGGTTAACCGTTGCAAAGCCTGAACTATGGTCGGAAAGGCCGTATGGGAGTATCAGTTCGCCATTATGGATAACCGAGCCGCAGGAATAGACTACATTCGGCACATAGCCTTCTCGTTCGTCAGGGTTTGGTACGATGAGCGGGTCGCGGAGCCTGCCCAACTCTATTGACGGGTCGTTGATGTCAAGAAGTGATGCACCAATCGTGTAGCGGCGCATAGGCCCAACGGCATGCGTAATGACAAGCCAGCCGTATTCAGTTTCAATAGGCGAGCCGCAGTTTCCGATCTGCACAAATTCAAAATGGTATTCGGGCGACTGGATCTTAACAGGGTTTTCCCACTCATTAATATTATCCGAATACATTAGGTAATTGTTCCAGCCGTCTATGCGCGACAGCATGGCATACTTACCGTTTATCTTCCTCGGGAACAGTGCCAAGTTCTTATTTTTGGCACCTGCCCCATTGAGCGGGCTGGTCTTGAATTCGTAAAAATCGGTGGTCTTAAGCAGCTTCGGCATGATGTGCACACCGTCGTAAGCGGTATATGTGGCATAGTAAACTGCCTTGCCATTATCGTCCGTGAACTTTACAAAGCGCGCATCCTCGATACCTTTCGATTCGAAATCGGAGATAGGGAAAATAACGCGGTCGCTGATATCAGTATCTTTAGAAAAGCTTATCCTGCGGTAACTGTCAGACAGTGCCAAAATAAGGTCGTACTGCTTTATGATGGTAAGATCATCGGTTTTTTGTTTTGCTTCAAGCACCAGTTTTTTCAGTTGCTCATAATCAAAGCGGTCTTCGAGCTGTTCCGTAACCGTTTTAATGAACTCGTTATTGATGTCGGCTTCGAGCGCTTTTTTAAGGAACAGCCTTTTTTGGTAAACAATATTGTGGATCTTGTCGGCTTCATCGATATAATTACCTGCAGGTATTACCGTGATATCATTGTTCCTGTCGATCATCGCCCGGCGGAATACCACCGAAGATACGTGTCCCTCACCCACTGCCCTAAAGCTGATGATAACGCGCAACTGGCCTTCTTCAAGGTTGGACTGGTCGGGGTCGGGCACTATGGACGGGTTAAAGAATGCTGCCGATTCAATGGAATATTCATGGGTAAAATACGACCCGATAAGCAGCTTGGTATAATCATCGAGCTTTTCGAAATCACCACCTGCCATTGCAATATATTTCTTTACGCGTTCGCAGTGGTTGAAAAGCTTTTTGGTAATGCTCCGGTGCCTTTTGGAGAAATCCTGTAATAAAGGGGATATCAGCCCGAAGGTTTCCTCTTTGTCAAGAGCCAGTATTTTTTTGAGCAATTCGACTGCCCTTTCCTCGCCATTAAAAAAATAGCGTGCTATTACACGCCTTGTATCCGGAAGTACTTTTGCCGGTTTTCTTTCTACGGTTAATCTCATATAGGTCCTTTTGCATCCGTACAATAAACTGTTCCGGATTAATGAACCTCTAAAATACAAATATAATTTTATATATGAAGGTGCGCCAAATGCTAAAATTATCGAAAAAATACTACATGTTTTTCTCGATAATTGCAGTAATTTCAATAATTCAATTTATGGTAATTTGTGTAATTACTGGCGAAACCATTTTAGTAATAAATAGTATCTTTGGCATTGAAACAACAACACAACAATGAACTATTTTTCTTCTGATTTTAAACTGGGCATACTGGGCGGCGGCCAGTTAGGCAAAATGCTGCTCACAGAAACCCGGAAATTTGATATCCAGACGTATGTGCTCGACCCGAGCGATGAGGCACCGTGTAAAATTGGGTGTAACCAATTCTTCAAGGGTGACCTGATGGATTATGACACCGTGTATAACTTCGGGAAACAGGTGGATGTGCTTACTTTCGAGATAGAACATGTAAATATTACTGCGCTCGAAAAACTGGAAGCGGAAGGCATTCAGGTGTATCCTTCGCCAAAGACGCTTAACCTTATCCAAAACAAAGGCATACAGAAAGATTTTTATAAAAAGAACCATATACCAACAGCAGATTACAGGAGATTTGAAACACTGGCCGACCTTCGGTTTGCTGTAGAGGACAGGAAAATTGTAATGCCTTTTGTATGGAAAAGCACCGAAGGCGGGTATGACGGCATGGGTGTAAAAGTGGTACGCAATGCGGAGACGCTGGAAAGCCTGCCGGATGTACAGTGCATTGCCGAGGCGATGGTACCTTTCAAGAATGAGTTGGCGGTTATCGTGGCGCGCAACCCTTCGGGTGAGATAAAAACGTATCCGGTTGTAGAGATGGAATTCCATCCCGAAGCTAACCAGGTGGAGTATGTTATTTGCCCGGCACGTATTGACCATGTGGTATCCCAAAAAGCCCGTGCTATCGCGCTGGAAGTTTCGAAGCATTTTGACCATGTCGGACTCCTGGCCGTGGAGATGTTCCAGACCATTGATGATGAGATCTTAGTGAATGAGGTAGCGCCGAGGCCGCATAATAGCGGGCACTACTCTATTGAGGCAAGCTACACGTCGCAGTTTGAGCAGCACCTGAGAGCTATACTCGACCTTCCGTTGGGCAATACTGACAGCAAAGCAGCAGGTATCATGGTAAATTTGGTTGGCGAAGAAGGCTACAGTGGCAATGTTATCTATGAGAATATTGAAAAGATATTGAAGATGGATGGCGTTACACCATACATTTACGGGAAGAAGCAAACAAGGCCTTTCCGGAAGATGGGGCACGTAACGATAGTGAACAAAGATATTGAGCAGGCACGAAAGATTGCCGAGGAAGTGAAGAATACGATCAGGGTTATTGCATAAATAGTTTCGGGTTTCGAGTTTCGGGTTCTGGGTTGCTCCTCTGAATGTATAGAGTTTTGAGTCCGATGTCGGAAGTCCGATGCCATGAAAGGAAACGTGCAGCTCCGCGTGAGGGATAGAGGCGGTATCCTGCGAAGGCATGGAGCAGATATATCCGCCGCGGCGGACCGACGGCGTAGGCACGGAGCCGGCACGCCCAAAATAATAACAACCAACAACAATAAAAAATGAAAGTAGCAGTAATAATGGGCAGCATATCGGACATGCCGGTGATGCAGGATGCCATAGATATATTGAAGGAATTCGGCATTACAACGGAGGTCGATATTGTATCGGCGCACCGTACGCCCGAAAAACTGTTTGAGTTTAGCAAGGATGCACATACCAAGGGGATTTCGGTAATTATAGCCGGTGCCGGTGGTGCGGCACATTTGCCGGGTATGGTGGCCTCTATGAGTCCGCTACCCGTAATCGGTGTACCTGTAAAATCCAGCAACTCCATTGACGGTTGGGACAGTGTGCTTTCTATACTGCAAATGCCGGGCGGCGTACCTGTGGCTACGGTGGCTTTAAATGGTGCGAAGAATGCCGGGATACTTGCCGCACAGATAATAGGCAGCCATGACAAGATCGTGCAGGCAAAAATTATAGCCTACAAGTTAGGACTGAGGGAAGCGGTGAATAAGGCTTCGGAGGGATTGAGGAATAAGGAATAGTTTTTTGAGGTTAATGGCAGAAATGCGAATTGTTATCCAAAATATTTTAAATAATTTTAAGTCATTCAAATTACGATAATTAGTAACTTTGATAAAAATGCAATTATGGACTTTCAGGCAACAAAAGAAGAATTGGCAAAGATGATATTGGAGTCGGATGATTCCAAGCTTATTGATAAAGTGCGTAAACTCCTATTTAAGGAGAAGAAAGATTTTTATGATGAGTTTACCGAAGACCAAAAGCTTGAGATCCGATATGGCATTGAGCAACTAGACCGCGGCCAAAGCATCACTTGGGAAGATTTCAAAAAAAGAAGAAAGCTCAGAAATGCATAGTGTAATTCTCTCCGAACTTGCAGGGGAAAAACTTGACTTAGTTTTGGATTATTTGATAGAAGAATGGTCTCAAAAATCTTCAGAAGCCTTTTCTGAAAAATTTGAAGAAAAATTAAAGCATATTGCTTTATTTCCGGAGAGTTGCATTAAATCCAAAAAACACTTCAACCTCCATATTTGTATTGTTACAAAACAAACTTCATTTTTATATCGAATACTCAAGGAACGAATCGAAGTAATCACAGTATTCGACAATCGCAGCAGCAATAAATCAATCAGAAAAGAAATCCGTAAATACTACGGCCATATATAATATGAACCTACTCACACAAAAATTTACCACAAAACACGATACCGCACCATTTAGCGGGATAAAGACCGAAGATTTCATGCCGGCCTTTATAAAAGGTATTGAAATTGCACGTAAAGAAATTGACGACATCGTTGCTAACCCGGAGGAGCCGACGTTTAAGAACACCATTGAAGCCATGTCGTTTGGCGGGGATATTTTGGAGCGTACCTCATCTATATTCTTTAATCTGCATTCGGCGGAAACCAATGATGAGATACAGAAGATCGCGATGGAGGTCTCTCCCCTGCTCTCGGAATTCGGAAATGACGTACGCCTGAACAAGGACCTGTTCGAAAGGGTGAAAGCCGTTTATGACAAGAGAGATACATTGAACCTAACAGCAGAGCAAACTACGCTCCTTGAGAAAAAATACAAAGGCTTTTCGCGCAACGGCGCCAACCTGCCCGAAGATAAAAAGATCAGGCTTCGTGAGATCGACAAGGAACTTTCGAAACTGAGCCTTGAGTTCGGAGAAAATGTTTTGGCTGAAACGAATGCGTACCAACTACACATCACCAACGAAAAAGATCTTTCGGGATTACCTGAAGGGACTATAGAAGCGGCACGCGAACTTGCCATGAGCCTCGAAAAAGAGGGTTGGGTATTTACGCTCGACTATCCGAGCTATGTCCCCTTCATGACCTATGCCGATAACCGTGAACTGCGTAAACAACTTGCCATTGCCTTTGGTGCACGGGCATTCCAGGGGAACGAGTTTGACAATGCAGATATCGTACTGAAAATAGCGAAACTGCGCCATGAGCGCGCTAACGTATTGGGATATCAGTCGCACGCCAACTTTGTTCTTGAAGAGCGCATGGCCGAAAGTCCGGAGAAAGTAAAATCGTTCCTGCAGGACCTTTTGGCGAAAGCCAAGCCCGCCGCCGAAAAGGAGTTTGCAGAACTGACGGCATTCGCCAAGGAACTGGACGGGCTCGACCATCTGGAGAAATGGGATGGCGCTTATTATTCGGAGAAGCTGAAGCAAAAGCTGTTCAACCTTGATGATGAGAAGCTAAAACCGTATTTCAAGCTGGAAAATGTGCTGAATGGTGCGTTTACCATTGCCGGAAAACTGTACGGGCTGAAGTTTGAGGAAGTGAAGGACATTGATACCTACCATAAGGACGTTACGACCTATGAAGTGAAAGACGAGGCAGGCAACCTTGTCGCTATCTTTTATGCCGATTTCTTCCCGAGAAAAGGGAAACGAAACGGCGCGTGGATGACATCATACAAATCGCAATATGTAAAGGACGGCGTGAACGAAAGGCCGCACGTTTCGATAGTGTGCAATTTTACCAAACCCACAGAAACCAAGCCGTCGCTGCTGACGTTCAATGAAGTGACAACGCTGTTCCATGAGTTCGGGCATGCGTTGCATGGCATGCTGGCGGATACTGTATACCCAAGCCTTTCGGGCACCAGTGTTTACTGGGATTTTGTAGAGCTGCCAAGCCAAGTGATGGAGAATTGGTGCTATGAGCCGGAGGCCCTTGCCCTATTTGCACACCACTACCAGACAGGCGAGATGATCCCGATGGAATACATCAAAAAAATAAAAGAGAGCGCGAGCTTCCAGGAAGGGATCGCGACGATGCGCCAACTGAGCTTCGGGATGCTGGATATGGGATGGCACAGCGCCGACCCAAGCGGCATTACGGATGTGAAAGTTTTTGAGACGGAACAGTTCGCAGCTACCCAGCTTTATCCCGATGTGAAGGGAAATGCCATGAGTACGGCTTTTTCGCATATCTTCCAGGGTGGGTATTCATCTGGCTATTACAGCTACAAATGGGCGGAGGTGCTGGATGCTGATGCATTTGAGTTCTTCCAGGAAAAAGGCATTTTTGATAAAGAAACAGCTAAGAAATTTAAAGATAACATACTATCTAAAGGTGGTACAGAACACCCGATGCTATTATATAAGCGTTTCCGTGGACAGGAGCCGAGGCCGGAGGCATTGCTGAAGAGGGCTGGGCTTTTGGCCCCCTAACCCCGAAGGGGGAATTAGGAACAGACAAAGAGATGATAGATGTGAGATAATAGACAAACCCCGGAGTTTATGACTTCGGGGTTTGATTTTTATTTAGTCTTTTAAAATTACTTCGCCTTTAACCAACCATGAGATACCAAAAGCCCAAAGAGCGACTATTTCTAAAACCAGGAAATAACAGGTATCTTTAAGTATTTCATTGATTGCCGGGATTCGATAAGCCGCAAGCAATACAATGCAGCCAACAATTATGTAACCACAACTCCTAAATATCTTATTCCGTTTTTTCTTTTCTTCTGTTAAAGTCCCTTTTGATTTAGTAAAGAGTACCAGGCAGTAATATCCCAAAGCAGCAAAGAAAAGGCAGGCCCCAATATAATGAACAACACTCACTGTTGTTGTTGAGCTGTCCTTTGAAGTTGGAAAAAAAGCGACACACAAAGCAAACAGGCATGCCAGGTTGCCCGCAATATTGTCATTACCGTCGGGATAACCTTTATAAGTAAACAGAAATATGGCTATTGCACATAGAATGCCAACAAACACATCACCCATTACAGAATAATAGTAGTGGCTTATTGAGTCCAAAAAATAGGGTTCGGCAGTATCCTTACCTATAATGTGGCCACCCAGAAGTATAATTGGCAGCAACAATCCAAGTACTCCTATTAATTTTCGTAACTGCTGGTATGAGATCAATTCAGGATCCTGTTTCCCATTTTGGTTTGAAGGTATCATAACTTTTCGGTTTAATTGACAAATATCGTATAAAGACAAAACCAAAAACATCCCCAACACTAAGTATTTTTAACTGATTTCCAAAAGTTTGAAACAACAGGCAAAAATAACTTTCATTTATTTTTGAAAGTTTAAAAATAATTTCTAAATTTGACACATGGAATTCAGGGAAGCAAAAAATAAGTTCGTACAGACCTGGGGCGCATTGGGCTCCCAGTGGGGAATCAATAAGACCATGGCGCAGATTCACGCCCTGCTTATGGTCTCTCCCGAGCCGCTTTCTATGGAGGACATAATGGAAGACCTCCAGATATCCCGCGGCAATGCCAGTATGAACCTGCGTGCGCTGATGGACTGGGGCATCGTGTATAAGGAATTCAAACAAGGAGAGCGCAAGGAGTTCTTTACCGCCGAGAAAGACCTTGACGAACTGGCCGTAAAGATCGCACAGGAACGCAGCAGGCGCGAGATAAAACCTGCCCTTAAAGTACTGAAGGAAGTATCGACAGCAGTTAAAGATGATAAATCGGAGGAAGCAAAACACTTTACAGACCAAACCGGAAAGCTATACGACTTTGTGCTTAAAGCCGATAATATGCTCGAAAAAGCAACCGAATTCAAAGACAACTGGCTGGGAAGGCTTGTCCTTAAAATAATGAAGTAAAAAAATTTGATTAATTGTTTCATTGTTTTCTGAAACTTTAAAAGTTATAGTATATGAAAAATGTAAATTACATGAATTATGCGGTGGTAGGCATTCCGCTACTGCTTATGGGGCTGGGATGGCTCATCGACTCCGAGATACTAATTGTCGGCATGCTGTTGACTATGGTTACCGGTGCATTTCATGTAATAGTAGGTATTGGGATGTTTATTGATAGCGGCTACAGGGATAGTTATACAGGAGTTTATCTTATTGGGGTTGCAGCTTTCTTTGCCTTGTGGATCTTCACCGACTGGTTCTGGATCGTCGCAATACCGCCTGCACTCGCGCTCAATCTTTCGATTATAATTTATATAAAAGCTAAACAAAACAAACCATGAACTTCACCATCCCCAACTGGCTTATTATCCTCGGAGGTATCGGCCAGATATTCACTGCGCTCATTTACCCTTACATCCGCCATCGTGTTTTCGACTGGTATAATGATGTAAAGCAGCTAAAACCTCTCAACCAGGAGATCGCGAAAACCTACGGGCGCTACATTCAGGGACTGAACTTCAGCTTTGGGCTTATCGCTATCCTTATCCCCGACGACCTTAAAGACCAGACGCATCTTGCCATAGCTCTTACCGGATTGATAGCGGCCTATTGGGTAGGGAAAGTCGCCACACAAATAGCGTACTACCCCATGTACGACATCCCGAAAAAGTTGCTGTTCCGATGGGGCGGGTTTGGGATGAATGCGCTGTTCACGCTCTTTGCTGTGGTTTATACATTGCTATTAATTCATAATTTAAAAGGGTTTTAAGATGAAAATACTACATCAAATCAACTTTTGGGCATTGGTCACAAATGGTGTTCTTTTCATCGTTCCAACTTTAGGAATGCTGGCCATGATACCCTTGGGAATACTCCAATTGATATTGGCAGTAGCCGTCTTATTTTGCTATTATCCTAATGCTGACAGAAAGCGGCGTGTGCTTGTACTGCGGTACTGGCTCTTCGTTGCAATTGATTTTGCAGGTATAGGAGCTGCATATTATTACGACAGATTTTCCAACGACCTGTATAGTGTGCCCTTCCTGTTCGTTTTCCCAGCCTGCATTGCCATCTATTTCGTATACACAACCTATTCAATCACCAAATATTTCAATCATGGAAACGCTGCACCTCAACCCTAAACTTTTACATACTGAAAACAACAGCAAAACCGCGGAGCTTTATAATGAAGCGACCGAAGACTATGAATTCTGGAGCCGTGATTTCAATATGCATTTTGGGTATTACAGTCCGATGAGCACCAATCCTTTTCGCCGTGACAGCATGCTCAACGAAATGAACCGCCAGATATACAACCGGCTTAACGCCAAAGGGCTGCTGTGCGACCTCGGCTGCGGTATGGGCGGCACTATGAAATTTGGGCTGACAAAATACAAAGACCTTAAAATAATAGGCGTAACTCTGTCTGATTTCCAAATGGAAGAAGGAAACAAAAGGCTGGCAGGGCTTAATGGATTGATATTGAAGGAAGATTACAACCATACTTCATTTGCTAATGATACCTTTGATGGTTGTATGGCGGTCGAGAGCTTTTGCCATGGCGGTCACAGTGAGAATTCTTTCCGGGAAGCATACAGGATCCTGAAACCGGGCACAAAGCTGGTAGTAGCTGATGCCTTCCTTAAAAAAGAATTTGAAGAATTATGCATTGGCGGAAGCTATTGTTATAAAGGCCTGTGCAACGGGTGGAGCCTTGAAAAACTGGGGAGCATTAAAAAAATCGAAATGCTACTGGCCGAGACCGGGTTTAAAGATATACGCATCGAGGATATCTCCCTGAGAGTGGCGCCATCTGTACTGCATGTGCCTTTTGCGATAGGCGGGTTTATCTTTAAAAAGATTTTAAACGGTGATCCGTTGAAACCGCAAAGCATTAAGAACCTGAAGGGATCCTTGTTCGCGCTGCTATCCGGGGTACAGATGAATAACTTTGGGTATTATATAATAACGTGTAGGAAATAACCAACAGACCTCACCCCCGACCCCTCTCCAAAGGAGAGGGGAGCTTGGAACGGATATCCCTCGTCGAAATTTGTGTTATATATCTTCTATAAGGCATCCGAGTGAAGCTTCTCCCTCTCCTTTGGAGAGGGTTGGGGTGAGGTCAAATAATTAAAAGACAATGAAAAAAATGATTATCGCCGCGGGTACCGGCTTTTTAGGAAATGTACTTATTGACCATTTTAAGGACAGCTATGAAATCGTTGTGCTTACCCGCGGGAGATCTCACATAAGTGATAATAACATCAGTTACATCAATTGGGATGCAAAGACCATGACGGGCTGGGAAAAGGAACTGGAGGGTACCGATGTGCTCATAAACCTGGCTGGGAAGTCGGTGGATTGTCGTTATACCGAGAAAAACAAAAGCGAGATCATGGCATCGCGGGTGGACAGCACCGTGATACTCGGCAAAGCGGTAGAGCAATGTACCAATCCACCGAGACACTGGCTCAATTCCTCTACTGCGACCATCTACAGGTTTTCTTTGGATAAGCAGATGGATGAGGAAACCGGCGAGATCGGGCATGACTTTTCTATGAATGTAGCAAAGGTTTGGGAAAAGGCTTTCTTCCGTTTCGAAACGCCAGATACTATAAAGACAGCGTTGCGGACATCTATTGTCCTTGGTAAAAAAGGCGGCGCTTTTATCCCGCTGAAGAAGCTGGCACAATTTGGCTTTGGCGGAAAACAGGGCAGCGGAAGGCAGTTCGTAAGCTGGATACATGAAAAAGACTTTGCCCGTGCTATTGAATTCATTATCAATAACGAAATGGACGGCGCTGTGAATGTGGTCTCCCCTGCCCCGGTGCGTAATGCTGCTTTTATGAAAACGCTTCGTAAAACTGTAGGCATGCCGGTTGGTATTCCCATTGGCGAAAGCCTGCTGAAAATTGGTGCGATGATTATAGGTACAGAGACCGAATTGGTACTGAAAAGCCGTAACGTTATCCCGAAACGATTATCGGATGCCGGGTTTACTTTTGGGTTTGGGGATTTGGGGATGGCTTTGGGGAATTTGGCGTCATAACGCAACTATAGTAAATACATACCACTAATGTCCATGCCGATATTTAATAAATGTAATAACAAATGCACCTAAAATGATTGGAATAACAAATATAAATAGAAGGTAAGCCCCTATCGGATATTTCTCTATCAATGGGTATTTCCCTTCATATTTCTCTATTATCTTTTGTGCCCTGGCAATCCTGAAGAGAAATAAATAATTAAGAAGTATCAACATTATAGTCATAACGATTATTAATGGCTTAATATAGTTCGTGTAAAATTCTATGCCATAGTAGGCATTTATCAGCAACATAGGCAAACATATAAAGACCAACCATTGAAAAGTTACAAAAACCAGCTTAGCCTTGGGAAGATCGCTTCCGGATCCTTTGTAAAACCTACACAATATAATATAATACAGGAATTTCATGTCTTAAAATAATTTTTGTCCAAACAGCACCACCAGCCCCAGCCAAAATATCGGTATCGCCTCTACCCAGAAAAGCGTGTAGTACTTAGGGCGGTTGGGGGTGGCATAAATGGTAAAAAGCGCTGTGGCAACGACCATACACAGGTTGGCGGCCAGCTGTCGGTAGTCGATGGTTATCCTCAGGAATTCTAAAAAGAAAAGCAGGGCCAAAAAAATGAGGTTCAGAACTTTAGTCCTTTTCACCCCTATCTGCTGAGGGATGGTTTTGAGGTGCGGGTCGTCTTCTTTCAGGTCGATAATCTCGAACACCAATATAAGGACGATGATGAGCAGGAACCGCTGAGAGAATTTGAGGTACGCATCGGAAGTCAGCGGGATACCAGCGTCTATCAGGGGCAGTACGACGGTGATCCCGGCCCAGCATAATGCCACGATGTATATCTTGATGCCGCTCCAGTTTCGGAGGTTTTTGGTATTCGGGAAGAAGGGCACGGTGTAAAGCGCCGTCAGTCCAAAAAAAACGATCGCTATTATCTGCGTTACTCTTTCGAGGAAAAAAAAGCTTATGCCCGCAACCGCGAGAGCGACGGTACTCAGCGCTACGATGATCTTTATACGCCTGCCTGCGGTTTTTTTTACACGGAAAAGGCCATCGTACTTCATGAAATTATAACTGAACATAGTGCCGCACCAGGCAAATGTTGCAATGGCCCAGTCGAACGGGATCCGGAACATGTGATTGGTCATCAGGACCAGCGCCAGTACGGTCATGGCAACGTGCATGCTCCCATAGATATAGGCGTTAAATAGCTGTTTAATCGCATTCATACCTTACAAAAATAATGAATATGGTAACAGGAAGAGTTTTGAAGTAAAAAATTCACAAATTGGAGTTCAAAAAAGCATTTTTAATTGAAGATATTTAGCTAATTTTGTGCCTCTAATATTTGCTACAACACACATGAGAACAGATGCTTTTGCTTTAAGGCACATTGGCCCAAGGGAGAATGATCTCCAACATATGTTTAGGACCATCGGTGTCGAATCTATAGACCAGTTAATATACGAAACCCTGCCCAATGATATTCGTCTGAAAGCTCCGTTAAACCTGGAGCCGGCCATGACCGAATATGAGTACATGAGCCACATCCAGCAGTTGGGCAATAAGAATAAAATATACAGGTCGTACATCGGTTTGGGCTACCACCCTGCTATTGTTCCTGCACCGATACAAAGGAACATTTTCGAAAATCCGGGATGGTACACTGCCTACACGCCTTACCAGGCCGAGATAGCGCAGGGCCGCCTTGAGGCATTGCTTAACTACCAGACCACGGTGATCGAGCTTTCCGGAATGGAGATCGCCAATGCATCGCTTCTTGACGAAGGTACCGCTGCCGCAGAGGCAATGGCGCTTTTGTTTGACGTGCGTACCCGCGACCAGAAAAAGAACAACGTAAATAAATTCTTTGTTTCTGAAGAGATATTGCCGCAAACACTTTCGGTACTGCAAACACGTTCTAGGCCAATTGGTGTGGAGCTTGTTGTAGGTAACCACGAAGAGTTTGGCTTTGGCGATGATTTCTTCGGGGCGATATTGCAATACCCGGGCAAGTATGGCCAGGTGCATGATTATGCCGGCTTTATTGCCAAAGCAAAAGAAAAAGAAATAAAAATAGCTGTTGCCGCTGATATACTTAGCCTTGTAAAACTTACCTCTCCGGGTGAGATGGGTGCCGATGTTGTGGTAGGTACTACCCAGCGTTTCGGTATACCGATGGGCTATGGCGGGCCGCACGCAGCGTTCTTCGCTACCAAAGAAGAATACAAACGCTCTATGCCGGGCAGGATCATTGGGGTAACCGTTGATGCGAATGGCAACCGTGCACTACGTATGGCATTACAAACGCGTGAGCAGCACATTAAGCGCGAAAAAGCGACTTCGAATATTTGTACAGCACAGGTACTGCTTGCCGTAATGGCGGGTATGTATGCGGTTTACCATGGGCCTCAGGGCCTTGGCTATATTGCCGATAAAGTCCACGCTTCAGCTGTTACGACTGCCGATGCGCTTAACAAGCTTGGCGTTTACCAAACGAACACCGCTTTCTTTGACACCATCCTTGTAAAAGCCGATGCTGCCAAAGTAAAAGCTGCCGCTGAGAAAAAAGAGATCAACTTCTACTATGTGGATGCTGATACGATCTCTATATCTTTCAATGAAACGACATCCGTAAAAGACATAAACGATATCATTGCCGTATTTGCGGAAGCGACAGGAAAAACTACAGAAACCGTAACCGGACTATCAGGAAGCATTGCTATACCGGATTCGGTGAACAGGACAAGCGAATTCCTTAAGCATGACGTTTTCAACAAATACCACAGTGAAACCGCCATCATGCGCTACATTAAAAAACTGGAGCGCCTAGACCTTGCACTAAACCATTCGATGATAGCATTGGGCTCATGTACCATGAAGCTTAATGCCGCATCGGAAATGCTGCCTTTGAGCATGGCCAACTGGAACAACATCCACCCTTTTGCCCCTGTAGAGCAGGCAGAAGGCTACCAACAGATGCTTAAAAAACTGGAGGAGCAACTTAATGTAATCACCGGTTTTGCAGGTACTACGCTACAGCCAAATTCGGGCGCACAAGGCGAATATGCCGGCCTTATGGTGATACGCGCTTACCACCAGTCCCGCGGCGAAGGCCACAGGAATATTGCGCTTATACCGGCTTCTGCACACGGTACCAACCCTGCAACTGCAAACATGGCGGGTATGCAGGTGGTAGTTACCAAAACATCTGAGAATGGAAATATAGATGTGGAAGACCTGAAAGCAAAAGCATTGGAACATAAAGACAATCTTGCCTGCCTAATGGTGACGTATCCGTCGACACATGGTGTGTATGAGGCATCGATCATAGAAGTGACCAACTTTATCCATGAAAATGGCGGACAGGTATATATGGACGGCGCGAACATGAACGCACAGGTTGGATTAACTAACCCGGCTACTATTGGCGCTGACGTTTGCCACCTTAACCTGCACAAGACTTTCGCTATCCCTCACGGAGGCGGAGGCCCCGGCGTTGGCCCTATTTGCGTGGCGAAACATTTGGTTCCGTTCCTGCCAACCAACCCTGTAATACCTACCGGCGGCGAAACAGCTATTACAGCTATATCGGCTGCCCCGTGGGGATCGGCACTCGTGTGCCTAATCTCTTACGGATACATTACGATGCTTGGTGCGGAAGGGCTTACGAACGCTACAGAATATGCAATCCTGAATGCAAACTATATTAAGGAGAGGCTAAGCGGCCACTACGAGACGCTTTATTCCGGTGAGATGGGCAGGGCTGCCCATGAAATGATTCTTGAGTGCCGTCCGTTCAAGGCAAATGGTATCGAAGTGACCGATATTGCGAAACGTTTAATGGATTATGGCTTCCACGCCCCTACGGTTTCTTTCCCTGTGGCAGGAACACTTATGATCGAGCCAACGGAAAGCGAGAACCTTGAGGAACTTGACCGTTTTTGCGATGCGATGATATCTATCCGTAAAGAAATTGAGGAATCGAGCGCTGATGATAAAAACAATGTATTGAAAAACGCACCGCACACGCTTGCGATGCTGACAACTGATAACTGGAACCTGCCTTATACAAGGGAGAAAGCCGCATTCCCACTGGAATACCTTGCCGAAAATAAATTCTGGCCGGGTGTAAGGAGGGTTGATGATGCTTACGGTGACCGAAATTTGATTTGCTCCTGCGCGCCAATTGAGGCGTACATGGAAAACTAATAGTAAGGCCCTCTTATGAGGGCTTTTTTTTTGAATCAATTGTTGTTTTCCGTGCTCCGCAAAGTCTCTGACTTTGCGTAAGTAGAGGCATGTCTCTAACATTCATAGGAAAGGTCGGAGACCTTTAAACACACCTACAAAGTCAGAGACTTTGTAGAGCGGGTTGCTTCGTACTTTCGCCTTCAATGACGGAATGCGAAAATTTTCCTGACCCTTTTTATGACCGCTATCATTTTTCTAATCGGTAAAATCGCGGAAATTCGTGCTCGAAAAAACATATGAAAGATATTGAAAACAGGCAGGATATTGAATCGCTGCTTACAGAATTTTACAACCGGCTTTTAAAAGATCCTGCCATCTGCTACATTTTTACCGATGTTGCAAAGATCGACCTGGCGCACCACCTCCCTATCCTTGCTGATTTTTGGGAGCAAAGCCTTTTCAATACCGGTACTTACAGGAACAATACCATGCAGATTCACCTTGGCCTTAATGCACAGGAAAAACTTACAGAACAGCACTTTAAAACCTGGCTTAAGCATTTTCATACAACTACCGACCACTATTTTTCAGGGTTAAATGCAGAAAGGATAAAAGCCCGTGCCCAATCGATAGCAACGGTGATAAAAATTAAATTATCAACAGTTTAAATTGACAGTTTCCTATTATTTTTATTAAATTTTAACTTTTACATAAATTATATGCATGCATAGGTTTTTGCGTTTTTATTTATTATATATTTGATTAACTTAGCTATAAATTAGGAGCGACATGAATATTAAAATTACTGGTTCAGGAAGCTATATACCGACACGTACAGTAAAGAACCTTGACTTCGCAAAGCATGTATTCCTTAACGATGACGGTGGCCCGCTCAATTATTCGAACGAGGTGATAACCGAGAAATTCAGGCAGATAACAGGGATTGCAGAACGCCGCTATGTTGAAGACAACCTACAGACATCTGATATAGCCTTTCTGGCAGCTGAAAAAGCGATAGAAGACTCGGGTATTGACCGGGAAACGCTTGACTATATAATATTTGCCCACAACTTTGGCAATGTAAGGAGCGGGACGATACAGGGCGATATGCTGCCGAGCCTTTCCGCGCGCGTAAAGCACAGCCTCAGGATAAAGAACCCAAAATGCGTAGCCTACGACCTGCTTTTCGGGTGTCCCGGATGGGTTGAGGGTGTAATTCAGGCGCAGGCGTTTATTAAATCAGGCATGGCAAAAAAATGCCTTGTTATTGGTGCCGAGACCTTATCGAGGGTTGTCGACCCGCATGACAGGGACAGCATGATCTATTCTGACGGCGCCGGGGCAACCGTTATAGAGGCAACTGAAGACGAAGGTGGTATCCTGGCGCATGAAACAGCATCGTATACTTATGATGAGGCCTATTTCTTATATTTCGGGAATTCTTTTAATACCGATCATGACCCTGACATACGCTACATCAAGATGCACGGCAGGAAAATATATGAGTTTGCCCTCATCCATGTGCCGCTGGCGATGAAAGAATGCCTTGATAACAGCGGGCTTAAGATTGCGGACATTACCAAAGTACTCATACACCAGGCCAATGAAAAAATGGACGAAGCCATAGTACAGCGCTTCTACAAAATGCATGACCAGCCTTTTGTTAAAGATAAAATGCCCATGTGCATAGGGAAACTGGGCAATAGCAGTGTAGCCACCATACCTACACTGTATGACCTGATGATAAAAGGCAAAGTAAAAGACCAGCACCTTAATAAAGGCGATGTGGTATTGTTTGCCTCGGTAGGAGCAGGTATGAATATCAATGCTTTTATTTATAAAGTGTAAGTCCTCACCCCCGACCCCTCTCCCAAGGAGAGGGGAGCGAGACGTGCTCACTCTTATGTCTAATAAGTGTTTAGACCCCAAAGGTTTTCAAAAAACATAAGTGTTCGGAAGACTTTAAACCATATTAGATAGTGGTATTTTGCTTGGATCTCCATCGCAGATTACCACTATTTCTTTTATTATTTCCATATTTAATTCTTCCACGAACTCGTACTT
>NZ_JBBYHR010000009.1:0-248272 GCF_038289855.1 Flavobacterium arundinis
GCAAAAGGAAATTAAAATGAGGACTTATAAAACAAAAAACAGAAGTAACCAAGAAGCTACTTCTGTCTAAAAAATTGTACTTTTATTATTATTAATCCTGTATCGTTATTTTAGGACTAGTCACTAATAGATAGAACACTTAGTCACCCAGGTGACATGAATATATCTACAACTGGTACTTCAGCAGCATCGCCACCGCTTCATGATACTCTTTTTCGGTTTCTAAAAAGCTGTTGAGGGCCGTATAGAAATAGCTGGTCTCCATAAAGTATTCCGTTGCCGAGATCTCGCCCAGGGCAAAAGCTTTGTTGAGCAGTACCCGGTTGCGGGACGATGTGTCGATCTTCGCGGCTTCGTAGGCTTCCATCATGTTCTTTTGGTTGGTATATTCCTCATACAAATGCTTGATGTGGAAAAAATGCTCGTTCACGTGGGCATCGATGTCCAGCTCGGCGGCGGTCACTTCGGCCTTGCGCTGCTGTATCACGTTCTTGTTTTCCCACAGCGGTATCGAAACACCGGTATGGATGCCATTATACGTCTGGCCTAATATTCCTTGGTAATGATAACCGACCTCAATCTTCGGCAGTGTCATCGACCGGCTTACCGAGAGGTTGCTTTGGGCCACCACTTTTTGCTGTTCCAATATCTTCCGGTTAGGGTCGCTTTCCTCATAAGCCTTTTCAAGTTCCTCAAAGGCCGGTATAGCAGGAATCATCGGATATAGCGTATCTTTAAACACGATCTCATTTCCCCCGTTCAGCTCTGTCAGCGTATAATTCAGCTGGTTGATCTGCGATACTGTATTGTGGTAGTCCCTCTTCAGTTCGATAAGCTGCAGGTTAGCTTTGTTGTAGTCCAGAATATTGCCGTCGCCTTTGTCTAATCGCACCTGGAAATTCTGTACCATTTTTTCGGCGTCCGCCAAACGCTTGGTCAGCTGTGTATGCCTTTTATTTTGGTAAACCAGCTGTATACAAGCTGTCTTTGCTTCCAAAAGGATGTCCTGCCTTGCCGAAGTAAGGTAGAAATCAGCCTGTTTCACCTGTTCATCGGCAAGGCGCTTTTTCCGCGAATATGCCGTGGGGAAATCAAACGCCTGAGATATCGTAAACACCGTTTGGTTTCCGGCACTTACCGGGTTCGAAAATAAATAATCGTACTCCACAGTAGGGTTGGGGGGCGTAAGCCCGGTATTGAATTCCAGTTTCCGCGCTTCCCATTCCTGCTTGCTGCCGGCCAGGGTCTTGTTGTTTTTGGCAATAGCCGAAAGCGTATTGTCCAGTGTCGACTGTGCCGCTGCCTGCAAAGCAAACAGGAGCACAGCTATGTGAAATACTGCTCTATATCGCATCTTCTTTCTTTTTTAGGTTAGACATGTAATACACCACCGGGACGATAAAGATGTTCAGCAGGGTAGAGGTAAGCAGCCCGCCCAGGATCACTTTCGCCATCGGGCTTTGTATCTCGTTGCCGGGGAGGTCACTCGCAACGGCCAGTGGTATCAGCGCCAGCCCTGCGGTCAGTGCCGTCATCAGGATGGGGCTAAGTCGGTCTTTAGAACCCTGTATTACCGTGTCGTAAAGCGAGTAGCCTTCTGCCTGCAATGTTTTATAATGCGATACGAGCAGGATGCCATTCCGTGTCGCTACGCCAAAAAGCGTAATGAACCCGATGATGGCCGGGATGCTCATGATGCCGCTCGTAAAGTAAATGCTGAGCACGCCGCCGATCAGCGCCAACGGAAGGTTTATTAAAATGATAGAGGCTGTCTTTATCTTTTTAAACTCCTGGAACAGTATCAGGAAGATGACCAACAGCGATAATAGTGATGCGATTACCAGTGTTTTGGACGCTTCAGCTTCCGCTTCAAACTGGCCGCCGTACTCTATGTGGTAGCCTTCGGGAAGGGTTATCTTATCGCCAATGGCTTTTTTGATATCTTCCACAACGCTCTTTTGGTCGCGTCCTGCCACGTTAGCCGAGACTACTGTTTTCCGCTGCACATTCTCCCGGCTGATGGTGTTCGGGCCGGAAGTGCTCACGATATCGGCTACATATTCCAACGGGATCTTCTGTCCGTCGTGGCTGTCTATTGTTGTATTGCGGATGTTCTCCAGCCTGCCGCGGTTCTCGTCATCAAATTTCAGGATGAGGTCGAAAGTGCGGTTGCCTTCGTATATTTCCGATACTTTTTCTCCTGCAAAAGCCACATCTACAAACTCATTGAATTGCCCAATAGTGATGCTGTAAAAATTCAGCATGTCGCGTTTTGGGCGTATCTGTATCTGCGGTATTTCTACTTGTTGTTCGGTACTTATATCAACAAGGCCTTCGATGTTCTGTATTTGGCTCTTCACCTGGTTGGATAAAGTGAACAGTTTATTGAGGTCCGAACCAAATATCTTGATGGCAATGTTCGCCCTGGTACCCGAAAGCATGTGGTCGATACGGTGGCTGATAGGCTGCCCAATTGTGATGTTAACACCGGATATCCCCGAAAGTTTTTCGCGTACGTCTTCCATGAATTCTTCACGGTCCCTCTTTTCCAAATGGAATGGCGCTTCGATCTCGGAGGAGTTCACGCCCTGGGTATGCTCATCCAGCTCTGCCCGCCCGGTCCTTCGTGTGGTCAGTTTTATTTCGGGTACCGAGAGCAATGCTTTTTCAACCTGCGTGCCTACCTTGTTGCTTTCGTCAAGCGATATTCCCGGAAGGGTCACTGCCGAAACAACGAGCGATCCCTCATTAAACTCAGGAAGGAAGCTGCGGCCCAACTGGGTCAGCAGGATCAATGCGATTATAAACAATCCGGTAGCAGTGCCAATAACGGTTTTCTTGTTGTGCATTACAAGGGTTAAGGCATTGCTATAACCGCGCTGCAGCTTTTCTACAAGCCAGCTTTCCTTCTCTTTCTTTTTCAGCATGGTGTCGCTTGTAAGCAGGTAGCTGCACAGTACAGGAGTCAGCGTGATAGAAACGATCAGTGAGGCAAACAGCGCGACGATAAACGCGATCCCAAGCGGGGCCAACAGCTTGCCTTCCATTCCTGTTAAGAAGAATAATGGTACGAAAGCCACAATGATTATGAAAGTCGCGTTGATGATGGATGTCCTTATCTCTAAAGAAGCATCGAATATCACGGTGAGCTTTTTCTTTTGCTGTTCTATGGGCAGGCGGGCATTTTCGCGAAGGCGTTTATAAACATTCTCCACGTCGATGATCGCATCGTCCACTAAGTCACCCACGGCGATTGCCATACCTCCTAAACTCATGGTGTTGATGGTAAGGCCAAGCCATTTCAATGTCAGGATGGCCACGATCAGCGAAAGCGGTATGGCGATCAGCGATATCACCGTTGCCCTCCAGTTCATAAGGAACAGGAATAGGATCACGACTACAAAGATCGTCCCTTCCATCAGTGTTTTCTGGATGTTGCTTATAGACGATTCAATAAAATCAGCCTGGCGGAATACATGTGTGTCCACCTCAATATCTTTCGGTATCGTTTTTTTCAGGTCGGCAATTACATCATCTATCTTTTGCGTAAGCTCCAGTGTATTTGTCGAAGGCTGCTTCTGGATGGTCATCACTACTGCAGACTTCCCGTTTTTCGAGGCATCCCCTATTTTCGGGGCGGCTGCGATCTTTATCTCCGCAATATCCTCGATCTTCACGCTGTTGCCTCCAACCACTTTTACCACCGATTTCCCGATCTCTGCAATATCACTGGTGCGGCCGGTGCCTTTGATGCTGTATTCATTCCCGAATTCGTTAATGAACCCGCCGGAAGAATTCCCATTAGCAGCCTTTGCCGCTTCCGATAATTCCGGCAGTGTGATGTTGTAGTAGCGCATCTTGTCCGGTGAGGCCAGTATCTGGTATTGCTTGTATTCCCCGCCATTCACCACTACCTGTGCCACCCCGCCGGTAGCGAGTAGCCTCGGGCGTATGGTCCAGTCGGCTATGGTGCGAAGGTCCATGGTCGATGTGGTATCTGCGGTTAGGGTAACGTACATTATCTCGCCCATGATGCTCGACTGCGGCGCCATGGTTGGGTTGCCCACGTTTTCGGGCAGGCGTTCGCTAACGGAGGCTATTTTTTCATTGATGATCTGTCGGGCGAGGTACACATCGGTATCCCACTCGAATTCAACCCATACAATTGAAAGTCCCGATGACGATGAGCTTCGTACCCTGCGTACATTGGTAGCACCATTCACTGAAGTCTCCAGCGGGAAGGTAACGAGTTTCTCCACTTCTTCAGGAGCCATTCCGTGCGCCTCGGTAAGGATGGCAACGGTAGGCGCTGTAAGGTCCGGGAACACATCCACCTCCATACGGGATGCTGTGACGGAACCAAATACGATAAGGAGTGTGCTTGCAATGACAACAATTAACCTGTTGTGCAATGCAAATTTGATTATTTTATTTAGCATGGCGTCCGGTTAATGTTCGTGTGAATGTGCCGGCATAGCGCCCGATGCAGCCGATAGCTTTATCTGGTAAGCCCCTTTCGAAACTACCCTTTCGCCTTCTGCCACCCCTTTGATTATCTGTACGTTTTTACCGTCATTGGCGCCAAGCTGCACTTCTCTTTTTACAAAGCTTTCGCCGCCGGTCTGCACATATACATAGTAAATGCCCTGTTCTTCCATCACTGCTGTAAATGGTATAACAAGCGCATTAGCGACGGCGCCCGACTTAAGGAATACCTGTACGGTCGAGCCTGAAATAAGTCCGCCCATGTTGTCGATCTCAAAGCTGATAGGAATGAATGCCGAATTAGCTGCCGCGCTCTTCCCGAACGATGCTACTTTGCCATTGAGGTCGCTGGTGTCGTAAGTCTTCCCGTCTGGCAGGGTAAAGTTGGCCGATGTAATGCCCGGCAGCTTGCTGAAATAGCGCTGCGAAACATTTGCCCTTAGCAATAATCGCTTGTTTTTAGATACGGTTGCCAATGGCATCCCGGCCTGTACGAATTGCCCATCGGTTACAGAAACCGAACTTATGAAGCCGCTCATCGGAGCCGCAACACCTAAGCCTTTGCCGGAATAGTTTTTCGAGACCGTATTATAGTCGTTACGTGCATTGTCATACGCAAGCTTTGTCGTTTGGAATTCCCTTTGCGAAATGATCTTGTCTTTAACCAACTCCGAAGCACGTTCGTAATCTGCTTTTAGCTTCAGGTACGTTGCACGCGATTCCCTGATAGAGGAGTCGACATTCTTTTGCGTGAGGTTGTCTCCCGAAATGACGAACAGCGGAGTTCCTTGCTGTACTGCCATACCGGCCTGTGCTTTGTTGCCCGAAAATCGCACGATACCGTCTGCATTTGCGGCAATGACCATTTCATCACCCGGCGCCGAAATCAGTTGCCCATTGGTCCGTATCACTTCATGGAACTCCTGCTTTGCTGCCGGGGCAGTTGCAAATTCGATCTTCCATGCCTGCTCTTTCGAGAAAGCAATGGCGCCCGCATCTTCGTCATGGTGACCCGCTTTCTGTGCCGCTTCTGCATTTGCGTAAACCACCACATTTTCAATAGTAATTTTATCAGTAAAATTTTTCGATTGTATATCCACTACCAAAGTCCCCTTGCCGGCGGCAGAAGGCTTCAGGTCGATAACGTACAGCCCTCCCGTTTTAGGGACGGTTGCCGTGTTTCGAACGCCTTTGCCGTTTACGATAAGGCTTACGGTGACTTTTGCATCGGTGAGCGGTTTAAAAATATCCCCAAGTTGGGTAAGGTGCGCGGCCAAAGTCGAAACTTCGCCAATAACCAACGGGTTGTACGCTACGAACAGTTCTGTCTTATCCGTATATAATGTCTGTGCTAAAGGTTCCGCTTCGGGACTTTTAGCTACGCTGGTGTTGTTGCTGTTGCAGCCCGCGAGGGTCAGCATAAGCAACAGCAGCGCTGTTATATGTCTTTGCATGTAACGGTTAGTGTTGGTGTCCGTCGTGAGAGTGCCCGTCATCGCTATGATCGTGGCCATCGTTATCAGTGTGCTTTACGGAATCGGTGCCCACGGTAAATTCTTCCTGGGAATGCGCGCCATCTCCTGACATGTCGTCTTTGCTATGGTCGTGGCCATCGCCTTCAAAATGTTCGTGGCCGCTGTGGTCGTGGCCTTCATGGTCGTGTGCGTCGGCTTTTTTGTTGCAGGCTGTCAGTAACGCCAAAGCAACTATCGATGGGATAAGTATTTTTTTCATTGTAATAAATATTGATTTATGCAAGTATTCGAATTCAGGGTTTATTAAACGCTGAATGCAGGCGGCCCCCGGAAATCAATATGTAGTAAATGAAAAGAGCTTGGCGTGTAATTACAGGAAATATAGTTTTTTGGCTTTGAAAAACTACTATTCTGAATAAAGGCAATATCATTAGCAAGTATCGCACTTTCTACATGCTTGTACTGCGACTGCTCTGTAGTGTGCTTTACCAGCGATGTAAAACAGTCGCTCGAATGGCAATGTGTAGTGAAAACACCTTTTAACCCGCCATCGGCTTCATGATCGTGATGGCCAACTATGCTATGTTCCTGCTCATGATGGTGCGGCACAAGCGCATGCGCAAGCAATATGGTGCTTGTAAGCAGGCAGACAAAATAGCTTAACAGTTTGTGGCGCATTTCGCAAATATAATGATTTTTGTTTTCGATACTTATTTTTATAAGCCTTTGGGAAATAAACATATCCGGATCGATTTATCGACTGGCATCATTCGGCAGTTTTTGTATTTCCGTAGAATGCAATTCTTCAAAAATAAAAGCAGGGTCGCTATAATCTATTGGTATATCGGGCATGTAAAAAGAAATGTTGAGGTAGCTGCTCTCCACGCCTTTCCCTAATAACAGCTTTCCATCCTTTTTCAATACTACAAACGGCGCCCTCTTTTTTTCGCCTCCCCCGTATGGCTTAAAATAGAATTCGCCCAACAGCGTGTCGCCTTTAATTTCACCCCTCACATCTCCTTTATCCCTACCGGATGCGCCATAGTGAATCTCATATTTTCCGTAAAAACGCTCTTCGCCCATAGAAAGGAATAAATAGGCGGTGTCTCTTTCCTTTATGGCCCGGTACTGGGTGCTGTTATCCTTAAATTCATTTTCTTTAGAATTACAGGCATATACCATAGGAATCAAAGTCAGCATATATAAGATGAAATGTCCTCTCCCTATTTGTTTCTTTATTTTTAAACGCTGCATTTTCGATGGTTTCAATGACTGGTTCTTATTCCTTTAAAATATTGTTGGTTGCATGAATTTTCTTATTTATAAACGGCATAGTATCTTAATTATTATGTTTATATCCCTGCGGTGGAAGTACGGACGAACAACAACTCTTGCCTCCCGGCATTTGCACCACACAAAATAGGTTGTGGTCAGGGTCGGCTAATACAATAAAATCGTCGGAGGGCTGGTACCGCCATGGGCAGCGTGTGGCTCCAAGCGTTACCAGCCTTTCCACTTCTTCCTGCTGGTTTTCGGTGTAAAGGTCAATGTGCAGCCTGCCCCTTTTTCCGTTACGCTTTTCGGGCACTTGCTGTAACGAGATATTGATGCCTTTTTCATTCGGATCTGTTAGCACCACCCAGCCATCACTTGCGGGTTCGCGCTCCGTATAATACAACGCTGCCGTCCAGAATTCAAGAATTTTTTTTCAAATTCAAACAGCGTATAACGATGGAGCCCGGCTTTATCATGGGGTAAATGATTTATAACTGAAATTACAAATATTAAAGGTTCTTTGCTATTTTTACAGGAATAAATTAATACATGAAGCATCTTACAATCCTGGTCGCAATACTTTTAACCACAGTTGCCAATGCCCAGCAGGTAATTCCGTTGTACGAAAAAGCCATACCCAACAGCAAGCCATCTCCCAATACAGAAAAATCTGAAGTGACAAGCGATGGTATCCTTATCGTCAGCAATGTCTCGATACCCACGCTGACCGTTTATAAACCCGGTACGCCTTCGCCAATGAAAAGCGCGGTGATCATTTGCCCCGGTGGTGGCTACGGCATACTCGCTTCCGGCCATGAAGGCACCGATGTAGCACGCGTGTTTAACAGCTGGGGCGTAACGGCTTTTGTCCTGAAATACCGCCTGCCGAACGATGCCATCATGAAAGATAAATCTATCGGGCCGTTACAGGATGTGCAGCGCGCTTTGCAAATGGTGCGCGAGCATGCGGCAGAATGGAATATCGATGCTTCTAAGATCGGCGTTATGGGTTTCTCGGCTGGAGGGCACCTGGCCGCAACAGCTTCTACCCATTTTGATAAAAGCGAAATCGACAACCCTAAAAATACATCGTTGCGCCCTGATTTTTCGATACTCATTTACCCGGTTATCAGTTTTTCCAACAGCCTGACTCATACGGGCAGCCGCGAAAACCTGCTGGGTAAATCTGCCAAGCCGGATCGGGCGATATATTACTCTAACGAGCTGGCGGTAACTGCCCAAACGCCTCCTGCCTTCCTGGTTCATTCTGCCGACGATGACCTGGTGCCTGTGGGCAACAGCATTGCTTATTATAAGGCGCTGCAGGAATATAAGATATTCAGCGAAATGATACTTTACCCTCATGGGGGCCATGGTTACGGAATGAATAATACGACCACGGAAGACAAATGGATGGACCGGCTTAAGGAATGGATGGTGGCTTCTAAACTCTTGTAGAACAAATTTTACACAAAACCCTTTAATGAGGATGCCAATAAGTTTTCCTTTTCAACCCCTTTAGCTTCTTTTACCTTATTCAGTTTATAATTCCCTTGCCTTTCATAATAGGCAAACCCAAGCCCGGGTATAAAGCAGTAGCTTTCGTTTTTGTCATTATCGATCCAGTCCAGTTCTATAGCGCCGCCAATTTCAGATTTAAACTCATAATCGCCGTTGGGGGTAAAGGCGATCCAGTTATTATGCATTGGCACAATATGAAGCAGTATGTTTCCTGACGTGATGTCACAAAAGCTAATGCCTGCGTTTGAGCATATACATAATAATTTATCGCTCAAGGGCTTAAATGTCCCTATATGGCCTGCATACACCGAAAAGTTTTTAATAAGATTGCCCGTGGCCCTGTCCCAAAGCTTAAGGGTTTTATTCCTGTAAGCATTGGTAAAAAACAGTTTATCATCTTTGCTGAAAGCCATAAGTACCACCTGTCCCGCGCCACTGAAAACTGTTTCTGCATCCATTTTCCATAATTCTTCAGGGAGTACGGCATCATCAATATCTTTTGTGTCAACTATTTTAAGTTGTTTTTTGTCTTTCCAATGTGATAATGCCAGCCATTTTCCACTACCTGAAAGTTCTTTCCGTATCAATTGGAACGGTGGATAGTCAGGTTCAAGCGCTACTTTGCCGGAGTTTTGTATTACTGCAAAACTTTCCAGGTCGATGGTCAAGGGGTAATATCCCGAGGTTGTACGGCTGAAATGCAGTTTGGTGCCTGCTTTTTCTATATGGTTATAATAGGCATTGGAGTTGGGGATAAGGTTTCGCACCCTGAAGTGTTCAAAGGCCGGATCGTCAATATATTTACCCGACTGCATATCCATGGCCCTGCTGCCGGTATGGTCGGCAATGTGCTGCACATAATCATAGTATGCCCCGGCATTGCCACAATCTTTTTTAATGTAGTCATAAGGAATATGAAAACTGATGTGGTTCACAAGGCCATGCTTTTCGGCATTTTCATAATCGCCCTTGTCAGTTACATGCTCGAGGTCAATTTCCATGTAATGGGACATACCCTTAATCATCCGAAGATTTGAAGCAGGTTCCAATTGTGTGTCGGGAAGTGTTTTGATGTGGTTTTTCAGCTCCTTATAATCTGTTGGTTTTAAAGAAATGGTAAGGTCGTAACTCATTAGTTGGATATTTGACGGCTAATTTATTAATTTCCGGATATATTGCTCCGCGAAATTAAAAATACTGAACATTTTCCTCGTCGGAACAAGATAATAAGGTTGCGGCAAACAGGTTCCCTGCCCAAAAGGCATACAATGTTTAGATCACTTACCGGGCTAGTTTTCCTGCCTGCTGTGGTCGCTATAAACGGCTAATACCTTTAAACGGCCGCTTTCAGCATCAAGTGCACGTTTAATGGAAGCCCGGTGCGCAGCAATCCATTTGTTAATAGACTCATGCTCGGTGTGGTGCGAGGTTGTTGTAAGGTGCACATCTCCCTGTGCCGTTACAACGGTGTAATCATAATTTGCCATGTAGTTAGTTTTAGTAAGGTTAGTGGTGTTAATGCTTTTTTAACATTTGGTAAATTTAACCGATGCAGTTGTAAGGATAACAGTGGTTTTTACCTGTTTTATTAAAACAGGTGTTTTTACCTACAATTAATGAACCACATAATCGCCTGCGCAAATGGGAATGCCGCGTAAACACTGTAAAATAAAGCTAAATCGTAAGGATGAAGTCAATAAGTTGATACTTGGAAGTAGTCAATTAATAGATATACGAAAGCGGATCATAATTAAAAATCTTAAAAGCCACCACCACACCTATAGCAAAAACGATGTGGCCTAAGAATAGCTGTATTCCGTACTCTTTCGAAGGGACATGTGGATTGCCATCCGGAAGGCGGTAGGTGAGCCGCCAGCAGGACACGCCTATGAATCCGCTGACGATACCGAAGACGATACCTGATACAAACCCGAATTCTACGTTCGTATAATGCCATATCGATTCATAAACGATTACAAATGCCACTACTATAAGGTAATGCGCGAACCAGCCGGAGAACTTTTTCACACCGCCTTTCAGGCTGATGCCCGCACCTTCCAATATAAAGTTCAGCATTACCGGTTCCTTAAACAGTTTCTTATAACTGATGGATACCAGATAGCTGAACGTCGTCATAATGTTGGTTGCCGAAAAGGCTGCTATAAGTATTTTATAGAAATTCATAGCTTTAGGGTTTAAATTCTCAAAAGAACGGTTCTAAACTTTCAGGCAGGGCTCATGTTATCCTTTAGGAATAAGTGCATCAATATATTTCAGCATAGTGCTCTTTACAGTTCCTTCGCTGAAATCCAGTTTTATTTCAAGGTTACGGTCACGTTCTGTAAATACGATTTCCTGACTGCTTATAAATTGTACATCTCCAACGACAAAAAAGCTGTAATTCTTTCCGAATGCGGCTTGGGATAATGCAATCTCCCACGGGTTTGACGGATTTACATTCAGCTCCCTGACCGGGAATATACTTTCGAGATTCAGTTTTGTTGTCCCGTCCGCTTCTTCCACAGAAATAAGTTTGCAGGCAGAGCGCTCTTTATTTCCTATTTCAATTATAGCATCCTTGTTTTCTAATTCTTTTAAAGTTTCTATCATTTGGTTTAATTTATTTATTATTTATTTCCCCTGCAACTTTCAGCAGCAATGCCTTCGTAGCCTTAATCCCGTCTTCTTCACTCAGCCTGCTTCCTTCGTATTCAATCCCGATGTGCCCGTTGTAACCTGCCTCTTTTACGATCTTTAGCATTTTTTTATAGTCGATGGTTGTCTCGTTGCCATTGGCACCAAAGTCGTAGGTCTTGGCGCTAACGCCATGGGCAAAGGGCATCAGTTCGAGTACGCCTTTGTATTTGTCATATTCGTCAATGCACGGGGCACCCCAACGTTCACCGCCTTCCCGCTTTACACAGAAATTCCCAAAATCCGGCAGCGTACCGCAGTTCTTCAGGTTGATGGTTTTGATTACATCTGTCAGTTTTTCTGCATCGGAAGATAATCCGCCATGATTCTCGACTATTACGTTGATCTGGCTTTTTTGGGCATATTCCGTAAGTCTGCCCAAACCGTCAACCGATGTTTCTTTCCATTTCGCAAAATCATTCTCAGCTCCTTTCCCGAAAAGGTTCACCCGTATCGAATGGCAGCCCATTTCCGCAGCCGCATCCACCCATTTGGAGTGCCTGGCAATGGCATCGTCCCTTTCGGCTTTTTCCAATGCGGCCAACTCTCCTTCGCCGTCTACCATGATCAATACATTTTTTACGCCCTGGTCGTGGCTGCGTTTTTTGAGTTCCGGTATAAGCTTGTCGATACCGTCCTTTTCGATCTCTTTATTATAAAGCTGGGTAACATATTCTACCGCTTCAAATCCAAGTTCGCGTGCTTTTTTGGCAAAGTCGAGAGCTGGCAACGTCTTGGTTTCGAGTATCGCTTTGTGTACCGACCATTGTGCCAAAGACAGTTTGAAGAAAGGTTTTAATGCTGTATTATTTTCGTTTTCCATAAGCCAGGAGAGTATCGGGTCGGCCATTCCAAGCGCGGCTCCTGCCATCCCCGTGTTTTTTATAAAAAGGCGTCTGTTCATTTCAGTTTGTTTTTTGGGAATTTAAAAATAGGAATAAATCTGTGCTATCGGTTATAATTACTTCGCAAAACTTTGCATCTTCTCCCACTTTTTAGCGCGGCAAGTTTAGCGTGGCTTTGCAGAATAGCTTTAAAATACTATTTTTAGGCTTCCAAAAACAAACCTATGGATCAAAAAATAATCCGCTGGGGAATAATCGGCTGCGGCGATGTGACCGAACGCAAAAGCGGCCCGGCCTATCAAAAAACAGAAGGTTTTGAGTTGCATGCCGTCATGCGCCGCGATGCTGAAAAAGCCGCTGACTATGCAAAAAGGCATGGCGTTCCAAAATATTATTCTGATGCGGATGCACTCATCAACGACCCTGAAGTGGATGCCGTGTATATCGCCACACCGCCCGACACGCATAAAATTTATGCACTAAAGGTTGCTGAGGCCGGTAAACCCTGCTGCATCGAAAAACCGATGGCGCCCACGTATGCTGAATGCGTCGCTATTTGCAATGCTTTTGAAAGTAAGGGATTGCCGTTGTTTGTGGCTTATTACCGCCGTTCGCTTCCTCGTTTTTTACAAATAAAGAATTGGATAGCGGCAGGTGAGATAGGTACAGTGCGGCATATCAGCTGGCACTTGGGGCGTACACCTTCGCCAAAAGATATTTCCGGTGAATACAACTGGCGAACCGATGCCAGAATTGCTGCAGGCGGTTATTTTGACGACCTCGCCAGCCATGGGCTTGACCTGTTTATATATTTGTTTGGAAATGTAAAAGAAGTTTCGGGAAGCAGCCTGAACCAGCAGGGATTGTATACTGCAAAAGATGCCGTTGCTGCATCCTGGCTTCATGATTCAGGTGTTACCGGTACCGGTAGCTGGAATTTTGGATTATCCGAAAGGGCCGACAGCGTAATTATCTACGGAAGTAAAGGCACGATAGCGTTTGCCGTTTTTGATGAGGTGCCAGTTGTACTAACCAACGACTCCGGCAGACAGGAAGTAATTATAGAGCATCCGGAAAACATCCAGCTGTACCACGTACGCAACATGCGGGAGCATCTTTTGGGAAATGCCGTCCATCCATCGACAGGGTTAACAGGGGCACATACAACTTTTATGCTTGACAAGATACTGGGGACATTAAAATAAAAAAAAGCAGCCCTAAAGCTGCTTCTTCATGTATGTAACCAAACAAACCATATTATTATCGTGCGGCAATAGTCTCAACGAACATTTTGTCATTGTAGGTCATAACAAGCGTTATTTTTTTTGCCGTAGTGCTGTTCATGTCAAACTTAGTTGTACGGGCAACTGTGCCGTTGTAAAGCTCCACATTGTTCTCGTCGTACATTTTAATGCCAACCGGTGTTTTACCTGCGGGCAGGGTCACGGTGACCATGCCGTCTTTGGCATTAAGCAAAGGCTTGTATACTTCAGCAACTGTTTTTTCCGAAACGATCACACCGTTGTTGGCGATAGTCACTTCATAGGTAGCTACTTCAGTGCCTGTTTCTGCCTCAAGGTAGTACGTTCCGTCAGGGAAAGCAGCCAGGTCATATGTCCTGTTGATCTTGCCCTCTTTGCTTTTCAGCCTTTCAGAAAAAAGAACTTCTTTATCTTTAGCTGAAATAGTTACGTTTACAGTTTTAATGTCGTTAACAGTGAAGTTTACCAGTTTACCCATACCAGTCCTTACATTTAAGGAAAGTTTGTTGTCGGCTGCATTAGCCACAAGGGCAGTAAGGAACAATGCCATTACCAAACCCATTTTCATTACTTTTTTCATACCTGTTTGATTTTTGATTGATGAATTTTTAATTGAATTTCTACAATGCTAAATTACTTCATTACACCGGGCAGGGTTACAGCAATATTTTCTTATATATGTGCTATATTAACTTTCAAAAACGTTGTATGATAAATTTGAGGAAATATTGTTGTGTTTTGAGTACTTTTGCACTGAGAAAAGCATTAGAAAATGAAAGTTGCCATTCCCACTTTTGAAGTCATCGAACCCACCTTTGGGAGTTCCTTCTATTATTCCAAATATGTGCAGAATGCCAATAGCAGGGCGCACGTGTGGCACTACCATCCGGAAGTGGAGTTGGTGTTTGTAAATGGCGGCGCCGGCAAAAGGCAGATAGGGAGCCATATCTCTTATTATACCGATGGCGACCTTATCCTCATTGGCAGCAACCTCCCGCATTGCGGCTTTACTGATGAGGCGACAGGGAATAAGAACGAGACCGTAATACAGATGAAGCCCGATTTTTTGGGTGATGCTTTTATGACGCTGCCGGAAACTACCGGATTGCAAAGCCTTTTCAATCGGGCGAGGGGAGGCATTGCTTTTAGTGGTGAAACAAAGAAACGTGTCGGGGAGAAGCTTGAGGCTATGGGAAGCCAGGATCCTTTTGAAAGACTGCTTTCGATGATAGCGGTGCTCAACGACCTGGAGCGCTCCGAAGAATATAAAGTGCTGAATGCCGAGGGCTTTGCCATGGAAACGCAGGTGCAGGACAACGACCGCATTAATATGGTCTTCAATTTTGTGAAGGATAGTTTCAGGCAGCCCATCGCGCTCGAAGCCATTGCCGGAATGGCGAGTATGACGGTTCCTTCTTTCTGCAGGTACTTTAAAAAGGTCACCAAGAAGACTTTTACACAATTCGTTAATGAGTACCGCATCGTGCATGCCTGTAAGCTCTTGGCCGAAAAGCATATTCCCATTTCGGACGTTTGCTACGAAAGCGGCTTTAATAACTTTAGCCATTTCAACAAAGCGTTTAAAGAATTTACCGGAAAAAGTGCGTCGCAGTATCGGAAGGAGTTGCGGGAGGTTGTTTCGTGAGGCTTTGCATTGGGACGAGGGTCGTGCGGATGTATATGCGTTTCTCTTTACAAAAATGGAATAGTTGTTCATATTATCCGGATGCACCAAATTATCTCCGTATTTCTATCGACAGAATTAAGAAAAAGCGCATAGTTCTAAAAAACAAGTTTTAAATTTGAATATTTATAAAATAAGGCATGAAAAAATTTATCTGTACTTTACTAATAGGGAGTTTTCTTTCGATAATGGTTTCCTGTGGAAGCGATGACAGCAAAGGTAGCAGCGACGGCGGCCCGGTGGCTGAAGACGATTTTATCCGCGGCGCAGATATGTCGTTCCTTCCTGAAATCGAAGGGACGGGATATGCATTTAAAAATAATGCAGGCCAGGCAGAAGATGCTTTGGTAACACTGAAAAATGCCGGTGTAAACACCATCCGGATACGCCTATGGAAAAACCCTTCAGGCCAACATTCAGGAATGGCTGAGGTAAAGGCGCTCGCTGCCAGGGTGAAAGCTGCCGGCATGAAAGTGTGGCTTACGGTGCATTATTCGGATACCTGGGCAGATCCGGGAGCGCAGGCGACCCCGGCAGAATGGACAGGCCTTAACCTTCAGCAGCTGACCGACCAGGCAATGCTTTACACTGCGAATATATTGGCAGAGATAAATCCCGACATCTTCCAGATAGGAAATGAAACCAATACCGGATTTATGTACCCGCTGGGTAACCTTACCGACAATGAAGCGGGTTACCTTCAATTGGTAAACGGCATCAGCGCTGTTATCCGCCAAAATGCACCTAATACAAAGATCATGATTCATTATGCGGGCATTGCCGACAGCGCCGACTGGTTCTTTAATAAAATTGCCGGTGTAGATTACGATTATATTGGCCTGTCTTATTATCCTGTTTGGCATGGAAAAAGCCTTGCAAATGTGCAGGCAAAAATGACGCAATTAGGCCAGGCGCACAACAAAAAAGTGATTATTGCCGAAACATCCTATCCGTTTACACTGGGATGGAACGACTGGACAAATAATTCGGTAGGGGCACAGGACCAGATCATTCCGGCTTATCCCGCTACACCTGAAGGACAGAAAAATTATATGATGGCGCTAAGGGGCGTTGTAAAGGACAGCGGTACCGGAATCGGCTTCTGCTATTGGGGTACCGAGTGGGTAGCCTTCAGGGGTGCAGAAGCTACCAATGGCTCAGCTGCGGAAAACCAGGCGCTGTGGGATTTTGATGGCAAAGCGCTTCCTGCAATGGATGTTTTTCATAAGTAGGCCTCACCATCCAGAAAAAACCTCAAATTAATTTTACAGACATCGCCCATTCCGTGAACCTCTCTCTTTTGGGTAGTTAACCCATGTCCACTAATAGCGTATAGCTGCACGGTAAGCGTATTTCTGTCATCCGTTTCAAGTCCGTTATAATCATAGTGCCATGTCTATTTGAAGCGCTTTTTTTATTTCCGACATACATACACATCCACTGTATTTTTAATAATTTTAAGTGCATAAAAAATGAGACATTATGGCTAAGAAAAAAGGCGACCAAAAGTCAAAGAACTATTTTGAGATATTCGCAGCGAAGGTTACTAAGGCATCCGGGAGTACGCCGGTATTTGTCACTGCATTCCTGATAGTCCTCACCTGGGGATTAAGCGGGCCCATATTTGACTATTCGGAAACATGGCAGCTGGTCATTAATACGGGCACCACGATCATCACGTTCCTGATGGTGTTCCTTATCCAGAAATCGCAAAATAAAGACTCACTTGCCATCCAGCTGAAACTGAACGAACTTGTGGCATGCAGCGAATATGCCAGCAACCGCCTAATCGATATAGAGGACATGACTGAGGAAGAAATGGAAGTTATTAAGAAATACTATAAAAAACTAGGCGACCTGAGTAAAAAGGCACAAAACCTGCATCAGTCACATTCACTCGATGAGGCTGAAGAAAAGCATGAAGAAAAGATAAAGCGGAATAAGAAAAAAGATAAAGGGGATGCCAAAAAGCCTGCTGCAAAATAGGACTTAGCCAGTAAGGCTGCAATCATGAGTGTTGGGAAGGCTATATCTTTCTGTTTTACAATAAATTAAAATCAGGCCTTACCAGTGATTTCTAATTGTTAGGACTCATAATATGCCCTCCGGAACTCTTTTACGTGTGAGCTATTGTTTGCTATAGCTATATCGTCCCTCCGGGACTTATGATCGTAGCCCAGCGGGGCGGTATGTTTATAGAAACATTGAATAGGAACGGTATGTAATTATACAAACTCTTCCCAACACTTATGGCTTGCAATCCTTTCATGCCAAAATAAAAAAACCTTCAGAATAAGTCCTGAAGGTTTTGCGGTTTATGCGGATTTTATCTTAGTAAGTGCGCATCTTATCGAAAGTGTGCTCTAAAAGGTGTTTCATTTTATCAGCAGCGCCTTTTATGGCAAGCTCTACCGATTCGGCATGATTTGTTACAGCTAAAGGGTTCATCCCGTTTACGCGCGCTTCAATCGTACAGCGTTTGTCGCCTCCTTTTGTTTTGTCTGCATTCTCGTCCCCAACATGTACCTCAAGGCTTGTTATTTTATCTTCAAAACGTTTCAGTGTGTTGTGTAATACTTCAGAGAAGTAGTTTTCGATTCTTCCGCTTCCCTCAATGTGGTTGTCGGTGTTTATGTTAATCTGCATAGTGTTTGAATTTTGTTATAAGTATAAAGTTACCCAATAAAAACCAATTTGAAGAAGGAATTAGCATAAGATTAGGATTTAAATTCGCGAAAATAAATACGATTTAATTTTGTATAGTATACCGATTGGTATAATTTTGCATTGTAAAATCATGATAATGACAAAGGCAGAAAAAACAAGGCAATTCATAATAGAGAAGACGGCCCCTTTGTTTAACAGAAAGGGCTATGCCGGTACTTCGCTTTCAGATATCACCGAGGCTACCGGGCTTACCAAAGGAAGTATCTACGGAAATTTTGCAGGCAAAGACGAAGTGGCGCTCGCAGCTTTTGACCATAACTTCGGATTGGTAGGTTCTATAGTTAAAAAGAGAATGGCAGAGAGGCCAAAGGCTGCTGACAAACTGAAGGTCTACCTGGATATCTATTCTGAATTTATGAAACTTCCCGCACTTAATGGCGGATGCCCCGTGCTTAATACATCTGTTGAAGCCGACGATACACACGATGCCCTGAAACAAAAAGCCAGTAATGCCATTGATGCCTGGTATAAAGCGATCCAGTCGGTTATAAAAGAAGGCAGGGAGAAAAAAGAGATCAGGCAGAAGTTTGATGAAAAAGAATTTGCCGGCGCGTTCATTGCATTAATTGAGGGCGGCGTGATGCTGGCAAAGGTAACGGGTAAGACGGGCGGGCTTAAAGCGGCGATGAAGCAGGCCGAAAAAATGATAGATGAAATAGCAAAATAAATTATTTGAAAGTAAATATACCAAATGGTATATGATAAAAAAATACCTTTAATTTAAAATATACCATTTGGTATTGAATTTATAAATATGAATCCAAACGCAAGAGCATTTTTAGAAAGTTATATTGGGAAAGAAGTGGAAAATTCACCTTCACCTTTTATGAATTGGCTGCGGCCAGTAATTGCAGCCGTAGAGGACGGTAGCCTCACATTTGAATATACGGTCAGGAAAGAAATGACCAATCCCTTTGGTACATTGCATGGCGGTGTAACAGCTGCCATGATTGACGATGCCATTGGCGCAACACTGATATCCTATGGCGAACCGTATTTCTACATGTCTATTAACCTCATAGTTGACTATTTTTCACCGGCACGCGAAGGCGATGTAGTAATAGCGAAAACGGACATACTAAAAAAAGGCAGCCAGATATCGAATGCGCAATGCGAGATTTGGAACAAGGACAGGACAAAACTGATCGCAAAAGGTTATACCAACCTGTTGAAAACACCCATTAAAGAATAATGATTATGAAAAGAGTAGCAGTTACAGGCCTCGGCGCGATAACACCGCTGGGCAATTCGGTGCCGGAATTCTGGAGTAATATCCTTGCCGGAAAAAGCGGGGCAGGACCCATCACTAAATTTGATGCATTAAAATTCAAGACACAGTTTGCCTGCGAGGTAAAGGATTTTGATATTGAAAAGTATGTCGACAGGAAAGAAGCGCGAAAGTACGACCTCTTCACCCAATATGCTATTGCCGCAACAGATGAAGCAGTGAGGGATGCCGGGCTTGATTTTGCCGTCATGCCACAATCGGAACGTTTTGAGGTCGGTGTTATCTGGGCATCGGGCAATGGCGGTATTGGTACCTTTGAAGAGCAGCTTAAAGAATTTTATGATGGTGATGGAACACCGCGTTTCAACCCGTTCTTTATCCCGAAAATGATCGTTGATATTGCTGCAGGTGCACTTTCCATCCGCTATGGCCTGCACGGACCCAATTATGCTACGGTATCAGCCTGTGCTTCATCCAATACGGCCATTATTTCTGCTTTCGATACCATACGGCTGGGCAAAGCGACTATCATGATCGCTGGTGGGAGCGAGGCCGCAATTACGCAATCGTCTATAGGCGGGTTCAACGCTTCGCACGCACTTTCAAAAAATAATGACGATCCACGATCGGCATCCAAACCTTTCGATGCCCAACGGGATGGTTTTGTAGCAGGAGAAGGCGCGGGTGCATTGGTGTTGGAGGAATGGGATCATGCCGTAGCCCGTGGCGCAACGATTTATGCCGAGATAGTGGGAGGTGGGATGGCTGCCGATGCCTATCATTTGACCGGTACTCCTGCCGACGGGCTTGGCGCTGCACTGGGGATGCGGAAAGCTTTGGCGGATGCCGGATTACAGCCTTCGGAAATTGATTATATCAATGCACATGCTACTTCAACGCCGCAGGGGGATTTGAGCGAACTGAATGCGATTGCCACGGTCTTTAAAAATATTCCCGTTCATGTTAGTGCGACAAAATCGATGACCGGGCATTTGCTGGGCGCGGCCGGAGCAATAGAAAGCATCATCAGCATACTGGCAATTAAAAATGATGTGATTCCGTCAACAATCAATACAAAAACACTGGACCCTCAAATACCGCAAGGACTGAATATACTACTTGGCAGTCCGGTGCACACGAGAGTCCGGTATGCTCTTAATAATACTTTTGGTTTTGGCGGGCATACTGCAAGTACCATCTTTAAAAAAGCGGAATAATTTAAAGTACCTGGATGTATGGTTTGAATTGTGGTAAGTTCGTGGAATTGGCAGCAGCCCGCTTTATCCTAAACACTGTCGGAACTCATAAAAATAGCGCAGCGGGCATACAAGTCTTGCTAAACTTTTGCATCTTTGTAGTATAACAATCCCGGTAAACCACATGATGCGGTACTTCTGTCTTTTAATAATGAATATTGTTTTCCTGACATCTTTTGCACAGGTGAACGAACGGCTGAAGGATTCTGTTGAAATTGACAGCGTTCCGGCCTTTGCTGATCCAAAATACAGGGAAGACCAGTTCTATACCACGATTACCTATAACATTATGCAGGGCAAGCCTGCGGGTTATTCTCAATATTCCTTTTCTACAGGGCTTTCTGCCGGTTTTTTAAGGGATATGCCCATCAACAAACGCAGGAACCACTCTATAGCGCTCGGGCTTGGCTATTCCTATAGCAATATCAAGCATAATCTGATTGTGGAAAAAGGAAGTGCGGGAAATATATATCATGTTGATGCAGAAGGCAGCTTTGACAAGAACAAGCTGGTATTGCATTACCTTGAGGTCCCGTTGGAACTTCGGTGGCGAAATTCCGATTCGATCAGCCATCAGTTCTGGCGTATTTATGCAGGGTTCAAGCTGAGTTACATGATCTATGATAAAGCGCAGTATGAGTCTGGTGAAGGTGGTACAATAAAGGTGAGGAAAGACGATAACATGAACCGCATTATCTACGGTGCCTATATTTCGGCAGGGTGGAATACATGGAATTTCTACGCCTATTATGGCCTGACACCCATATATAAAGATGCCCGCCTGGAAAGCGGCGATAAATTAAAACTTCAGTCGTTTAACCTGGGACTGATATTTTATATTTTATAAAGAAGGCATCAGCCAGAAATACCAAAGGCCAACCTGAGGAATGATCCCTATTATAGTGCCAAGTATAATTTGGCTCATACTTCCGTCATTGTCCTGCAGCCGCGAAGAGGCCACAAACCCCGAACAGACTATAAAGAAAGCGATAAGGTTTAGGAATTGTATATGATAATAGGCCGATATACCTATTATAAATAATGTAAGGGAAGAGATGGCGATCATGTGGAGGCTTACTTTACGGCCTGTCAATAATAAAGCAAGCGCAAGGACTATGCTTACCAGTATCCCGACAAAATAATAGTAAAGTTCCGGTATGACTACTACTGAAAAACTGTATTTTATCAATATGAACAGCAATAGGGAATAAAAGGCGAGTGGTAATTTGCGCTCTTTCTTGTCCACAAGCATTTTGGTCTTTACAAGGCTTAAGGATTTCAACAGGTAAAATACAGACATAGGCAGCAGGACCGTAAGGATGAGCACCTGTATGAAGACAAGGTAAATTTCCTGCTGGTAAAAAAAGTCTTTGGCGATTACGAAATAGAATAACGTGGCATACGCCGGTATAAAAAGCGGGTGGAAGAGATAAGAGAAAACAGGCAGCACCTTTTTCATGTGCTTATATTTTCTTCCTCATCCTGGCAACGGGAATATCGAGCTGTTCACGGTATTTGGCAATAGTACGGCGAGCAATAGGGTAGCCTTTGTCTTTGAGTATCTCGGCCAGCTTATCATCGGGAAGGGGTTTGCGCTTGTCCTCATCCTCGATCACCGTTTGCAATATTTTCTTGATCTCTATTGTCGATACATCTTCGCCCTGGTCATTTTTCATCGCTTCCGAGAAAAACTCCTTGATGAGTTTGGTGCCATAAGGCGTTTCCACATACTTACTATTGGCCACACGGGATACCGTTGAGATATCCAGTCCCACCATATCGGCAATATCTTTAAGGATCATTGGTTTCAGTTTGCCTTCGTCACCATCAAGGAAAAATTCTTCCTGGTAGTGCATAATCGCGTTCATGGTAACAAAAAGCGTTTCCTGGCGCTGGCGTATGGCATCGATAAACCACTTTGCCGAATCGAGCTTTTGCTTGATGAACTGCACGGCATCTTTCTGTTGAGAAGATTTATCCCTGCTGTCCTTATAGCTCTGCAGCATCTCCTGGTAGTCTTTAGAAACGTGAAGTTCAGGCGCATTACGGCCATTCAGGGTAAGTTCCAGTTCTCCGTCAACGATCTTTATAGCAAAATCGGGCACAACGTGTTCTACCGTTCTCGAGTTGCTTTCATAAGCGCCTCCCGGCTTCGGGTTAAGGTGCTCGATCTCATCAATGGCTTTACGAAGCTGTTCCTGCGAAATGTCGTATTTCTGGAGCAGTTTGTCATAATGCTTTTTGGTAAAAGCATCAAACTGGTGCTCTAATATGTCTATTGCAAGCTCTACAGAGCTTGTCGGGGTCTTACTTTTTAGCTGTAGCAAAAGGCATTCCTGAAGGTCGCGCGCACCAACTCCTGCCGGTTCCAGCTGGTGGATAATGTGCAGGATGCGCTCCACGGTCTTTTCATCGGTATAAATACCCTGCGTAAAGGCCATATCGTCCACAATGTCCGGTATGCTCCTGCGGATGTAGCCCATATCATCGATGCTGCCCACGAGGAATTCGGCAATATCCCTTTCGTTCTCACTAAGGATAAAAGTGTTAAGCTGGTCGGTAAGGTTTTGGTGGAAACTTACTGTGGCGGCAAATGGCATGCTGCGGTCCTCATCGTCGTCGCTGTAGTTGTTGGCCTGTAGCTTATAATCCGGGGTTTCGTCGTTGCTCAGGTATTCGTCGATATTTATTTCGTCGGCCTCAATGCGTTCGCCCTCAAAATCATCGTAGTCTTCGTAATCGTCGTTGTTGTCAAACTCATCATTCTCATAGTCAAACTCATCCTCCTTGCCGGTTTCAAGGGCAGGGTTTTCTACCATTTCTTCCTTTAAGCGCTGCTCAAAAGCCTGTGTAGGCAGCTGTATCAGCTTCATGAGCTGGATTTGCTGTGGTGATAGTTTTTGCGATAATTTTAATTGAAAATTCTGCTTGAGCATAATGAAGGCGATAATTTGTACAGGATAAAATTACAAAAAACAGGCATACTAATTGATGCGTTTTTGGATAAAATTATAAAAGAGTGGAATAAACTATTTAAGTTTCCTCTTAGGATCGTTTAAGCCTTTGGGGTTTTGGCGGGTATCAAAGACATCTGTTACGATTTCATTGTTTACAACACGGTAAACTATTTTATAATGTCCTTTAAGGAAATAACGGTGCTCCTGTAGTAAAGGTGAAAGTAATTGTTGCCTTTGCCCAGAGTGAGGGAAGTTGTTGATTTTTTTGGCTTCTGATACAATAGTTTTCCTGACTTTAGCGGCTATTTCAGGAGTTGCTATTTTATAGTAATAGTCATAAATATCCTTTATGCTTTCTATTGCAAATCTTGTCCATACAATTTTCATTGAAACTTACCAACTTTTCATTTCTTCTTCCAATTCTTCAGTCGTCAGCACACGACCAGCCTCATAATCCTCATTTGCTTTTTGAGCACGGGCTATCATTTCCTCCTGATTAAAAGGATCTTCAGTATCAACGTCTGATTTTATAAAAGATTCAATTTTATTAAAAATACTTTCATCAGTAACATGAAGAAGGTATTCAATTAAATTTAATTTTCGGCTCTTTAAGTCCATGGGAAAAGTATTTAAATCAAAATTACAAAAACTTTTGAATTGTAAATTTTCGGCGAAACATTTAACGTAAAATAAAAAACCTCCCGAAGGAGGCTTGTAATTCTTAAAACTCAGCGTTCTGCGGTGTCCTTGGGAAAGGGATCACGTCGCGGATGTTGCCCATACCGGTTACAAACAATACCAGGCGCTCAAATCCAAGCCCGAAGCCGCTATGCACTGCCGTCCCGAAACGGCGGGTATCAAGATACCACCATAATTCTTTTTCGTCAATGCCAAGGTCCGCTATCTTTTGCTGCAGCACGTCCAGGCGCTCTTCCCTTTGCGAACCGCCCACGATCTCGCCAATGCCTGGGAACAATATGTCCATCGCACGAACGGTTTGCCTGTTCTGTGGCGCATCATCGTTAAGCCTCATGTAGAAAGCCTTGATCTTTGCAGGGTAATCATAAAGGATCACCGGGCATTTGAAGTGTTTTTCAACAAGGAAACGCTCGTGCTCACTTTGCAGGTCGGCGCCCCATTCCTCAATGATATAGTTGAATTTCTTGTTCTTGTTCGGTTTGCTGTTCTTCAGGATGTCGATAGCCTCGGTATAGCTCACGCGTTTGAAGTTGTTCTCTAATACGAATTGCAGTTTTTCCAAAAGCCCCATTTCGCTGCGTTCGGCAGTAGGCTTTTGCTTCTCCTCATCGGCAAGGCGCTGGTTCAGGAAGGCAAGGTCGTCCTGGCAGCGGTCCATCGCATATTTTATAACGTATTGGATGAAATCTTCAGCAAGGTCCATGTTGGCATCCAGGTCGTTGAAAGCCACTTCCGGCTCTACCATCCAGAATTCAGCAAGGTGACGTGAGGTGTTACTGTTCTCCGCACGGAAAGTAGGGCCAAAAGTATATACCTGTCCAAGCGCCATAGCATACGTCTCTGCTTCAAGCTGCCCCGATACGGTAAGGTTAGTTTCCTTACCAAAGAAATCCTCTTTTTGTTTATTTAAATCAAATGAATTAAAAAAAGCAAAAGTTGTTAGTGTGATTGTCTTTGGTTTACGTTTTCTTTTAAAATTCCAATTATTCTGTTTACAAACGAATTTAATTTCACGTTCGAGTGAATTAAATACCTTATTGTATGAGTCAGAACTATCTAGTTTAGATACTATTTTTTTAAAAACATCCGAATTATTAATTTGATTTAATTGCGCTTTAGAAAATTTAAATTTTAAATCTTGAAGTTGATTAGGTTTTAAAATAAGAATATCTTCAAAACTAATGTTTTCAGAAAATTCATTTAATAAGGTATTTAAGGATTCTAAATGTTCAAAACCTACGATGTTTTTAAAATTGGTTATATATTGAGTAATTAATCCCTGAAATTTAGATAAATTAGTTTTTGATTCAAAATCAATCTTTTCGAACATTTTCCCGTGAAATATAGGTAAAGTTGTAACATGAAACATTTCCCCTGCGCCTTCAGCATCGCTACCAGTAATGATAGGTGTGTTCACGTATACGAAACCTTTTTCCTGGAAGTATTGGTGTATGGCAAATGACAGCACCGAACGCACCCTCATGATAGCTCCAAAAGCATTGGTACGTACACGGAGGTGTGCATTTTCCCTCAAAAATTCAAGGGAATGCTTTTTAGGCTGCATCGGAAATTTCTCCGGGTCGCTGTCGCCCAGGATCTCAAAGCTTTTTACCTGTATCTCATATTTCTGGCCTGCACCCTGGCTTGGTATTAAATTTCCTTTTATGGAAAGCGCAGCACCTGTAGTGATCCTTTTCAGTGTTTCGGCAGGTGTATTCTCAAAATCCACCACGCACTGTATAGTATTTATCGTTGAGCCATCGTTAAGGGCTATGAACTGGTTATTCCTGAAAGTCCTTACCCATCCTTTTACTAATACATCATCAAGCGGCTTTGCGCTGTTCAGCAGGTCTTTAACTTTGGTATGCTTCATTTTTAAAAAATTTAGTCTTTGTTTTTCGGAAACACAGCGCTATTTGCGCAAATGCCTGCAAATGTAGTAAAAAGCATAAAAAGAGCGAAATGTGTTTTGCCACGAATTGCACTAATTTTCACAAATTTCCTGTCCTCTCGCTAGATGATGGCTATCTTTGCAAAAATTATTAAAATGAACTGGACACTCCTCATTATAGCCGGATTATTCGAGGTTGGATTTGCTTCCTGCCTTGGTAAAGCCAAAGAAGCCACAGGTGCTGCCTATAACTATTGGATGGGGGGATTTCTCCTGTGCCTTACAATCAGCATGGCGTTGCTGTACAAGGCTACGCAGACATTGCCGATAGGTACGGCTTATGCAGTATGGACAGGCGTAGGCGCGGTGGGTACAGTACTTGTCGGTATCTTTATTTTTAAGGAGCCATCCGATTTCTGGAGGCTGTTTTTCCTGACTACATTAATTGCTTCAATTGTGGGATTGAAGTTTGTGACGCATTAAAACAAATTCAGCACGAACGATACCTTAACCGATATATTCCTGTCGAAATAGGGCAGGTGGTAAGGGCCGTACCGATAGAAAGCCGATAGCCCGAGTCCCTTAAATATCTCGTTGAATTCCAGCCCGCTTTCATAATAGCCTTTTTCGAGGGTGTTGTATTGCAGCCCAACATGATCTTCTTTATGGTTCATGTTACCCCACGCGAAACGGGTTACCAGCATGGGCGACAGCTTGAGGCTGCGGAAGATGGTAAATCTTGTAAGGCCATGCTTTAGCTGTACCATCATATATTGGCTGGAAAAGAATTCGTTGAAATACATGGTCTCGAAACTGTTTTTGCCGGCAAGGGTAATGCGTTCCAGTACACCGTCTTTATCCAGGTTGTTCGGCGAGGTACTGTACAGGTGTGTCAAAGGTGTATTTCCTACCGCAACCCCGGTTTGAATAAGTGCCGATGTCTTTTGGCCGTTAAGGTATTTCTGCTCAAATTCTCCCCTGAAGTCGATTTTGCCAAAAGTAAAGTCGCTATCAAGAAGCCCGGCAACCGACTGGGTATATTGGAATGCAAATTTCGGGAAGCGTTTTTCAATTTCAAGTCTTCCGTTCGGGGTTTGCATAAAATCACTGAAAGGGTTCCATTGCAATGCGACAGATGCCGTGGTGAGATGAAAAACAGAAAACGGATCGCCATTCGGGGCGTATGTATAGTTAAATTTCGGGTCGATACGGCTGCGGGTAAGCTGCCATACACTTTCGGTCTTCGGAATTATTTTTGTTTCAATATATCCCTGCCATGTTTGGTGGTTGTAGAAGGTGGAGATATTTATCGGGCGTGGATCGTATATTTTAAAGACCCTTTTATCAGTGGCAAAAGAGGTACTCGCAATTTCTTTTACATCATCTGTGTAGGAGCCGCCTATCCATGAATTCGAGAAGTTGCCCAGCCTTAAAGCTCCGCCCACGCTATATTTAAACTGGCCATCTTTCGTACCATAAGCACCATAACCGTTCATGCGGAAAATTTCGGAAAATTTATCATTGGTCACCCCGCCGAGGCCCACACGGAAGCCTTCGTAGTTGTTGTATTTAATAATCTGGCGAAGGTCGATATCAACAAAACCTACCGGCAAATAACCATTAACTATTTTCCTGCCAAGGATGATCCGCTGCTCCCAGTTGTCCTTTGCCACTATACTATCCAGGGCTACATAGGTCTTTATACTTCTGGCATCAAGAGTATCACGGCGGAAAGTATTCCAGTATTCCTCCGGTCGGTTGGTGGCCTGGTCCTGTATTTCGATGGCTACTGCAGTGCGTCTTATCGTAAGTGGTATGTTGAATTCCTTATCAAAGTTAGACGATTCAGAAAGCAGGTACACAAAATCCGAAGGCTCTTTTTCACGCCCTTTTTTGCTGCTGGTTACCGCGTCAAACTTTATGGTTTCGCCCAATATCTTAATGTCTTCTTTGTTGTTGCCCTTTACAATCTGCAATATCTTTTTATCAGGGAACCAAAGCTGTTGGTCTTTTTCGTAGGTAAAATAATGTGTTGAGGTAATATCTAGCATATTCCTTACCCGAAGCACTGCCTTTGCCACACCATACGTTTCGCTGTCTATATAGAGAATCCCTTTCAGTTTCTTTTTGCTGTTGCGCTTAGGGATGAAATAAACCATATAGGTGCTCCGGTTATCAATAGTAACCGTATCGAGTATCCTGTAGTTGTATTGTAACAGTGCATCTTTCGCAAGGGGCCCGGCATATTTTGTTTCGAAAAGGTCGATCTTGTCAGTATACACCGAATAGGATTGCAGCTTGAGGCCAATGAATTCGTACAGTGGTTTTTTAAAGCCTGCCATACGTGTCGCCAAAACCTCTTCTTTAAGGCCCTGCTCTTTATTGAATTTAAATTCAGATACCTTCTCAGTTTGGTAAAGGTGCTGCTTGTCGATTATCTTTTTGAATTTGAAACCTGCCGAATCGACTTTTTCAAACCGGCGCCCGATTCTTTCATAGGTAAATATAGAATCGATCTTCCCGCTTATTGAGTCGGGATTGGCGGTAATAATCAGCCTGTCGTAGGATTTGTATTTAAAGCTGCTGAGCTTTTGCTGCGGGTCGTTAATAGATTTCCGCCTGATAGCCCTGCCTATGATATCATTGGCAGGATTTGAAAAGTTTATTACAACTTCTTTCAGCTGCTCAGCATGCGGCTGTAGTTTTATCGTGTAAAATTTACGTTCAGCTGTGGGAGTAATTTTTTGCGATGTGAACCCTGTATAGCTTATGGTAACTACACCCGGCTGTGTGACTACAACTATGCCATCTATATCAGCGATCAAGCTTTTACCATTGGATTCGACGGTAGCAAAAGGGAGGGGGCTATTGTTTTCGGCATCTTTTACCGTAACCGTAATAGCGGTTTGAGCGCCAACGGATAAAGTGAAAAAGAAAAATAATAGTGTAAGGGTTTTCATGTGTTTTCCTAAAGAATTGTTCTTTAGTTTGGAAATCTTAGGATTACCAGGTTTCCATATCTTTTAGTAATTCTTCATGGGTCATGTAGCGTCCTTCTTCAATATCACTCATACCTTTATCGGCTTTTGCTTTATATTGTTCAAGGGTTAGCGGTTCTCCCAAAACAGTATAGGCAACTATTTCATCGGATTTCACTTCATCAAGAAAATCATCGTGTGATGTAGTGCGCCCTTCTCTTGCACCTTTCAGGCCTTCATTTACATGAGCCCTGTATGCATTTGCATCCAACGGTTCGGCAACACTACTATAGGCTGCCGTCCCATCTTCCGACTCCGCCTTCAAAGCAAGCAGTTTCTCAAACATAGCATTATCCCTAAGGTGCATTATCCAGTCCAGCAATTCCAGTTTTTTTGCGGCTATATCCATCGTGATTTGAATTGATATGTAAATATAACGACTTTTCCCATACTTTATGATATGAAAAAACCCCGATTTATCGGGGCTTGCATTATACTTTCATGATCTCTGCCTCTTTGTGAACCAGCAGTTCATCAATCTTTTTGATAAAGTTATCGGTAAGCTTCTGCACATCATCTTCTGCGCTTTTACAAACGTCCTCGCTCATGCCGTCCTTCTCCAGTTTTTTGATATCTGTGTTGGCATCCTTACGGGCGTTTCTTACGCCGACTTTAGCATCTTCCGCTTCGCCTTTAGCCTGTTTTACAAGGTCGCGCCTTCTTTCTTCGGTAAGTGCCGGAACGCTGATAATAATGTTATCACCATTGTTCATCGGGTTAAAACCCAGGTTAGCTATCATAATAGCCTTCTCTATTGGGTGGAGCATACTCTTTTCCCATGGGGTGATGGTTATGGTCCTTGCATCGGGAACATTGATGTTGGCCACCTGCGAAAGTGGTGTGGCCGCCCCATAATAATCTACCTTCACGCCACCCAGCATAGCAGGGCTTGCCTTGCCTGCACGGATGTTAAGGAATTCTTTTTCAAGGTGGGCCAAAGAGCCTTCCATTGATTCTTTTGTGCTGTCTAAAATAAAATCGATCTCTTCCATGATAATTCTTATCGGTAAAAATTAAACATTTACAGTAGTACCTACCAGTTCGCCTTCGCATATCCTTACCAGGTTGCCTGCTTTATTCATGTCGAAAACAATGATCGGCAGCTCGTTTTCCTGGCTAAGGGTGAAGGCTGTAGTGTCCATTACATTAAGGCCTTTTTTCAATACATCGTCAAAAGTGAGCGTATCATACTTTGTGGCAGTTGCGTCTTTTTCCGGGTCGGCGGTATAAATACCGTCCACACGCGTGCCTTTCAATATTACATCGGCATGCACTTCAACGCCTCTCAAAACGGCAGCGGTATCTGTAGTAAAGTACGGATTTCCGGTACCTGCGCCAAAGATTACGATGCGGCCTTTTTCAAGATGGCGCACAGCTCTTCTTTTAATATAAGGTTCGGCTATAGCTTCAATTTTTAAAGCGGTCTGCAGGCGGGTCGGCATACCGGCATCCTCAAGGGCGCCCTGTAGTGCCATGCCGTTTATCACGGTAGCCAGCATCCCCATATAATCGCCCTGTACCCTGTCCATACCGTTGCTCGCACCGGCCACACCCCTAAAGATGTTCCCGCCGCCTATCACAACTGCGATCTCTACGCCTTTATCGTGTATCTGCTTTATCTCGTTGGCATATTCGGCAAGCCTCTTTGGGTCAATGCCATATTGCCTGTCTCCCATAAGGGCTTCGCCGCTTAACTTCAACAGGATTCTCTTATATTTCATAGGGTGTATTTTGAATGGTGCAAATATAGTAATTAAAGTTTTTCGTAAAATAGAAATTTAACAATATGAAAAGTTGACCTCACCCCGGCCCTCTCCAAAGGAGAGGGAGGAGCTTCACTCGATTTCACTTGCCGATTTGACTCATTTTCTTTCGAAAGAATTTCGTATGAGTAAGCGCGTCATCGTTCCCCCTCTTTTGGAGGGGGATAGGGGGAAGCCTATATCAAATCTCCATACGACTTCTTTGCCGACTCATATCCGATATTGAATATTTCATCCATCTTGGCTTTGTTGGTCTCGAAAGTACTGTACAATGCCAGTTCGTCAGGACTAATAACCCAGTCGCACAGCGTAAATTTCTGCATGTTGCTATTGGCCGAAAGCAGGTCGTATGCCCTTGTGGTGACTGATTTTATGGATTTCAGGTCGGCTGCCTCAATCTTTTGGATGGGGCTCACATAGATACCGATTAGCGTTTCGCACCTGCCCTGTAGTATATCAGTAGGGAAGTGGTTGATAATCCCTCCGTCGCTATACAGTTTGCCATCAATCTCGTAAGGCGATATGATACCTGGAAATGCCGAAGAGGCTAATACGGCATCGGCAATTTTTGTCTCGGCACCAAATATCTTCAGTTTTCCCGATACAAGGTCGGTTGCGGTAAGGTGCATTTTATAGGGCATATCGCCAAGGGTGGCATCTTTGAATATAGTGGTGAAGTAGTCCCGGAAAGCCTCTGAATCAATGAAGCCTGCCTTGCGGAAAGTGAAGTGCTTCCAATGAAAAAAATAAATGGACTTGAAGAATTCCAGTATCTCTTCGGGCTTTTTGCCCCAGGCATACAGAGCCGACACTATGGCACCCGAACTGGTTCCTGCTATCTGGGTTGGGACAATGCCCGCTTCATCAAAAAATTTAAGTACACCCGCATGGGCAATGCCTTTAGAGCCGCCCCCCGAAAGAATGAGGCCTATAGTGCTTCCGTCAAATTTCATTTGTAAGGTATTAACCTGACTAAATTACAGTTTTTTGCCGTATGGCTCTCTTTTTGCAGGAATAAAGTATCGTTAATTTGACACATAACTATGAATGTACGAATCGAACAAAGCTTAGCAAACAGCTATAGCTACGCCGAATATAGAAACCATGTATCGCAACTGCTTCTCGAAGGGCTTTCTACAGGCGCTACCCAAAGCGAAGACCTTACCCACTACAGCACACTGAATGAGGTGCGCATGAACCGTCTCGATAAGACCATTAAGATACCGCAGGAGGTACAGGAGAAACTCGGTGATCTAAAAAAAGAGCAGACCCTTTTGGTGATTTCCGAAGGCTGGTGTGGCGATGCAGCCCAGATACTGCCTGTACTAAACAAGCTTGCCGAAGCCACTGATAAATTGGAATTGCGCATTGTATTGCGTGATGATAATACGGAACTGATGGATAATTTCCTTACCAATGGTTCGCGCTCGATTCCAAAACTAATCCTGATCGAACCGGAAACAACTACTGTAAGGGGAAGCTGGGGGCCGAGGCCGCATGGTGCAGTACAGCTTATTTTGGATGCCAAAGAAAAGTTCGGGCATATCACCCCAGAAACCAAAGCCGACCTGCAAAAATGGTATTTACAGGACAAAGGAATAAGTACAATGGAGGAGGTTGTATTATTGCTGAACAATACCGAGAATATGTAAAGCTTTTAGCCACAGTCATATTTCGTCCCGCTCGGACTCAGCAGTGGAAGCCCCAGCGGGGCGGTATGTTTATAGAAATATTAAAAATGAGTGGCGTAGAACTCCGGAGGAGTGGTATGTGAATTATTCACAACTCTTCCGAATACTTATGTTTTAAATCTTTGGGGTCTTTTTATAAGAAGACACGAGGCCTGAAAACTGCGACTGTGACTTAAAACTATAAACTCCCTACCAGCTCAATCTTATCCGATACCGACATCCCACCCGGATTACACCCCGGCAGTCCTTCCGGAATCGGTTTGCTGATTGATTTATAGTATTCCACCCAGGCAGGGAAAAATTCATCAGTGCCGGGTTGTTTATACGTCATAGGGAAAAGTTCGAAGAAAGGCTTGTTTTTATTTGCCAATTTAAAAGCATCGTAAATAAGTTCGGAGCAATAATAGCTTCCGTTATCATATACATACTCATCGTCATAAGGCACGCCAACCTGCTTTAGCGAAAAAGTGATTGCTGTAGGTATCAGCTTCCTGTATTTATTTTTCAGGCGAAAAACCGGCATTGGCTTGTTGGTGTTCTTAGAGAATTTTTCAAGCGTTGAAAGCCTTACCGCGCTGCCTGCAGCCTCAATAATATATAAGGTGTCGTTGCGGAAATATACCATTCCCATGTGGCTGAAGTCATTGCCATTATAACCTTCGGTCACCGCTTCAATCGCATCACACAGCGCGCCGCAATCCATATCCTGGAAAATGAGGTCGCCGTCTTTCAGGAAATTTATGGAATCGCCTTCCGATTTTTGCGCGGAAACAACTGTTGTGAAAACTAAAAAAAGTAGTGCAAGATATCTCATAATCCAAAATTAGTAATTGCGACTCCAATACTAATGCTGCCCACATACTTATATTCATACAACGGAAAATCACTCGAACTGAAATCAAGGAAAATGGAACCTGTATTGTCAAAAATCAGCCCAAGCCTGTATTTTTGGTATGCTCCTGAAAGGTTGCCCCTGCCGAGCGCGTAGCTCCATCCATATCCCACCTGCATATATACATTGGTTTCCTCCCATATCTGCGGGGTAAAAAGGATGCTGCCATATACAGGTGCATACACTATTTTTTCGGTAGCGATCCAGTCAATGCCTGTGTTTGCGCTGACGCCTATCCACGATTTAAGGTGTACACCGAAGCCTATATTGGCGCTGAGCCCATCCGGAATTACATAATCCAGTACAGATGGTTTATATTCTTCACCTCTGGCTGCATAATCTTCCTGTATTTCATCACTATATGGATTGGCACGTACAGGTACAGATATAGAGATTTGCCCGAACAAGAATTCCGGTGCCACTTTATCGTCAGGATTGGAGTGGGTAATAAATACGGTTTCCTTTTTTTCATCGTCCTGCGCACTGCAGTAAAAAGATACTATAAGTAAAAGACAGCTAACAACAGTTTTGAAGTTATATGCCATTGACGGTCAGTTTAAGCAGGGTGGTTTTCAATGCCATTTTCAAAAGCTTCAGGTGATATAGCATCTTCAACGGAAAATGCACCAATTTTCGTACGTCGCAATGCTGTTAAATGCGCTCCTGATTTAAGTGCCAATCCAAAGTCGTACGCCAGTGACCTTATATAAGTTCCTTTGCTGCACACCACCCTGAAATCCACTTCGGGTAATGCAATGCGGGTAATTTCAAATTCATGAATGGTGGTCTTGCGGAATGCAATCTCTACTTCTTCGCCTTTTCGGGCATGTTCGTACAGGCGTTTGCCGTCTTTTTTAATGGCCGAAAACACAGGAGGCTTTTGGTCAATTTCACCTATAAATTGCGGGAGCGTATCGTGGATAAGCTTTTCATCAATATGATCGGTTGGGAAGGTTGCATTCACTTCGGTCTCCAGGTCGTAGGATGGGGTAGTAGCACCCAGGTAAAATGTGCCGGTATATTCTTTTTCCATGCCCTGCAATTCAGAGATGCGCTTTGTGAATTTCCCTGTGCAGACAATCAGGAGGCCGGTAGCCAACGGATCCAGCGTGCCGGCGTGGCCCACCTTTATTTTTTTGAGGCCAAGGTGCTTTTTCAGGCTCCACTTGACTTTATTCACTGCCTGGAAAGAGCTCCAGTGCAATGGCTTATCTATAAGGACTACTTTTCCTTCCTGGAAATCTTCGGGTGTGGCCAATGGGATCTTATTTATACATTGTAAAATAGGCCAATAGTGCCGATCCTGCTACGATCCTGTACCAGCCCCACGGTTTGAAGCCGTATTTTTTGATAACGCCAATAAAGCCTTTGATAGCAATAATAGCGACTACAAACGCGATGATATTGCCTATAGCGAACATCTTTAAGTTATCGCCCTGCATTAAAAGCTCATAGCCTTTTTCGCTGGCTTTTCCGTATTCTTTCAGGAAAATGGAATAAGTGGTCACGGCAAGCATGGTAGGCACGGCAAGGAAAAAGGAGAATTCGGCTGCTGCCTTGCGGGTAAGCCCCTGCTGCATACCCCCGATGATGGAAGCTGCCGCACGGCTGGTGCCCGGCATCATGGCAAGGCATTGCCAAAACCCGATAGTGATCGCTTTTTTAACCGAAATATCTTCTTCTTTAAAGACTTTTGGTTCTTTAAAATAATTGTCGACAAACAACAGCACAATTCCGCCTACAATAAGCACTATCGCAATAGGTATAGGGTTGCCTAGTACTTCTTCAATCATATCGTCGAACAGTTTGCCTAACAGCAATGCCGGAATTACGGCAAGGGCAAGCTTTAAATAAAAGCTGAATTTGCTAAAATCAAAAAACTTACGCCAGTATAACGCTACTACCGCAAGGATGGCACCGAATTGTATGGATACCTGGAACAGCTTTACAAAAGGATCGTCCTGTATGCCATAGTAGGAGCTGGCAAAAACCATATGTGCGGTGGAAGAAATAGGCAGGTATTCAGTAAGGCCCTCAATAATGGCAATAATGATCGACTGGATAAAATCCATTTATTTTTTCTTTTTGGTGGTAAAATTCTTGATCGGCTGGTCTTCTACAAGCCTGTCGTTAGACGGTGCAGGCTGTCCGGCTTTACTGTCTTCTTTTAAAATAGCGGTTGGAGTACCTGCCGGATTTTTCAGTATCGCATAAATGGTAATACCGAATCCAATAAGTACAACCGTTGGCGCAAGCCGTATCCTCCTGAAGTTGAAAATAGCATCGCTGAACACTTTCGGGTCATCGCTGCCGCCGCCCGCCATCAGGATAAAACCAAGGGCAATAACGCCAATGCCTATAAGCAGTATCGTATAATTTACCTTCTCAAAAAGGAAATGGGTTTTTATTTCGTTGTTATTCATTGTTTCAGGTTTAAAGTTTCAGGGTTTTTGACCGTTCCCTGCGTTTGTTATTTGATGCTTGTCATTTGGAATTTTAATAAAGGTCATCTGTTCTCAAGTTCAAAAACCTTTGCGTGGCAAAAAACGTGCTTATCGCGGCAATGATGATCCCAAAAACCAGTACGCCTGCCAGCACGATTGCCGTAGGGATCCAGTCTTCCCAGATATGCAGCGCCGGGAATTCTCCATCAAGCCAGTAAACGATATACACTAAAGCGAGGATAGCAAGGATAGACCCTATAAAGCCCAGCCTCATGCCTTTCCAAACATAAGGCTTACGGATAAACGATTTTGTTGCGCCCACCATTTGCATGGTTTTGATGGTAAAACGGTGCGAGTAGATAGATAGCCTTAGTGCGCTGTTGATAAGCAGCATCGCAATGATGGCCAGCACCCCGCTGACGATCAGTATCCAAAACGTGATCTTCTGTATGTTCTCGTTGGCCATGCCTACCAGTGTGCTGTCGTAACTCACATCACCCACGATCGGGTTGGTACGCAGTTTTATTTCAATTTCCTTGATGCTGTCGGGCTGCACATAGCCGCCTTTCAGGTGGATGTCGTAGGAGTCAAGCAAGGGGTTGTTATCCAGAAGGGTTTCGTAGTCGCCTACGATATCCGGATTGTTTTTGGCAGCCTCTTCCTTGGAAACATATACCTGGTCTTTGATGAATGCCGAGTTTTTCAGTTCGGTGCCAAAAATCTGTTTGAGGCTGTCGGGCACATCCCTTTTAAAATAGACCGTTAGCGGAATGTTCTCCTTTACATGGCTCGATATCTTATCGGTATTGATCACGAAAAGTCCCAGTGTACCCAAAAGGGTAAGCACGATGAAAATGCAGAGTATTACCGAAAAATAAGAGGTGATAACGCGCCTTTTCTGGAATTTTTCAAAAGATGATGCCATAGGTTCTATTTTAGCGGTAAAAATAAATAAAGAATTTGTAACTATCTGCATTTTTTAAGAATAACTGACCGTCTAAAAGCACTATATAAGGACAATTTTTTAACCACATAGAAACATAGGTTTTTAATGGCCCAGTAATTAGGTGCTAATAGCACACAGAGTTTGAAGCGTCGCTTCGCTATGTGCAGTTATGTTTCTTCAAAGTCTAAATTCAAGGCTAAGAGCTATGTTTCTATATGGTTAAATTAATAATAGTTTATAACGGGCAAAGTTTTGACTTTCGTACAATAAGCGTAAATTTGCGTTCCGCAAGGTGCTTAGGCACTGAGGTGCTGAGGTGATTAGACACAACCCTGTCCTAAGTCACTAAGGTACTCAGAAACTAAGAACCTCAGAACCTAAGAACCTTTTCAGAAAAAATGAGATACAACCCGAATGAAATTGAAGCCCGCTGGCAAAAATACTGGGCAGAGAACGGCACTTTCCGCGCCGAAGACACAAGCGATAAACCCAAGTACTATGTGCTTGATATGTTCCCGTACCCATCAGGAGCGGGGCTGCATGTCGGCCACCCGCTGGGCTACATTGCCAGTGATATTTATACCCGCTACAAACGCCACAAAGGCTTTAACGTACTCCATCCGCAGGGCTACGACAGCTTTGGCCTTCCGGCAGAGCAGTATGCTATCCAGACCGGACAGCACCCTGCCATCACCACCGAAGCGAACATTGCCCGCTACAGGCAGCAGCTCGACCGCATCGGCTTCTCATTCGACTGGGACCGTGAAGTGCGCACCTCCAACCCCGAATACTACAAATGGACACAATGGATATTCATCCAATTGTTCAACTCATGGTACAATAAAGATACCGACAAAGCCGAGAGCATCTGCACACTTATCGCAGAATTTGAAGCCAACGGCAATGCTAGTGTCAATGCCGTTAGCGATGACAATATTGCCGTCTTCACTCCCGATGCCTGGAAAGGGTACAGCAAAGAAGAGCAGGAGCGCATCCTGTTAAAATACCGCCTTACGTACCTTGCGGAAACAGAAGTGAACTGGTGCCCGCAACTCGGAACCGTACTTGCCAACGACGAAATAGTAAACGGCGTTTCCGAACGTGGCGGCTACCCCGTTATCCGCAAGAAAATGACGCAATGGAGCATGAGGATATCGGCCTACGCCGAAAGGCTATTGCAAGGCCTCGAAACCATCGACTGGACGGAATCTTTGAAAGAAAGCCAAAGGAACTGGATAGGGAAATCGGTGGGGGCGAGTGTGGTGTTTGATGTTATTCCATCAGACCTCACCCCCAGCCCCTCTCCGAATCATATCCTCCCCCCGGCCCCCTCCGAAGGAGGGGGAGACGGAACGCGTACTCACTCAGATTTGAAAGAAAGCCCAAAATATTTGACCGGAAATAGCGCTAATATCGTAGACCTATTGCACAATGCAAAGGTTATGCGTAAAGAATATACTGTTGCTGAAGGAGCTTTATGGGAAGAACTACGAAGGAATAATTTAGGTGTCAGATTCAGGAGACAACATCCGGTTGGGAACTTTATTCCTGATTTTGTTGCTCTTGAAAAGAGGCTTATTGTTGAGGTTGACGGCGGATACCATTACGAAGCGGAACAAGCCGAATTGGATGAAGCAAGGACACTCGAACTAGAACAAAAGCATTTATTTAAGGTACTTCGATTCTCGAATGAAGATGTGATGTATCATGTAAGTGATGTTATATCACAAATAAGGATAGCGCTGTCAAATCGCAAATCCTATAAAAATGCTGATAACGCAGAAGATATTTCAGATAACGATTTGCCTTCCCAGTCTCCCCCTCCTTCGGAGGGGGCCGGGGGGAGGATTCAAACCCCGGAGGTAAGGATTCAAGAGCCAGACGGCCTCGGCATCCGCGCTTTTTTCCGCGACATCTTTTCCGAAGTAGGCGAGGAAGAAGAAAGCCAATATAAAATAGAAGTATTCACGACCCGTCCTGATACCATATTTGGTGTGACATTCATGACACTGGCACCGGAGCATGAACTGGTAGCCAAAATAACAACCCCGGAGCAAAAAGCAGCTGTTGATGCCTATGTAGAAGCCACTGCAAAACGCAGCGAGCGCGACCGGATGTCTGATGTGAAGACGATATCGGGCGTGTTTACAGGGGCGTATGCCGAACATCCGTTTACAAAAGAACCGATACCCGTTTGGATAGGCGACTACGTACTGGCCGGTTACGGAACAGGCGCTGTTATGGCCGTGCCTGCGGGTGACCAACGGGATTACGACTTTGCAAAACATTTCGGGATCGAAATAAAAAATATCTTCGATGATGTGGATATTTCCGAAGAGGCCTATGGTTCCAAGGACAATGTCAAGCTGATGAATTCCGATTTCCTTGATGGAATGGGTTATAAGGAGGCGACCAAAAAAGCCATTGCGGCATTAGAAGGCATCCAGCAGGGAAAGGGCAAAACCAATTACCGCCTGCGCGATGCGGTGTTCAGCCGCCAGAGGTATTGGGGCGAACCGTTCCCGGTATATTACGTGAACGGTATGCCGCAGATGATCGACAAAGCACACTTACCGATACGCCTTCCCGAAGTGGAAAAATATCTCCCAACAGAAGACGGGCAGCCGCCATTAGGGAATTCCCGCGAATGGGCGTGGAGCACTGCTGAAAACAAAGTGGTTTCGAATGACCTGATTGATGATATAACGGTATTCCCATTAGAACTCAACACCATGCCGGGCTGGGCGGGAAGCTCATGGTACTGGCTGCGGTATATGGACCCGCACAATGATGATGAGATGGTGTCGGATAAAGCAGAAGCCTACTGGCAGGACGTCGATTTATATATTGGCGGAAGCGAGCACGCCACAGGCCACTTATTGTACAGCCGTTTCTGGAACAAGTTCTTAAAAGACAGGGGTTTTATTACTAAGGAAGAACCGTTTAAAAAGCTGATCAACCAGGGAATGATATTGGGGATGAGTGCAATCGTGTATCGAATTTCGGGAACTAATAAATATGTATCTAAAGGACTTAAAAAAGATTATGAAACAGAAGATTTGCATATTGATGTGAACATGGTAAATTCTTACGATGAAATAAATATTGAGGAATTAAGGCAATGGCAACCCCAGTTCAATGATGCAGAATTCATATTGGAGAATGGTAAATATATTGTAGGGCGCGAGGTTGAAAAAATGTCAAAGCGTTGGTATAATGTTGTCAACCCAGACGACATCTGTGAACAATATGGTGCCGATACACTTCGCCTGTACGAAATGTTCCTTGGTCCGTTAGAACAGGCCAAGCCATGGAACACTGCCGGTATTACGGGTGTTTCCGGGTTCCTGAAAAAGCTTTGGAAGTTGTATTTTGATGATAATGGACTTATCGTGACCGCTAACCCGGCCAGCGCTGACGCCCTGAAAATACTGCACCGTACCATCAAGAAAACACAGGAGGATATCGAGAACTTCTCGTTCAATACTTCGGTGAGTTCGTTTATGATTGCGGTGAATGAGCTTACAGCCATTAACTGCCATGAGCGTTCGATACTCGAGCCACTTGCTATCCTTATATCGCCCTATGCGCCGCATATTGCCGAGGAGCTTTGGCACCGACTTGGGCATCAGGGCAGCATTTCACAGGTGCCATTCCCGAAATTTAACCCGGAGCATTTGGTGGAAAGCAGCAAGGAATACCCGGTGTCGTTCAACGGCAAGATGCGCTTTAAGATCGAACTGCCGATGGACCTGTCGGTTGCCGAGATCGAAGCCGCGGTTATGGCCGACGAAAGGACCGTGCAGCACCTGAACGGCCAGCAGCCTAAGAAAGTGATCATAGTGCCCGGCAAGATTATAAATTTGGTGGGGTAACGTAATTCTATGTCATTCTGAACGGAATGCAATGAAGTGAAGAATCTCATTTATAAGAGATTCTTCCTTCGTCAGAATGACAACCCGATAAACTCCGGAGAGATGATTCTTTCCGGAGTTTTTGTTTTATAACGTTTCCGATCTCCACGATTACATATGCTATTTCGGCAGCAAAACCGTCAAATTGGCATTAACTATTCCTTATGAAACATTGGCGTACAATTTGATGATTCTATACTAAATCAATAAACGAGAAGAAAATGTACGGAGATATTTTGTATTGGATTATCCTGGGCGCTATTGCCCTGGTAAGTTTTGCCGTCAGCTCAAAGCTGAAAAGCAAATTTGAATATTACTCGAAAGTCCACCTGCGCAATAATATGAGCGGGGCAGAGATCGCACAGAAGATGTTGCAGGATAACGGTATTTATGACGTGCGGGTTATCTCAACTGCCGGGCGTTTGACCGACCACTACAACCCGGTCGATAAAACCGTAAACCTTAGCGAGGCAGTGTATAACCAACGGAATGCAGCGGCTGCAGCAGTTGCGGCCCACGAGGTAGGCCATGCGGTACAGCACGCCACCGCTTATAATATGCTGGCCTTTCGCTCTAAACTGGTGCCTGCAGTGAATGTGGCTTCTAACTTATCGCAGATACTTTTAGTATTAGGTATTGTGCTTGCAGCGGGCTCCGGGCTTGGCTTCGGGTTTTATATGGCTGTGGCGGGACTGGCGCTGTATGCTTTGACCACCGTGTTTACTTTCATTACCCTGCCTGTAGAATATGATGCCAGCAACCGTGCCCTGGCGTGGCTGAAGGGTAAAAATATGCTTACCCAACAGGAATATGCCGGCGCAGAAGATTCACTTAAATGGGCCGCGCGTACGTATGTTGTAGCTGCGATTGGTTCGCTTGCGATGCTTGTGTATTTTGGACTAAGGATATTCGGAGGTTCAAGGAATTAATTTCCGCAGCCCCCTAACCCCCGAAGGGGGAATTCCACGATTGCTAAATCGTTTTGAGTGGAGTTCCCCCTTCGGGGGTTAGGGGGCCTACAACTGTATCTGCCTTTCTATCTGCTGTTCCAGCGAGATAAAGGTTTCCGTGCGCGATACCCCGCTGATGGGCTGTATCTTGTGGTTGAGTAGCTGCATAAGGTGCTCGTTGTCACGGCATATAATCTTGATGAGGATAGACCAGTCTCCTGTAGTATAGTGGGATTCCAACACCTCGGGGATCTTGCGGAGCTCTTTCACAACTTCCGGATTGTTGGATGCTTTTTCGAGGTAAATGCCAACAAAGGCCATTGTGCTGTAACCTAACACTTTTGTATTGACGATAAACCGTGATCCTGCTATAACGCCGGCCTGTTCCAATTTACGCAACCGCTGGTGAATGGCTGCTCCGGATATGCCTATTTTAGCCGCTATCTGGAGGATAGGCTTCCGTGCATCTTCCATCAGGTAACGGAGTATTTCTTTGTCGATGCCGTCTATTTCTATTTGAAGGGAATTGATCTTCATGGGTTTTAATTTGTAACCAAATATAGAAATTCAATTTTAATATGAAATAAAGGCTTCTGTTTTAAATTTCACGCAAAGGCGCAAAGCCGCCAAGACTCAGGCCGGAAATTGTATGCGTTAAGGCGCAAAGTCTTGCGATGCAATATTTATTGGGTTCTGAACTTTGCGTCTTTGCGCCTTTGCGTGAAAATCTACTCATTTGCCTGCAAAAAAATCCTGCGCTCTTATATAAATTATGGTTAATTGGTCAGGAATATAAAAAGTGAAACCTCCCGTAGTTGGCGGGAGGTTTCGGAGTTTGGGTTAGTTAAGTGAGGTTAGCTTGCTACATTATTTGGGTTGTAACCCATATACGGAACATGCTTTTCATTGAAGACAACCCCAAATTCTTCGAGTTCTTTTAATATCGGTAAGTACACTTCGCGATTAATCGGAAGCTGTACTCCCGGAGTGGTTATATTTCCGTTGAGTATCTGCAGTGCAGCCATCGCTACGGGCAGGCCTACTGTTTTTGCCATCGCAGTGTAGGTCTGGTCGTCGCCAATGCATACCATGGTAGCATCAATCTGCTGCTGGTGGCCGTCAAGTACGTAGCCTATTTTGTGGTACATCACGATCATGTCTTTGTCGTCCTGGTTCAGTGTCCATTTGTCTGACAGTATCTTTTCGAGTATCTGGGCCGGGGTCGCATCGCGCAGTCCGACAATCTTCGTATCGTCAAAGAGATCGAGTTCTACCAGTTTATCCCACTGGATATCGTCATGATCTATTTTCAGGATATGCCTTAACTTAAGCTCAACCGAATCCGTCGGGTGATACGGCAGGAAAGAGTTGGTGAACTCGCGGTAGCTCATGTTCTCAGAGTCCTCCATTACATACGTATCATCGGTCATACCGAGCTGGATGAACATATTCCACGACTTGGAATAGCCCACTCTTCTTAAGGTTCCCCGGTAAAGAGTCAGTGCATCGTCAAGGCCGTAAATACTACGGTATTTAAGTGAATCGCGGTTGGCATAACCTTCGAATCGACCATAGCCTTCTACATCCATAAACTCCGTCCTGCGGAAAAGTTTATTGTACGGTATATATTTATATGTGCCTTCCTGAATGAATTTTGCTGCCCCTCCCTGTCCGGCAAGGACTACGTTTCGAGGATTCCAGGTAAATTTATAATTCCATAGGTTGTTATCACTTTCCGGGGCAACAAGGCCGCCGCAAAACGATTCAAACAACAGTACTTTGCCACCTTTGTCCCTTATATCCTCAATGATTTTCATGGCGCTCATGTGGTCGATGCCGGGATCGAGCCCAATCTCGTTCATGAAAATAAGGTTGTTCGCCTTCACCTGTTCGTCAAGGTCCTGCATGGCCGGGCTGATGTAGGAAGCCGTAACCATGTGCTTTTTGTAGGTAATGCAGTCTTTGGCTACCTCATAATGCAGATGTGCGGGCAGCATGGATATTACGACATCAGCCTTGCTTATCTCTTCTTTTCGTTGGTTCTCGTCAAAAATGTCAAACGTAATGGCCGAAGCCCTTGGATGCCCTTTGGTCTTGCGCTGCGCAAGCTCTGCCGAAAGGTCGCCTATCGTTATATGAAGGTTTTCAGTCTCCGATTTGTTCAACAGGTATTCTATTAATGACGAAGCGGAACGGCCTGCGCCAATAATCAAAATATTCCTCATAGTAGTGTTTTCCCAATTATAACACGAAAGTAGTCAAATGTTGTTTTTCTGAAAACTTTTTCGGTGTTAATTATGCTAAACTTTTTAACTTTACATTCTAATCAAAATAAAATGGACAGGAAAATCGTAGCAATTGCAGGGGTTTTAGGTGCAATCGGAATTATACTTGGCGCTTTTGGGGCCCACAGCCTCAAAGAGTTGCTGGCTCCGGAACAGCTGGCTGTGTTTGAAACCGGTGTCCGCTACCAGATGTACCACGCGCTGTTTTTACTTTTTGTAGGGATGACCCCAATGGTGTCTCAAAAAGCAAAAAGGCTGATTTTAGGATTGGTATTGAGCGGTGTGCTGTTTTTTTCCTTTTCGATCTATTTTTTAGCGTGCAAATCACTTTTTTCAGTCGACGTTACGATAATCGGGCCTGTCACGCCAATTGGAGGATTATTACTTATAGCGGCATGGGTTGTATTAATTTTAAATATAATGAGGCGAAAAGGATAAAAATTTTTCAAATTCTTATTTTGTAACAATTTATTTTTTACTTTTGCCCTTTGAAACAACTCAACTTATTCTAAAAAGTATGGATAATTACGGCCTTTTTACGAAAACGATTTCGTTAGAAAACTTAGGGATTAAAGATGCTAATGTAAGATATCAGTTGTCTCCGGACGAGCTGCATGATATTACAATTGAAAAAGGTCAGGGCGTTGAAAGCGCTACAGGTGCCCTTGCCATCAATACGGGTGAATTTACAGGAAGGTCTCCTCAGGATCGTTTTATAGTAAAAGATAGTATTACCGAAGATAAAGTGTGGTGGGGGAATGTGAACATTCCGTTTGACAGCGCTAAATTTGATGCACTTCATAAAAAAGTAGCAGCCTATTTATCCGGTAAAGAAATATTTGTACGCGACAGCTATGTTTGTGCCGATGAGAATTACAGGCTTAATGTAAGGGTGGTTACCGAAACTGCCTGGTCGAACCTGTTTTGCTACAATATGTTCCTTCGTCCTGAAGAATCAGAACTGGAGGATTTCACAGCCGACTGGCATGTAGTGTGCGCTCCGGGCTTTATGGCAGATCCTGCTGTAGACGGGACACGCTCGCACAACTTTGCAATACTTGATTTCACAAGGAAGATTGCCCTAATAGGCGGTACAGGTTACACAGGCGAAATGAAAAAAGGCATATTCTCTGCGCTTAACTTCATACTTCCTGTATTTAAGGATACCTTCCCGATGCACTGTAGTGCGAATGTGGGTAAAGATGGTGATACCGCTATTTTCTTCGGGCTTTCGGGTACAGGCAAGACTACGTTGTCTGCCGATCCGGAACGCAAGCTGATAGGTGACGATGAGCACGGATGGACCAATGAGAATACAGTATTTAACTTTGAAGGCGGCTGCTATGCCAAGGTAATTAACCTTACCGAGGAGAACGAGCCGGATATCTTCAGGGCTATCAAAAGGGGCGCGATACTGGAGAATGTAATCTTCAAGCCGGGTACGAACGAGGTGGATTATACTGATATCTCTATTACTCAGAACACCCGCGTTAGTTACCCGATATATCATATTGACAACATACAGCCGGGTTCTATAGGGTACAATCCTAAAAATATATTTTTCCTGAGCGCCGACTCGTTCGGTATCCTGCCTCCGATCTCTAAACTGACACCGGGACAGGCTGCTTATTACTTCATTTCGGGCTATACCGCTAAAGTTGCCGGAACCGAAGCAGGTGTAAACGAGCCTCAGCCTAACTTCTCTGCATGCTTTGGTGCGCCGTTCATGCCGCTGCATCCTGCAAAATATGCAGAGATGCTTATCAAAAAAATGAAAGATGCCGGCGTAAACGTTTGGCTTATCAATACCGGATGGTCTGGTGGCGCTTATGGCACCGGCCAAAGGATGAAATTAAAATATACCAGGGCAATGATCACCGCTGCCCTGAATGGCAAACTTGACAATGTAGCGTACAAAGACCATACGGTTTTTGGCCTTGCGAAGCCGCAAAGCTGCCCTAACGTGCCTGCTGAGATCCTTAATCCAAGGAACACATGGGAAGATAAGGAAGCTTATGATGCCAAAGCCCTTGAGCTGGCTGAGGCGTTCAGGAAAAACTTTGCAAAATTCGAGGAATTTGCCAATGAAGAGATTATGGCCGGCGGACCGTTGGCATAATGTGAATTTTAGAATAGATGTTTTTTGGAAAGAAAGGCTGCCCCGTAAAAAGGGCAGCTTTTTGTTTTGGGATTTTTGCTACTTTTATGCCAATAAATAATAAACCGATTATGAGAAATATATATTTAGGACTTACTGCTTTATCATTTTGCCTTTTTCTTGCTGGCTGTAGATTTAACGCAACGCGCACAGGCCAGCTAAGCGATAAGTCAGATGGTGATGCTGTTGCCAATAAATTGTTTAGTGCGCTTAGCGACCATGATTACAGCCGGGCAGATAAACTGTTTGGAGAGGAGTTTTTTAAAGCGACCCCTTTAGATTCATTGCATCATATTTTTGATATGACCACGAAGAAACTGGGTGGGTTCAAAAGTAATAAACTTCTTGACTGGAACACAAGTGAAATATCCGGGACCGATGAAAGGACAGAATACCTGTTTGTTTATGAGGTTGAATATGAAAAATATTCCGCAAAAGAAACGATACGTATGCTCAAGAAAGCAGATGAAGATGACATAAAAATTTTAAGATACGATATAGACTCGCAGGGTTTTATTAAATAAGGTGTGTGTTGTTCTAATTTGCAAAAGTTCAATATTCCTGCAATATGTTTTCCGGAACTATTTATGACCGTAAAGACTTAAAATTGTACAGAATTCCTGTAAATTTGTATATAAATGAAAATGAAATGGATATTCAAACCAGAAAAATAAACTTTGTACAGGAATTTCTCAAATTGCAAAATGAGGAATTGATTACGCATTTGGAAGATATCTTAAGTAAGGCAAAAACGGTTAAACAGCGTTCGCCCATGTCGATCGATGAATTCAACGCAAGGATAGACCAGTCACTGGAAGATTCTGATAACGACAGGGTTATTCATGTAGATGACCTGCTTAGTGAGATTGAAAAATGGGAGTAGGGATTTATTGGACTGTCTTTTCAAGAAAACAGTTAAGGGATATTTTTTATTACTACCGTGACAATGCCAGTTTTCCAGTCGCTCAAAAACTTATTTCAGGGATTGTTCAGGAGACGAAAAAGTTGGGTGAAGGTTATGAAATTGGGCAACGGGAAGAACTACTTATTGAGAGAAATAAAGATTTCAGGTATTTAGTTTTCAGGAATTATAAAATTGTCTACAGGTACAATCCTGAAAAGGAAAGGATTGATATTGCAGACGTTTTTGATACCAGGCAAAATCCAGTTAAGATAACACGTAAAAAATAACAGTTCTTATATTCCGTCTCTGCATATACATTTTTTATATATGAAACCCGTGTACTTTATGTTTTTAATAATCTTTGTTTTAATAAACCTCTTTGCCTTATATCTTTATATAGATGGATATATTATAAATAAAGGGATTAAAACCTTGAGTTTAGTCGACACGATCTGTCTGTTGTCATTTGATGTGGTCGTTATTTCGGTAGTATTTAGCTTTAGAAAATATATTCGAAAATAAAAACCGCCCAATAAATCAGGCGGTTTTTGTATTTATAAAGTAATATTCTCTATTTTTCCTTATTTGCTTTAATTATATATTTTTCCAGTGCCATTGTCATAGACGGCGTTTCAGGTGTAGGAGCCATGATGTCAACCCTAAGGCCGTGTTCCAGCGCTTCTTTTTGCGTGGTAAGGCCGAAAACTGCTATACGTGTGTTGTTCTGTTCGAAATCCGGGAAGTTCATAAATAATGACTTGATTCCGGTAGGGCTGAAGAAAGCCAGTACATCATAGTACACATCCTTCAGGTCGCTCAGGTCGCTCATAACTGTTTTGTAGAAGGTACCCGGTGTCCAGTCCACTTTAAGGCTGTTGAGTGTTTGTGGCACATCAAAGTTCAATTGATCCGATGCCGGGAGCAGGAATTTTTCGTCCTTATACTTTTTGATAAGCGGGGAAAGATCGGTGAAATCTTTCTGTCCTACATAGATTTTCCTTTTTCGGTATACCACATATTTTTGCAGATAAAAGGCAATAGCCTCACTTTGGCAAAAATACTTCAGGGTTTCAGGAACTTTAAAGCGCATTTCTTCGGCCACACGAAAAAAGTGGTCGATGGAGTTCTTGCTGGTAAGTATTATCGCGGTATAGTTATTAAGGTCTATTTTTTGCGCCCTAACATCTTTTGCGCTTACACCCTCAACGTGAATAAATGGCCTGAAGTCAACCTTTACTTTTAATTTTTGCTGAATTTCAAAGTAGGGGGAATTATCTACTTTAGGCTCAGGCTGCGAAACCAAAATCGTTTTCACTTTCATATACTGCAATTCTTTACTAACTTTTTGTAAACCAATAATACATGAAATAATAGGGTGCTATTTCAAGTGCGCAAAGATACAAAATAAAATAAAACAATTTGCCCAGTATCAAATTTTGATATAGCCTTAACGATAAGAGGTAAGAAATAATGCTTGCAACCAGTATAATCGCAATGATTCCGTACAAAACATACGGATGGATGTCGTCATTATAAAATAACACAATGTTAACAGGGAGCAGCAAAAGGCCGATATAAGTCCTGTAATTTACCTTATGGAGGTTGAACTGCTCATTAAATTCTTCGATATTGAACGATGTGGCGATTATTTTTTCAATCAGGTATTTTGCCAGTATAAATACGGCTATAAGGGTAAATAACTGTATAAACGATATCCAGTTCGTTTTTTCGGCCAGGTCAAAGTAATGCAGCAGGAACTGAAGCAGGAAGGTGAACGAAATAACCTGGATAAAAAAGAAAGATATGGTAAACCAGCTCAGAAGGTTGCCCCCGTCTTTATATATCTTCGTATATTTGTCTGATACGGCAAGCTTTATAAATTCGGTAAAGCGGGTTTCAAACACAGCCCTGTTGATGGCAATAAGGCCAAAACAAACCACAAACAGGATGGTGGCCCAATCCTTGCCGCCTACTGCCCTAATGTCTAAAACCAGTTCTGTCATAGCTGCAAAATTACTATTTTTTGCATTCGGTTATTTTAATTATACTTTAATTATGCTTCAGACGTTAGAAATACATTATTTTTGCACAAAAATTCAGCGGACCAGATGAGTGATGGGATAGTTATAATTCCGACTTATAACGAAATTGAAAATATAGAACCTATCATAAGGGCAGTATTATCGCTTGATACCGCTTTTGATGTACTGATAGTGGACGATAATTCGCCGGATGGCACCGCACAAAAGGTAAGGGAACTGCAGCAGGAGTATGCCGGAAAACTTTTTCTTGAAGTAAGAGCGGGAAAATCCGGATTGGGTACTGCTTATGTGCATGGTTTCAAATGGGCCATCAGCAGGAAGTATGAATATATTTTTGAGATGGATGCCGATTTTTCGCATAATCCCAATGATCTTGTACGATTGTACGATGCCTGCAAAAAAGGCGCTGATATGGCTATAGGATCACGGTATGTCACCGGGGTAAATGTGGTGAACTGGCCGCTAAGCCGTGTGCTTATGTCCTATTATGCCTCGGCTTATGTGAGAACAATCACTGGGATGACGATACGCGATGCAACTGCCGGCTTCATCTGCTATAAGCGAAAGGTGCTGGAAAGCGTTAACCTCGACAGGATAAAATTTGTGGGGTATGCCTTCCAGATCGAAATGAAATACAGGGCTTATGCCAATGGCTTTAATATTACAGAGGTGCCGATCATATTTACCGATCGCACCATGGGCGAATCAAAAATGAGCGGTGCCATATTCAAGGAAGCTATTTTTGGGGTAATATCGCTGAGAATGAAAAAAATGCTAAACAGACTATAAGAGATAAATGAACAGGATTTTAATTAAGAATGCCAAAATTGTAAATGAAGGAGCCATTTTTGAAGGCGATCTTTTAATTGAAGACAAGTTTATTAAAGAAATTGCCGAGAGCATCAGTGCGAAATTTTCGGATGTAAAGATCATCGATGCCGAGGGTAGCTTTTTGATCCCCGGGGCTATTGATGACCAGGTGCATTTCCGTGAACCGGGGCTAACGCATAAAGGCACCATTGAAACCGAGTCGCGTGCAGCGGTTGCCGGCGGAATCACTTCGTTCATAGAACAGCCGAACACAGTGCCGAATGCCGTTACTCAGGAGCTGCTTGAGGAGAAATACCAGAGGGCTTCGGAAACATCGTATGCTAATTATGGCTTTATGATGGGTGGTACCAATGACAACCTTGAGGAGCTATTGAAAACCAATCCGAAGAATGTACCAGGGATCAAATTATTCCTTGGGTCATCTACCGGAAATATGCTGGTTGACGATGAGGCCGTGCTCGAAAAGATATTCAGCAGCACCCAGATGCTCATAGCAGCGCATTGCGAGGATGAAACGACGATACGACAGAACCTTGAAAAATATAAAGAAGAGTATGGCGATGATATCCCTGTAAAATTCCACCCGCTGATACGCAGTGCCGAGGCATGCTATATCTCGTCTTCCAGAGCTGTGGCGCTTGCCAAAAAAACAGGGGCAAGGCTGCATGTTTTCCATGTGTCTACTGCAAAAGAGCTTGAACTGTTTACCAATAAGATTCCACTCGAGGATAAAAAGATAACCGCCGAAGTGTGCATTCACCACCTTTGGTTCAGCGATGCCGATTACGAAAAGAAGGGCGCGCTCATAAAATGGAACCCGGCTGTTAAGACAGCTGAAGACCGCCAGGCGCTTTGGGATGCGTTGCTTGACGACAGGATCGATGTTGTTGCGACCGACCATGCCCCACATACATTAGACGAAAAGAAAAACCCTTACACAAGCTCGCCTTCGGGAGGGCCATTGGTGCAGCATGCCGTTGTGGCAATGTTTGAGGCCTACCACCAAAAGAAGATATCTGTAGAAAAGATCGTGGAGAAAATGGCGCATAACCCCGCCAAATTATTCCGTGTAGAAAAGCGTGGTTTCGTCAAGGAAGGTTATTATGCCGACCTTGTTATTGTAAATCCAGGGCTTCCGTGGAATGTGAAAAAAGAAAATATTTTATACAAATGTGGCTGGTCTCCGTTCGAAGGGGTTAACTTTAAATCAAGGATTACCCATACCTTTGTAAACGGCAGCCTTGTATATAATAACTTTAAGGTGAAAGATATCCGCTGCGGCGAAAGGCTTTTATTTGACAGGTAACCTATGAGAAATATAGCATACATATTACTATCAGTACTTCTTGTTTCCTGCGGGGAAGAAAAAGCGGAAAAGCCGAAACACCTGCTGCAGGAAGATGAAATGGTGAATATACTGTATGATATTACCCTCTTGCAGGCTATAAGCTCGTATACCCCAAAAGCGCTTGAAGACAGCAAGATTGATAACAGGAACTACATCTATAAAAAGTATAAGACCGACAGCCTGACGTTTGCCCTAAGCAACGAATATTATGCCTCTGACCTGGATGTTTATGACGGTATACAAAAGAAAGTTGCTGCAAAAATAGAGCAGGATAAAATAAAATACGGATTAAAAAAGAATACGGTTACACCAACAGCAAATGTTACCGGCACCGGGCCAAAGATACGGCCAAGGACAAGGACTATAAAAGCTGATTAGAGTACTGCGCAGCCAGTTCCTTCAAATAAGGTTTCATAGGAGTAAATACGTAACCCAGTTTTGAATTTAGTTTTTCGCTGGTATATTTATCTGTGGCGTAGGAAGATCTTGCCATGCCTTTTGTAAGCATCCGTTTCCGCATAAGCACTTTTGAGATAAGCCAGTCTATGCGCCATCCAAAAGCAGCCATAAGCTTTGTTGCATAAACCGAAGGGCGTTTCTTTTTCATCCCATCGGCAATGGTGTCAAGGATTTTCTTGTAAGAAAGATTGTCAGATGCCACGATGTAACGCTCCCCGGAAATATCGGAAGCCATAAGGTGTATCATAACATTTACCACATCTTCCACTGCAACAATGCCGCAGGTGCCATGGGTATAAAAATACTGGCCTTTGTCAACGGTACGCAGCACTGCGCCGCTTCCCTGTTCCCAAAAGCCATAGCCAAATATGAGCCCGGGATTTACAACTACCACGCTCAGGCCTTCCTGCCACGCACGCCACACTTCCATTTCCGCGCCATATTTCGCGATGGCATAATCGCCGTGCTTTATTTCCGGGTTCCACTCGGTTTCTTCGGTAATGGTTTCGCCGTCCTCTTTGGTGTCGCCCAACGCGGCAATAGAGCTGATGTGGCAGAATTTTTTTATACCATAGGCCAGGGCAATGTTCACCATATTGGCAGTACCCTCAATATTTACTTTTCGTAATTGCTCTTCATCGCGGGGATCGAAAGAGATGAAAGCGGCGCAGTGATACACGTATGCAACACCTTCAAAAGCATCCTCAAGCGAAGGCACATCAATAATATCGCCCTTAACCCATTCGATTGTATCGAACAGTTCCTGCTTTTTATAATGAGTAAAAAGATTCTTTGTTTTTGCAAGGGATTCGGCGCTGCGGTACAAAGCACGAGCCCGCTCGCCATTGGCTGTAAGTTGCAACAGCAAATGGGCGCCTACCAATCCTGTACCGCCGGTTACTAAAATCATAGATGCAAATGTAATTTTTACTGCGCATTTATCCTTATTTGTTCCCGTTTTTTCACACAGGTTTGTATTTTTGCAGCTTATTAAAACCAAACATGAAAAATTTTGTAGAAGAACTGAGATGGAGGGGCATGGTACACGACATTATGCCGGGAACTGAAGAGCAACTGAATAAGGAAATGACTACGGCCTATATTGGCTTTGACCCGACTTCCGATTCACTGCACATCGGCAGCCTTGTTCCTATAATCATTTTGGTGCATCTGCAAAAATGCGGACATAAGCCTATCGCATTAGTTGGCGGCGCTACCGGGATGATAGGCGACCCATCGGGCAAATCAGATGAGCGTAACCTGCTTGACGAAGCTGCGTTGGAGAAAAACGTTGCCGGCATCAAAGGTGTGCTGTCGCGCTTCCTTGACTTTAATTCGGCTGATGCCAATGCCCCTGTACTTGTGAACAACTACGACTGGATGAAAGAGTTCTCGTTCATCGGGTTTGTGCGCGATGTGGGCAAGCGTATCACGGTGAACTATATGATGGCAAAAGATTCGGTAAAGAAGCGCCTTACAGGTGAAGCCGGGTCGGGGATGTCATTTACCGAATTCACCTACCAACTGATACAGGGTTACGATTTTTACCACCTGCACAAAGAATACAACTGCCTGCTGCAACTGGGCGGTAGCGACCAATGGGGCAACATAACAACAGGGACGGAACTGGTACGCAGGATGAACGATGAAGGCGCGAAAGCCTATGCCATGACCTGTCCACTTATAACGAAAGCAGATGGCTCTAAATTCGGGAAGTCCGAAGGCGGCAATATCTGGCTGGATGCCGACAAGACTTCGGTATATAAATTCTACCAGTTTTGGCTGAATACAAGCGATGCCGATGCTGAAAAATACATAAAGATATTCACGTTCCTTCCTAAAGAAGAGATCGATACCCTGATAGAAGAGCACAACACAGCGCCACACGTAAGGGTGCTGCAAAAAAGGCTGGCCGAAGAAGTAACGACTTTCGTCCATTCAAAAGAGGATTTTGAAGAGGCCGCTAAAAAATCGGTTTTTGCTTTTTCGAACTTCAGCCGTGAGGATCTGGAAAGCCAAAATGAAGAATTTTTTACCGATATCTTCGGTGAATTCATGGGTGCTGAAATTACACGCGAGCAGCTACAGGAAGGTGTTGATATTGTACTTGCCCTGGCTGATACGACCAATATATTCCCGTCACGCGGAAAGGCAAGGGAAGCGGTATTAGCTAGTGCTATTGCTATTAATAAAGAGAAAGTAGCTGAAGGTTACCTGCTTTCAGATAAAGATATCATACTTGGAAAATATATCCTGGTACAGCATGGTAAAAAGAAATACTTTGTGATCACAGTAAGATAATGAAAGGAGCTGAAAGGCTCCTTTTTTATTGTGAATCAGTTCATTGTTAGCGATGAACGACGAAGTAATATTTATGCTTACGTAAATTCAAAGATCGCCACGCTCCGTTCCTCCGCTCGCGATGACAGTCTGTATGTTTAGGTTCCGAGTGAAGCTCAATCTAAAATCTACGATCTGAAATCTGAAATTAGACAACCATCAGGTTACATCCCCGGATATCCGAATTGTCGAAGCGTCCCAGTACCTCAAACGATTGGTTGGGGTATTTCTTGCCAAGGTCCTGAGTGGCGATAAAGGAGCAGGAATTGATATTAGCAAGATCGATCACGTTGATGCCGCCGGTCTTTCCATAATCTACATAGGTAAGAGCATCTTCCGTATCACGGATAAAGATATCCATCCACGGCGGGCATTCGAAAATGCCATTGCCAAGGGAATATGCCTGCGAAAGCAATTCCGTCATTCCGTATTCGGAATGGATCTCGCCTACGCCAAAGCCTTTACACAACACCTCGTGAAGTTCTTCGCGTATCATTTCGCGGCGGCGGCCTTTCATGCCCCCGGTTTCCATAATGATGGTATTCTTTAAGTTGAAATCCTGTTTCTCAATAAGGTCGAGCAGGGCATAGGTGACGCCTATCAGCAATACATTCTGACCTTCGGAATCAAGTTTTATTAGCTTCGTAATAAGCTCGTCGTAATTGTGGAGGTAAAAGCCGCTGTCAGGATTATTAGAACCCTGTATCAGGTCTTCAACCATGTAGATAAGGGAAGATCCCTCACGTTCCAGATAGGAGGGCAGGAGGGCCAGGACAGCATAATTTTCGATGTTGCCATAAAACTGCGAGAACGCCAGGCGAAAACTCTGCTCGTAATAATTGAGGTCGGTAACCAAATGGCGGCTGGTTGTCATTCCGGTAGTGCCGCTACTGGTAAATGTTGCCTGTACAGGTTCCGGAGAGCTCACAACATCATGCGTCTTAAAAAACTGGATCGGGAGAAAAGGTATGTCCCTAACCGACTTCACGTTTTGCTTATCCTTATTCAAAAAGCCGCAAAAGTCACGATAAACGGTATTGTTATCGTACTGGTAGCGGAAAACCTTTAAGGTGATTTTCTCGAACTCTTTTTTGGAAGAAATGGCAAATATGTCGGGGGCGGTAATCACTATAGAAGTTTTAGCAAAAATACAAAATAAAAAAGCACCGCCGTAGCAGTGCTTTTCCAAATATGGTTTAATAAGATTATTGTACTACTAATTTCTTAGTAGCAGTTTTGCCTTCTTCAGTGATCTTTACCATGTAAACACCGCTTGTAAGGTTGCTTGCATTGATGCTTGTGTTAGCAGTTGTAGTATTTAGAACTTGTTTTCCAAGTACATCATATATTGCAACTGTTTTTACAGCGTTAGCATCTGTACTAATATTAAGTACATTGCCTGTAAGTGGGTTAGGGTATAATTTAAGACCTGCAATCATGTTGTCTTTTACGCCTGCAACAGAATTATCCACAAATGAAAGGTCATCATAGTAAATAAGCCCTGAATCCTGGCCTGTAGTTTCCTGATAAATCCTGAAATCTATCCTGAAATGAGTTGCAGCAGCAGGAGCTGATAATGTATAAGTAACCAATTGCCATCCTGTTGAATTCGGGTAATAATCCGGCCTTAAAACGTCTGCATTGTTGTCTAATTGTGGAGATGTGGTATTGTTATTATCCCTCCATGCAGCCCAATGCCTTCCTCTTGCATTGTCACTTTCGTCTTTAAACCAGTAAGAGAAGGTGTAGCTGTGTCCGCCTGTTACAGGGATATCAGTTACTGCCATCCTTACGTGTCCTGTACCTGCAGGAGCCATAACTTTAGCAGAGCTTGCTCCGCCATGTACATTGGCAGCGCCGCTTTCCTGTGTAACAGATCCGGTAGTAGCATTCTGCTGAGTGATAGTGAACCCTTCAGGAGCACCTGCGGTCCAGGCCTCAAATGTGCCGTTTGGCACAAGGTTTTGTGCATTAGCAGAGATAGCGGTAAGTGCTATAACTGATAATAAAGAGTAGATTTTTTTCATGTCGTTAGTTTTTAATTTTTGATATTTTGTCCTGTACAAATATAGAAACATTTTATTTCAATCAGAAAGCTGCGTAATAAAATTAAGACATTTTTATCAGCAAGTTAAGTTCGTGTTAAGTAGCCTAAATTACTTAACAATCAGCTTGCGGGTGGCAGTAGCATCGCCTTCCTTAACTTTGATAATGTAAACTCCGGGTGTAAGGCTGTTGATGTTCAGTTCTTTACCGGAAAGTGTGGTTTGCAGTATTTTCTTACCAAGCACATCGTAAATTTCCACATCTTTGCTTTGAGACGACTTGGAAGTGATGTAAATCCTGTCTGAGGTGGCAGGGTTTGGGTAGATGTTCAATCCCTCTATTGCTTCCTTGCCGGCAGCAGCAACTCCTTTGTTTTCCTGGGCTTTAGCGCCTATCGAAAACAAACAGAACAGCAGTAAGGTTATATAAAAGTATTTTTTTGACATAGTGGTGATTGATTTTGTAAATATATAAATTTATTTCAAATATTATACCAAAAAAGTTAGGTACGAATTTTACTTTATATTGGCTTAAAATGATTAGATGAGAGGTGTTGTTTTAATACAAAAAAATACCCCTCAAAGAGGGGTATAATCCTGCCAGCGTGTGCAGTATACTAACTTAAATTTATTCGCTTTGCTTATTGCAGAAGGTTTGTGCTTCCTACAGTAGTCCAGTTTCCGTTATCTATGTTCGCTCCTGTTGCAGTTGTGCTTGTAGTAAAGTTACCTGCAGGGAATCCTACTACTATTGCAGGAGTTGCGCCAAGGATGTTGCTGCTTGTGCCAGAGATGTTAAGGTTGGTAAGTTTGATTTTAGAACCGTTCACCTGGTTAGTGTTGGTTGTAGCATCAAATATCCTTACAGCTGCACCAGGGTAAGTTACACCACCTTCGGTATAATCGCCATAGCCCCTGATCACTACATTGTTGAAGTCACCGTTTCCTTCTTTTTTGAATAGGAAAGCATCGCTTTCAATAGCGCCAGGAATCTCAGGAGTTGTGCCTGCTGCCCTTATAAGCGTCACGTTTATAACTTTAGGGAAGAAAGCATTGTTATTGCTTGATGATTCTATCTCCATACCATAGTTTCCTTTAACTGTCTGGTAAGCATACCAGTTCGAGTTGTTTTGGCCTTGCCATCCATCCTGCCAGTCAAAAGCATCGTCATAATTTCCGTAAGAGATAAGGTTTGTAGCGCTTACAGTACCTCCGAAGAATTCGAATCCGTCATCAGCGCCTTTGTAGGCTACAAGGTGGTCAAGTGTTGTTTCTGAACCTACAGAATAGAATGTGAATGCGTTGTTCTCTTTTGAACCATCGGCAAGTTTTGCGCCGGCATATTCTACACGAACATAATGAAGCGCGCCACCATTGTGTTGTGCATTTGTACCACCATAAGACTGGTTGTTTCCGTCTTCTGACGTAGCAGTAGTAACACCACCTGCTGCTTTAATAGGAGCATCTCCATACATGATGATACCACCCCATGAACCCGGAACCGAAGAAGCTTCTGTAAATACAACCGGTTCAGAAGCTGTACCGTTGATAATAAGCTTGCCGCCTTTAAGTACAACAAGGGCGTTGTCGCCTGTTTCTTTGTCACATGTGATAGTTGAACCTTTATCGAAAGTTACTGTTACGCCAGAATTGATCTTTACGATACCTTCAAGAGTATAGTTTCCGTATGCAAATATCGTGTCATTTGCAATTATTCCTGTAATGTTGCCTTCTACAGGTTGTTGAACCGGGTTGCTGTCATCGCTGCTGCACCCTGTAAAAAGAGAACTGATAACTGCAAGTCCTAAAAGAAATTTTTTCATGAGTTGTTGTTTTTAATGAGTTTTGTAGTTTTTAAAAATTATTTTTTTGATGCTCCAAAATTAGCTTTATGCACCGTGCCGGGCGTTAGATAATTGTTATATGATGATTAAGTAATGCTTGCTTTTAGGTTACGGTAACATTACCAATGTAAATTTTTCCAGACATAAGAAAGCCGCTCTGTAGAAGCGGCTTTAAATTGTTGTCCAAGAGGTTTAGAAGGTATAGTTTAGTCCGAGGGAGAATCCTACGCCGCGTTTGTAATCGCTTATTATCCTTGATGATTCGGTGAACTCAGCACGGTTTTCGTCTCCTACTTCAAATCGAACTTTAGGGTTAAGTATGTTGTGTGCAGAGAATTTCACGTCAAAATGATCGGACAGTTTGCTGCTCCAAACAAAGTCAAGCCTGCTTACCGGCAATTCATAAATATGGTCATACGGTATACTTCCCACGCTGTATATCCTTTTACCAAATACAGAGTATACAAACGAAACCGTATTGCTCCATGTCTCACTGAATTTAAACTGGTATTTCAGGTCAGAGTTTATAAGCCATTTAGAGGCTCCCTGCATCTGGCGTTCGCGATGTGTTTCTACCGTTGCCGTGCGGGTACCGTTACTGTTAGTTACAAAATCATTCACCTTCAGGTTGGTATCCATTAGCGAGGTATTGAAGCCCCACGAAAAGTCAGCCAGGTTTTGATTAATACGTGCAAGGTCAAGTATAAAGTCGATCTCTGCGCCGTATAGTGTAGCATCCCCGGTGTTTAGGAATGTCGTTATAAAGCCGCCGGCATTTGCCTGGAAAGTCCTGTCGATCACGTTTTTTATCTTTTTACCAAACACCCCTATAGAGAACATCTCCGTACTGGTAGGAAATACCTCATATTTCAGGTCTGCATTCAGGTTGTCGCTGTTTTCAAGATAAGGATTACCACTCAGTGAAGTACCATCAGCGTTGATGTAGGTTATAGCGAGCATTTCAACAAGAACGGGCCTTGTATAAGTCTTGCCTGCTGCAAAGCGCAGGTTTGAAATTTCATTCAGGCCATATTTAACGCTAAGTGAAGGAAGTATATATGTCTTGTCGAATTTTTTGACTTCAAAAGGTTGGTTAAAAGAGCCATTCTCACGGAATTTTATTTCTCTTTGAGCCTGCTCTACACGCAAACCTCCGTTAATTTCCCATTTTTCACCAAAGTGAAGCAGTAAGCTGCCATACCCGCCATTTATACCTTCAGAAAGTGTCGACTTGTACTGTGCATTCGAGCTTTCCCTGAAGTTGAAATTTCCGGATGCAAGGTCACTGTTTATTTGTGTGTCAATATCGTCAATATTAGTTGTGAAATTTGACGGTGATCCCTCAGCTTTAAAGGTGCTTAAAAAACGGTATGATGTTTCGTTTTCAGACATATTTCCGTTATAGCCTAATGTCAGCTGGTGTTGTTTAATGTCTTCCGAGCCAAATTTAAGCCCATATTCGGCCATGCCTGAGAAATAAAAATTGTTGCTTACATCAAAATACTGGCGAAGGAAATTGTTTCCTCCATAAGAAGTAAGGATCTCATTGTTTGATTGCTTTGTTCCGAGGAAAAATTTCCGGTCAGGCTGTTGGTACGATGTTTTGGAAAAAGAGACACCACTGCGTACAAACTGGTTTTGGTCTTCAGTCAGGAAATACTTTCCGTTAACTTGTGCGGTAAGATAATCCGACTGGTCAAGCTGGTTGGTGCGGATAAGTGCGTTGGGGTTGTTTTTCTGGTTTTCGTATACACCAAACTGGTCGCGGATCAAATTTTCGGTATTCCTTAAATAAAATGCTGTAAACGACAGGTCAAGGCGGTTGTTTTTGTAATTGGTGCCCACCAATGCCGATGTATTGGTTTTATAGCGGTAATCAGTGGTGACAAAATTATTATAGTAGATAATTTCGGTATTGTCTCCGCCCTGGAGGGTACGGTTTACACCCTGATAAACTGTATAGCTGTTGTCAAAGTTCAACGACAGCAGGTAAGTTAGTTTAGAATCATCCTTCAGGTCAAATCGTTCTGAGTGAAGGAAACCTATACTTGAGTTAAGCGGGCTTTTGTTGGAGTCAACATTAAAACCGCTTTTGAAGCTTTTTTGCGATTCGCTGCTTGTCAGTGTCCTGTTCGATGGAATTTCGCCAAAAATACCGGGTAATGCCCTGTCTTTTCCGGTAAGGCCAAAAAAGCCTTTTGAAGAGTTAGCATCCTGGGAGATTTTGAAATCAGATAAGTTATTATCGGTAGTATAGCCAATGCCAATACTTAGCTTTGTAATTGCATTAGTGCCTTTTGATGTTGCGATGTTAAAAGTACCGCCTGCAAAATCACCGTAAATAGACGGATTAAATGTTTTATATACATCTACAACACCTACAATGTCAGTCGGGAAAAGATCAAGTGGAATGATTTTCTGGAAAGGACTGTTTGAAGGTACTGCCAGGCCATTCACTAACAGGTTGTTGTAGCGGTCTTCCAATCCGCGTACAAACAGGCCGCGTGAGCCCACTTTTGTAATACCGGTTATTTTTGTAAGCCCTTCTTCAACATCTCCAATGCCTTTGCGGGATAGTTCCTGCGCGCCGATACTTTGCTTTATCTCAACAGCTGTTTTCTGCTCAAGCAGCAAAGCTGTTTCTTTTTCGCGGTTAAATGTTTTTTCGATAACCACATCGTTCAGCTGTACACTGTCGGAGTGCAGTTGCTGGTCTACAGTTTTTGTTTCGCCCGCAGCTACAGTTACTTCTACTATTGCATCCTGATAGCCTAAAAACCCAAAAACAATAGTGTGTGTTCCTGCCGGTACCGATAGTGAATAGTTTCCGCTTTCATCTGTAGTAGCGGAGATGTTTGTACCTTTTACGAATACTGTTGCAAAGGGCAAAGTTTCATTATTCATGTCTTTGTCTGTAACAGTCCCTTTAATAGTTGCATTCTGAGCTAATCCGGCAAAGAATGTAAGCAGTGTAATTACAAGAAATTTTAATTTCATGTTGTGTCGTGTTGTTGTTAAAATTTTGGTGCAAAGTTGCCCCTAGTATCTAAATCAAGTGTTACTGAATTGTTAGCTTTATAATTGCTTTTTATTATTAAATTGTTAAGACATTAAATTACGGTTAAGGCGTTTAAACGTTTTGTATTATCTTTACCTTTACCACCGAAAAACAAACACATACGTGTTACTATGAAGAAAAAAGACATTAAGATCTTATTAGTTGACGATGAGCAGGATATCCTGGAAATTGTAGGATATAACCTTTCTCAGGAAGGCTACCAGGTGGTAACAGCAGCAAATGGCCGTGAGGCGATTGCTAAAGCAAAAAAAGAACTGCCGCACCTTATAATAATCGACGTTATGATGCCCGAAATGGACGGCATGGAAGCAGTAGAGAATATAAGGAGGATGCCGGAACTCAGCAATGTCATTATTACGTTCCTTACTGCCCGCAGCGAGGATTATTCGCAGGTGGCAGGTTTTGATGCCGGGGCAGATGATTATATCGCCAAGCCTATAAAGCCGAAATTGCTGGTAAGCAAAGTGAAAGCGCTGCTAAGGAGGCTGAAGGATGATGAAAGCAAGGACGATGTGCTGCGTGTGGGGTCGATAGAAATTAACCGCGAAGAATACAAGATCGTTATGGAAGACCGCGAAATTGTGCTCCCCCGAAAAGAATTTGAACTTTTTTACCTGCTGGCCTCAAAACCGGGCAAGGTGTTTAAAAGGGAAGAGATATTGGACAAAGTGTGGGGTAATGAAGTGGTTGTAGGTGGCAGGACAATAGACGTTCACATTCGCAAGCTTCGCGAAAAAATAGGAGAGGATTTATTTAAAACCATAAAGGGTGTGGGCTATAAGCTCGAAGTTTAGTGGCAATAAGTTTTAAGAAGACATACAAATTTGCTGTTAAGTCAGCATTATACATTACGCTGTTCTCTACAGGGTTCCTGGCTGCTATGATGTATTTCTTCCTTATCCTGCGATGGGATTTTATTGCCATATTTGTTGTTTCCCTTTTTATATTTTCTTTTTTTGTAATACAGTACCGTGTAGAGCGGTTCATTTACCGCAGGGTAAAAAAAATATACGACGATGTTTCGCTGCTCGAATCGAGTACCTTCCGGAACAAATCCATTACTACAGACATGGCCACCCTTACCCGCGAAGTACAAAAGTTTGCGCGGGATAAGAAAATCGAGATCGAAACCCTTAAAATACGCGAAGAGTACCGCCGCGAGTTTTTGGGTAACGTTTCGCACGAGCTAAAAACACCGCTGTTTACTGTTCAGGGCTACCTCCTTACGCTGCTCGATGGCGCTATGAACGATAAAACCCTGCGTAAAAAATACCTGCAACGTGCCGAAAAAGGTGTGGAAAGGCTCATCTATATCGTGCAGGACCTTGACATGATTACCAAGCTTGAGGTGGGCGACCTGAACCTGAATTATACCAAATTCAATATTGTGGAAGTAGTTCAGAATGTTTTTGACCTGCTGGAAATGAAGGCCGATAAGAAAAGCATTATGCTTATGTTCGACATGAAGTACCTCAAGCCAATAATGGTATATGCCGACAGGGAAAAGATACAGCAGGTTATAACCAACCTGGTGGTGAACTCTATAAAATATGGGAAAGACAACGGTACTACCGAAATAAGCATAGAAGACCTGGTAAACAATAAGATTATTGTGCGGGTTAAAGATAATGGCGAGGGTATCGAGAAAAAACATATCCCAAGGCTTTTTGAACGCTTTTACCGGGTTGATAAAAGCGGCGCACGTACCGAAGGCGGCTCAGGCTTAGGGCTGTCAATCGTGAAGCACATTATCGAAGGCCACGACGAAAAGATCTATGTGGAAAGCAAGCACGGCGAAGGCTCTGAGTTTTCATTTACTTTAGAGAAAACGAAGTAATTTACTTCAATTGTTTTCTTCTTAATCAAAAACTTTTAAGGGAATAAATATTGCTTGCAATGCCTTCGCGTCTTAAAACGCAGACTTTTCGGCATGAGTCTTAGCGGCTTTGCTCCTTTGCGTGACATTCAAAAAAAACAGGCATCTTTCCTTACATTATTTCCCCTCGAAAAGCCTAAACAAGTCTTTCCATTTAATATCATTCCCCATGTTTTTTAGGCCTTTGTAAAGGTCTGCTTTTTGCAGGTCTTCTATCCTGAAGGCATCCTGTTTTGCATACGGTACCAATCCCGAGCGCTTTAGTTTTTTTGCCAGGTATTCCTGTTCATACTGGCCGGGCGTAGGGATGAAGAATGCTTTTTTACACAATTTGGCGAGATCCATTATGGTAGTATAGCCTGACCGGCACAGTACCATCTCACTTTCGTTAAAAGCCTGTTCCAGCGAAGGGGTGTTCATGAAATTGTAAAAAGTGATGTTGCCGCAAACGGTCATTACTTCTTCATCTTCAACTACTCCGCGTATAAAAAGTACCCGTCCCTCATACCCTGCAAGCTTTTCCCTAAGCAGTTTTTCGAGCAAAGCCCTTTGCGGTTCGGCACCCGAAAGGAGTACCATTAAATTATATTTTTTTTCCAGCGCTTTTTTATGCAGCCTGCTCAGCGGGCCGATGTATTTAAGCTGAAGCGATTCTTCGTCCTCAACATGGCCAAGCCTGCCGGAAAGGTTAGGGGAGTTGGTAACGTCAGGTATCCAGCATTCATTATGCTTTTTTACATATTTGCGGTATATCATGGTGGCAAGCCATGTTGTGTTGCCAGTAAGCACATTCAATTGGTGGGTGATAAAAACCGATGGAATTTCTTTTGAGTATACCCCAAGCCTGTTGTCAGATATAATTCCTGCCAGTTGCTGTTGTTTTACCAGTTGCGTAATGATAGCATTTTCACGCCGTACTGCCCTGAAAATACCAGGCATTTGCAAAAGTAGCTTCAGTTTGAACATTCTGCCGTTTTGGGAATAGTCATTCATGTAAGAAGGCAGTTCGAGCGACGTAAGCCATGGGAATTCTTTTTTGAGCAGGGCAAGTGCAGCGCCATCAGATGCTATAATGGGTTCGTATCCTTGATTTTCGAGCGCTTCAATTACGGGTATGCAACGTGTGGCGTGGCCAAGTCCCCAGTTGAGCGGAGCCACGAGAATTTTCTTTTTTGAATGCAAAGCAGGGTGTTTTTAATAACTATTTAATAAGTGCAATCTAAAATTATTCCCAGTGTCGTATATTTCCCTAATTTTACCAAAAATTTAAGTTTAAGAGTGGGAAGCAAGAATAAATTAAAGAGGTTCAGGGAGAATGAGACGTTTGGAAATGTACTGCAGCCCACAAGGGAAGACGCGGTTTCAGGTGAGTTTCCTTTAAAAGGAAAATGGAATGCTGAATTCTTTAAAAACGACAAGCCCATTGTGCTCGAACTGGGGTGTGGCAAAGGCGAATATACTATTGGCATGGCCGAAAGGTATCCCGAAAACAATTATATCGGAATAGATATAAAAGGCGCCCGTTTTTGGAGGGGAGCCAAGACTGCGGTAGAAAACGGCCTGGATAACGTTGCTTTCCTCCGTACCCAGATAGAGCTTATCCAAAATTTCTTTGCTGATGGCGAGGTTTCGGAGATATGGATCACCTTCCCCGACCCACAGATAAAATACAAGCGTACCAAGCACAGGCTTACCAATGCCGAATTCCTTCAGCGCTATAAAAAGATATTGAAACCGGATGGCGTGGTAAACCTTAAGACCGACAGCGAATTTATGCACGGCTACACCCTTGGCCTGCTGCATGGTGAAGGGCACGAGGTTATTTATGCTAACCACCACGTGTACCGTAATGAGGGAGCGCCGGAAATAGTGACTGCCATACAGACTTTTTATGAGCAGCAATACCTGGAGAAAGACAAAGCGATAACCTATATACGGTTCAAAATAAAATAATTTATGGAGATAATCCTTCCGCTGCTTTTGGGCATTGTGCTGTCTTCTGTAGGTGTAGTCCTTCCAGGGCTCCTCAACATGACGGCAGCCAAGATCAGCCTGAAGGAAGGGAGGCAAAGTGCGGTTATTTTTGCCCTCGGGGCATCCACCGTGGTTTTTTTCCAAACCTATATTGCAGTTTCGTTTGCCAAGTTCCTCTATAGCAGGCCCGATATTATTCATATACTCGAAGAAACCGGCCTGGTTATATTCTCGATACTTACGCTTTACTTTTTACTCATTGCAAAAAAGAAAAAAGTAAAAAAAGGCAAAGATTTGGTGAAGCTGAAAAGCCGTACCAGTAACTTCTTTTTAGGGGCATTGCTATCGGCGCTCAACTTCTTCCCGATACCCTATTATGTATTCATCAGCGTGTCCTTTTCGTCGTATAACTATTTTTACTTTACCAACCTGTTCGTGTTCCTATTCGTAATAGGGGTAGTCATCGGTTCATTCTCTATATTTTACCTCTACATTGTGTTCTTTAAAAAATTGGAGCATAAAGCCGATTTTTTCATGAAGAACGTCAACTATTTCCTGGGCGGGGTAACGGGCATGGTCGCGATACTTACGCTTATCAAGATACTGCGCAGCCAATAACCAAACTGTTATGGCGGATAACGATAACTTTTTCGAACGAGTATATGAAGTGGTAAGGCAGGTGCCTCATGGCAGGGTTACATCCTATGGCGCTATTGCAAAATATCTTGGCGCGTCACGTTCCGCACGGATGGTAGGGTGGGCGATGAATGCCTGTGGTGGCCGCGACGATATTCCGGCACACCGTGTGGTAAACCGCGTAGGGCTGCTATCGGGCAAGCACCATTTTGAAGGAACTAACCTCATGCAGCAACTGCTCGAAAATGAAGGCGTTAAAGTAAAAGAAAACAAGGTTGTAAAATTCGATAAACTCTTCTGGGATCCGGTAAAGGAACTGGGGTTTTAGGAAGAAAGTCCGAAGTCTGAGGTGAGAAGTCCGATGCTTGATGTCCCAAACGTAAATAGCATAGGCTCCAATTTTTCATTTTCAGTAATCGAATTCAGTAATCGAACTTACAACCTCGGCTTGTACTGTACATCCGACCTCCAACATCTGACTACCGACTTGCCGACCCACTACATCCGACTTCGGACCTCCGACTTCCAACAAAAAAACCTTTCCCGAATAAATTTTTCACACTATCTTTGTTGTTTGAATTCAGTCTTAATAAGAGGCTGTTAGATACATTATGAAACTAGACAGAAAAGAAATACTGAAGGCCCTGGAAACCATAACACTTGCCGGAGAAGGCCAGAATATGGTAGAAAGCGGAGCCGTGAGAAACGTACTTACATTTGGCGATGAAGTGGTGGTAGAGCTGGTAATGCACAACCCGGCAATGCACATTCGCAAGCGTGCTGAAGCCGACATCATCAAGACCATACAGGAAAAAATATACGCCGATGCGAAAGTAAAGGTAAATGTGAAGGTTGAAGCTCCTGAAAAACCCGAGATCAAAGGGAAAGGCATACCGGGTATCAGCAATGTTATTGCAGTATCATCGGGTAAAGGAGGCGTAGGGAAATCTACCATTACGGCCAACCTTGCCGTAACTTTAGCGAAGATGGGCTTTAAAGTAGGTGTACTGGATGCCGATATCTATGGGCCATCGATGCCAATAATGTTCGATGTGGAGCGCGAGCGCCCTATATCGGTACAGGTTGACGGTAAATCGAAAATGAAGCCTATCGAAAACTATGGTGTGCAGATATTATCGATAGGGTTTTTTACAAGCCCTGAGCAGGCAGTGATATGGCGCGGGCCAATGGCCAGCAAGGCGCTGAACCAGATGATATTTGATGCCGACTGGGGTGAACTTGACTTTATGCTTATCGACCTTCCGCCGGGAACGGGAGATATCCACCTTTCTATAATGCAGTCGCTGCCGGTAACAGGCGCGGTTGTAGTGAGCACGCCGCAGGCTGTAGCTTTGGCCGATGCCAAAAAAGGTGTGGCAATGTTCCGTCAGGAAAGTATCAACGTTCCGGTACTGGGCATCATAGAAAATATGGCCTATTTTACACCAGACGAGCTTCCTGATAATAAATACTATATCTTTGGTAAAGAAGGCGCAAGAAATCTTGCGGAGGACCTTGAGGTGCCTTTCCTGGGAGAAATTCCATTAGTGCAAAGCATCCGTGAGGCCGGAGACTACGGGCGGCCTGCGGCATTGCAGACTGCTACCCCGCTCGAAGCAGCATTTGAAGCGCTGGCACGCGAGGTGGTACAGGAAACGGTAAACAGGAATGATAACCTTCCGGCAACTGAAGCAATTAAAATAACGACGATGGCTGGCTGTTCAGCAGTAAAAAAGAAATAAAATGACAACAGAAGAGATTAAAAGCAGTGTAGAGAGGGCCCTCGATGAGATCCGCCCGTTCCTTGAGTCTGACGGTGGGAATATTTCGCTTATCAGCATTGAGGACGACAAGCACGTGCAGGTGCGCCTTGAAGGTGCCTGTGTGGGATGCAGCGTGAACCAGATGACACTCAAGGCAGGCGTGGAGACTACTATTAAGAAGTATGCGCCACAGATCGAGACGGTAGTAAACGTTGCCTAAAATATTCCAGCAAAAGCTGATAACCATCATATTTTAAGAAAGTGGTTTTAGGGAACTTTGCCTCAAACCGCTTTTGATAGTACATATAATGATTACAACAGACATTTTAATAATCGGTGCGGGCCCTACCGGGCTTTTTGCCGTATTTGAAGCAGGCTTGCTCAAGCTGAAATGCCATATTATAGACGGCCTTCCGCAACCGGGCGGACAGCTTACAGAGCTTTACCCAAAAAAACCGATTTTCGATATACCCGGATTCCCCTCGGTAATGGCAGGCGACCTGGTAGATAACCTGATGGAGCAGATAAAGCAGTTCCAGCCGGGCTTTACGCTGAATGAAAAGGCCGAAACGGTACAGAAACTCGAAGACGGCACTTTTATAGTGACGACTAATAAAGGCACGCAGCACCATGCCAAAGCCGTAGCCATAGCAGGTGGACTGGGGAGTTTTGAACCTCGCAAGCCGCTGATTGAAGACATAGCTTTCTACGAAGATAAAGGCGTGGAGTACTTTGTAAAAGACCCCGAGCTTTTCCGCGATAAGCGTATCGTTATTGCGGGTGGTGGCGACTCTGCCCTGGACTGGAGCGTTTTCCTCGCCGATGTAGCATCAGAGGTTACGCTTATCCACAGGCGCAATGAATTCAGGGGTGCGCTCGATTCGGTTGAGAAAGTTCAGGAACTGAAACAGGCAGGAAAGATACACCTGATAACACCTGCCGAAGTAACCGGCATACACGGATCGGAAAAGGTTGAGGCACTGGATATCGACATTGAAGGCTCAAACAGGAAAATACAAACCGATTATTTCATTCCGCTATTCGGGCTTACGCCAAAACTGGGTGCGCTTGCCAACTGGGGCCTTGAAATAGAAAAGAACGCTATTAAGGTAAACAACGCGCTGGACTACCAGACAAATATAGAAGGCATTTATGCGATAGGCGATGTTAATACCTACCCCGGCAAACTGAAGCTGATATTGTGCGGCTTTCATGAGGCAACGCTGATGTGCCAAAGCGTTTATAACAAGTTGAACCCCGGCAAGAAATACGTCCTTAAGTACACTACCGTAAGTGGTGTCGATGGCTTTGACGGCACCCGCAAGGAAGCCGAGAAGCAGGTGGTAAAAGCGATAGAATAGTTTATTTGTTTAAAGTTTAAGGTTTCAGGTTCCACTCTTGCCGAAAGGCTTGGGAGTATGAGTAAGCAACTTTAAACCTTAAACTTTAAACCTTAAACTTTAAACCTTAAACTTTAAACCTGAAACAAAAAAAATGGAAGTAACCCTAAAAATAACCGACCGCGAAGGCATTGTACACGAAGTGCAGGCGCCTACCGACATGGCCATGAACATTATGGAACTTTGCCGCGCCTACGAACTGGCTCCCGAAGGTACTATCGGTATATGCGGTGGGATGGCTATGTGCGCTTCCTGCCAGTGTTACATCCTGAATGATGTTGCGCTTCCCGAAATGGGTCCCGATGAGAAAGCCATGCTGTCTGAAGCATACAACGTAAAGCCCAACAGCCGCCTTGGCTGCCAGATCCCGATAACGCAAGAACTGGAAGGGTTGGAACTTGAATTGGCACCGGAGGAATAAATAAAAACCTAAATTTATGCAATAAAAAAAGCGGGACATTAAAACGTCCCGCTTTTCTGTTTATTAAACCGTTATATTAGTTCTTAACGAATTTCAGTTTTTTAGACTGGCTGCCTTTGTCTACTTTGATAAAGTAAATACCGTTACTATATGATGAAGTGTTGATAGTAAGGTTAGCGTTGCTGCTTACTTTTACTGTGGCAATAGTTTGGCCAAGGTTGTTATAGATGGTGAAGCTGTCAGGCAGTTCGCCATTTTCCACTGCAATGTTCAGGATATCCTGTGCCGGGTTCGGGTACAGGTTTATACCATTAAGCAATTCGAAATCTTCAACTCCGGCAGTTGGCGGCTGGCATACTGTAGAAGTTGTAAGCGAAGCCCTTCTTGGTGAGTTTTGCATTACAGTTCTCATCCTTGTTTTTTGATCTGCCGTGAAAATATTCATACAATTATCCCTAGTATAATCCATATAATTATTGGTCATATCTTCTCCCGGCAGGGAAGGGCAAGAATCAAAGCCTTCCGGGCAGGTATCATTCGCATCCTCAGAAACAGGTGTATCGGCGCAGTAATCGCCATTTTGGGCCTGGTTGCTACAGCCAATATAATCGCCCCAAATATGGATTAACCCAAGAGCGTGGCCTATTTCGTGTGTGGCAGTACGGCCTTTATCATAAGGGGTTTGATAAGTACCAGAAGGATAAATTGTCCTTGAGCCGAAATTTTGATATCCGATTACTACACCGTCCCTACTAGCAGTATAAGGAGCGCTAAGTCCTTGAAGACCTGAGGATTGTGGAAACTGTGCGTAACCTAATACATCAGCAAGGTCGCCGCCAAAACGGCATACCCATATATTAAAGTATTTTGTTGGGTCCCATGATGTTTCCGGTTTCATAATGCTTTCAATATCAGAGTTGCCCCATTCAGTCTGACCGAGGTTTACCCTGTCGATGCCGTTGGTAAGGGTGCCATCCGGTGCTGTTTTGGCAAGGCAAAATTCAATTTCAATGTCAGCCCCTACCGCATCGCTATTAAATCCCGGTGTACCGGCCATACGTCTGTAATCCTGGTTAAGCACTGTGATCTGGGAAAGTATCTGGCCTTCTTTAATATTTTCGCCCGAGCCTACCGCATCGCCATCGTGTATTACGTGTACAACAACCGGTATAGTAATTACGATAGCCTCATTACTGGGAGAAGCCTGCCTGCGTGCTTTTCCCTCGGCTATTTTTCCTGCAATCCATTGTTCGAACTGCTCTTTTGTTTCTCTTTCAGGCATCTTTTCCTGAAGATATTCTTCGTATTCGGTAGATACACAGCGTATGTGGCCGCTTTCGCTTGGGGCTGTCTTTACGGGCCTTCCGAAAGCTTTTGCCTTTTGCTGTGCATTCGCAGTAAGACCCAAAGTTAAGAGGGCCGCTAGTAAAGCAATTTTACTATATATAGTTTTTTTCATTGTTTGGGGTAAATAGTAATAATATTAATTTAAAAAAAGTCTCGCAAGGTATTTAAAATCAGTGGTATTTCAAATAAAAAACGTTAAATTTCCTCGCTAATTATCAATATGCAAATTAAAATATAAGTAAGGTTAAATGCAAAAAATGTAGGTAAAAACGCTATTTAAAGCGGTAAACGTTAATGCATGTGTTAAATGTGCTTATTTATCTCGTCTTTATAGGTATCTCCTATAGGAATTACGAAATCATCTATCTGTATGGTTTTATTATAAATTGTTTTAACTTTTCTCAGTGGAACGATGTATGACCTGTGCACCCTTAAAAATTCTGAAGCGGGGAGTTTCTCAAGAATACTTTTCATTGATAGCCTTGTGGTGATCGGGCTTTTATCTTTCAGGTGTATTCGGATATAATCATCAAGGCCTTCCACCAGTAATATGTCGTCAAATTCTATGCGGTGCAGTTTGTAATCGGCGCGTATCAGCAGGTGATTGTGCTCTTTTGTTTGCTGTCTTGCTTTCTGTTCCTTTGCTGCTTTGTCTATGGCCGTCATAAAACGCTCTAACGAAAAAGGCTTCAGCAGGTAGTCTACAGCATTTACATTGAAACCTTCTACGGCATACTCGCTATAGGCTGTTGTAAATATTACCATGACATCACTGTCCAGCTGCCTGTAAAATTCCAGCCCGTTCTTTCCCGGCATCTGGATATCCAGGAATAACAGGTCGACCGGAAACTTTTTCAGGTGCTTTAAAGCCTCTCCGGTATTCGTAAAGGTTTTTTCCAGTTCAATAACAGTTGCCGACTGCCTGCAAAAATGGTCGATCACCTTAAGTGCAAGGGGCTCATCATCTATGGCTATGGCTTTTATCATGCCAGGTTCAGTGTTAATTTAACCTCAAATGAAGATATGGTATCAAAGATAGCCAAGTTATGCTTTTGCGGGTAAAGGTATTCCAGCCGTTGTTTTGTGTTTTCTATCCCATGCTCGCTTTTTTCTTCAGCGGGTATAGCGATGGCTACCTTGTTGTTCTTAACGCTAAGTATCAGCTCACTGTCTGTGATATCAATAGCTATGGCAATGAAAGAGTCCTCTTCGGAATTCAGTCCATACTTAAAAGCATTTTCGATAAAAGGAATAAGAAGCATTGGTGATATTCTTTTTCCGACAGGATCGCCTGTTATTATAAAAGAGAAAGGCGTTCCTCCGTCCATGCGCAGCTGTTGCAGGCTGATGTAATTTTTTACATAGCCTATTTCATTTTCAAGAGGCACACTGTCATGGCTGCTTTCGGTTACCACATACCGCATCATTGCAGAGAGTTTCAATATAGCCTCTGGTGCGGCGTCCGATTTTTCCAGCGCCAGCGCATACAGGCTGTTTAGTGTATTGAAGAGAAAATGCGGGTTTATCTGCGCTTTCAGGTAGGATACTTCTGTTTTTAATTTTTCACTTTGCATGGTGTCCAGCCTTTGGTTCAGGCGCATCAGGAAAGAAAGGAAAAACACCAACAGGAACTGAAATACAGAGCCACCCCGGAAAAAAGGGACAAAAGTGGGGCCGTTACCCAGTGTGGCCCGCCCGTGATGAAGGCATTGGACGTGTCCCGGCATAGCTCCCGACCCCAACATAAGGCCGGGCAATAAAGCTATGATAAAATAGCAGGCTATTATTGCTAAAAAGAAAAGCAGGCGTTTATGCGAAAAATAAAGCCTGGGGATGAAGTAAAAATAATTGGTATAGAAGAAAGCCAATAAAAGAATATGGATTGCAAAATTACGCTGGAAAGGCGCTATATGGAACAGGCTGGGCGATTCGCGGTCCGGCGATAAAAGTATAGGGATGCTGAGGAACAGTACGCCTCCCAATATATGGAGCAGGTATGATTGCGTTTTTTTCGTCATAACGGCAAATGTTGCATCAAAACTAATGAGAAAAAAAATGTAACACGAAATTTTGAGGTGAAACGGGCGATAATTGCGGTAAAATAAAGAACCCCGACATTTGCCGGGGTTCTTTGTAAGAAAGGCTACTAACCTTTAATATTTAATAAATTGTAGTGTTTTTGAGTTTTCGCCGGAAGCTATTTTGATAAAGTAGACACCGTTGGCAAAGCCCGAAACGTTTACCTGTTGAGCCGCCGAAGCAAATTTGCCATTGCCCATAACCTGTCCGAGGCTATTGTATATAGTGTAGCCGTCAGGTAAAGCATTTGCCTGTGGTAAAGCTATCGTCAGCTGGCTGTTGGCAGGGTTAGGATAGAGGCTGATCAGGTTAAGGCCTTCCGCTTTATCTCCAATGCCAAGGTTAGAGTCTATCCTGAAATCTACAGTAACCTGCTGGCCAAACTGGCCACCTTCGGTAATCACCGTGCCATTTGTAGTTTCAAGCCTGTAATAGCCTTCTCCATTTTCGCAGCACATTCCGTCGGCCATAAGGTCAAATACCCCAAATGAATAGCACCCGTCGGCAGGGATAGGTACTGTTATAGTGTGAAGCTCATTAGATCCATAGGTGTTAAACTCGCCTGTATTGAAATCTATATTCGCCGCAATCGGGTTTTCATTGCCGTCTACTATCGCCCACAAAGTCTCTTCGCCAAAATCATCTGTCATAATAGTTACAATAACGGCTGCGGTGTTATATGCACCAACGATCGTGAAGGCCTGCGACTTGTGGTCGTTTGCAGGCGCCTGGTCGGCCATGCCATTTACATTGTTAATAGCTACGTTAAAGGTATGGTCGCCCGATGCAACCGTAAATTCCGGAAGCTGGATGGTAGCTTGCTGATTGCTGGCAAGGCTTCCTGTCCAGTTGTATGTAGCAGGCGACTGCGCGTCGATGTAGTAATTGATTACTGCGGCAGTCAGTGTTGTATTACCGGTGTTTTTAAGCACAACCTTTGGTGCGAATGTAGATCCGCATCCGGGGTTTACACCTTGTATATTCAAGGAGCCGTCGTTATTGAAGGTCTCGCCCGGTACACATCCGTCAGAAGTTGTAAGTGAGGCCCTCCTTGGTGAGTTGGCAAGTACAGCCACAACCCGGTCTTTTTGGTTTAGTGTAAAAATGTTCAGGCAGGCATCATCGGTGTAATCCATATAATTCTGCACCATATCGTGGCCCGCATCGTTAGGGCACGAATCCCAGTCTGCATCAGGGCATCCCTCATTAGCATCTGCGGCTGCAGGGGTATCATCGCAAAAGTCATTGCCCATACAATCGGTCTCGTCTCCCCAAATATGCCTCAGGCCAAAAAAGTGCCCGATCTCGTGAGATGCAGTCCTTCCTTTGTCTTTATTCGGATAATAGTTTCCGCCGGGATAAACGTCTGCTGAACCAAAGCAATTGGCAGCGATCACCACACCATCGGTATTGGCAGTTACAGGCGTTCCTCCATCAAGCCCATCAACTCCTGAATCGGTAGGGAATTGTGCATATCCTGCCAATTGAAGGAAGCCTCCAACATATATTTCATTCACTACCCAAATGTTCAGGTATTTTGTAGGATCCCACTGCGTCTGGGTTTTAAGGACTTCGACATCCTCCATGTCCCAGCCATTTTCAGAACCAAGGTCATAGCGGATAATGCCCGACGTATTAAGCCCGGCAGGGTCGCGCTGCGCCATACAGAATTCAATCTCGAGGTCGGCTCCCACAGGGTTGTCATTGTGGCCAGGCGTGTTCAGCAGTTTCCTGAAATCCTGGTTAAGTACTGTGATTTGCGAAAGGATCTGCCCTTCGGCTATATTTTCGTTGCTACCAACGGCGTCGCCATTGTGTATTACGTGTACCACCACCGGGATGTTAACAACGGTGTTGGTATTCTGCCCGCTTTTTTGGAGGCGGCGTGCACGGGCTTCCGCAACTTTTGGCGCAAGCCATTGTTCAAACTGCTGTTTGTTTGCCCTCTGCGGACTTTTTTTCTGCAAAAGGGCTTCATATTCGGTAACACCGCATTTTGCAAATTCAACAGGCCTCCCAAATCTTTTCGAAGGATGGTCCTGCGCATTGGCGCCAACAGAAAATAAAACCAGGCCAAGCAAGCCGGCTTTGATAGTAAAGTTTAATTTCATATAATAGTTGGTAGTATGGATAATTGCGCCGAATGTAGTTAAAATAATGTTAACCGCGACGGGAAGGCATAAAAAAATCCCCGCCTTGATGGGCGGGGAAAGTATTATATCGATGCAAGGTCATGCTGGAGTATATTCTCCTCAATGGCATCCCACAGGGCAATCCTCTTTTCGAGAGCCATTACCGATACTTCTTGCACCTCTTTCCATTTACGGGTGTCGGTGCCGCAGAGTTCGGTAACCATCTGCATTGCCATTGGCCCGTGCTCATCGGCATCCAATTCTATGTGGCGCTCAAAATAATAAATGAGCTTATCAAGGTTTGCCTCCGGGAAATTGTCCCTGAAGTTTTTCAGTATCTCGGTAAACATTGACGGTATGAGGTCTTCGCGGCCAAAAGTAAACGCCGCAGCAATTTCGTGCGGATGGCCTTTGTCGATAACCCGGAACGTGAAATCAAGGAACCCTTTTATGTGTTCATGCAGCCCACTCTTTTTGATGGACACAAATATATTCTGGGTTTCCACCACATCTTCCAGGAATGCTTCAATAGCCGATGTGTCTGCTCCGCAGGCTTTCATTGCATTGAGGTACATTTCATAATGGCTTTGCCTTTGCCCTTCGGCGTTGATATCGGTCTCTTCCGCAAGGACGATCTCATTGATAAGATAACGCATTTCGGGATTGCCAACAGGCAGCCATGGGGTAGTGGTACATGTAAGTTTGGATTGCAGCGCTTTAAGCAGCGACATAAAATCCCACACTGCATATACATGCCCTTCCAGGAAATGCCTGAGGTCATCAATAGTTTTTACCTTACCATATAAGGAGTGCTGTAACAACAGTTCCTTTTGGGGCAGTATGCTGTTGTTGATTGTAAAAGTATTCATAGCATCAGTTTTTACAAAATTAGGAAAGCTATCATCATTAAAAAGCTTATTTCAATTGTTTTTACCAATACAAATATAGTGCCTGACTATACTCGGAAATTATAAATATAACTCTGTATTTTTAGAATTATTGAGCCGTACAGCAGATTTTTAAATTGGTGTATTTACGAAAAGGTTATTGTTGAAAAGTTTTGGCTTATCAGCTACGCAAGTAGACAGTATAATGATGTGCTCGTGATGTATGAATGTGTCATTAATTTAATGTTTAAGTTAAATTGGCGGATTAAATATTCCTTACCTTTAGAATGCACCTAAAATATATATTTATGAAAACTATTTTACTTTTTTTGTTTTTATGCTGTTGTAGCATAATTGCAAAGGCACAAACTCCCTACCTTGGATCTGATGAAACCTTTGCGAATCCTGACAGGGGGTTTTATAAATTTACGGAAACTCATTCGGGAAATTATACGCTGCTTAATCAAGCAACGGTTACAGGATATCGTTTAAATGAAAATATTACTCTTATTTACAGAGGGTTTTATCTGGAAAACTTTGTTAACTCCAATATATCGCAGGAGTATCTTGATAATATGCAGCTTGATTTCAATGTTATAAGAAATGCAGGAATTAAAGTTATTGTCCGGTTTGTGTATAATAATACGCCGCAGGACGCTTCTAAAACCAGAATTTTATCCCATATAAATCAACTTGGTAATGTGCTGGCAGAAAATGCTGATGTTATTTCAACCGTTCAGGCAGGGTTTATAGGAAGCTACGGTGAATGGTGGGGCACTACTCAGGCGGAGTTTGGCGGTTGGGGATATAATAATACTCCTTTAAATGCAACTAATTACTCAAACCGAAGAGAAATAGTTGATGCTCTTCTTGATGTTTTACCAGAAAATATAATGGTACAAGTGAGGACACCATTTTATAAAATGAATATGTATGCTTCAGATCCACAATCAGCTAATGCAATGCGTGTGGGTTTCCATAATGATTGTTTTTTGGCAAGTTCCGATGATGTTGGTACCTATAATTCTTCCACTATAGAGCAGGAACGTATTTACATGCATGAGCAAACAGTATCTGTGCCAATGAACGGGGAAACATGCGGTTTAAATCCTCCAAGGAGTGAATGTACAACAGCCATAGATGAACTAACTTATTTTCACTGGTCAAGTCTTAATAAGGATTATAACCCAGATGTGCTAAATAGTTGGATTCCTCAATGTTATACCCAGATTGAGAATGCACTGGGTTATCGTTTCAGATTAATTAGCGCAACCCTCCCTGATGAAGTACCTTTAAACCAAAACTTGTCCTTTACGCTAAATCTGCAAAACAACGGTTTTGCCGCACCTTTTAATCAAAGGATAGCCTATATAGTGTTGAGGAATACAATCACCGGACAAGAGTTTAAAGCGCCTTTAACAAGTGATCCCAGGACATGGCTCGGCCCTGAAGAACTTGTGATTACAGAAAGCCTTACTTTTGAAGGTGTAAATGAGGGCACTTATAACATGTATCTGTTTCTGCCAGATCCGGATGCTACACTAAGCATCCGTCCGGAATATGCTATCCGTTTTGCCAACGAAAATATGTGGGAACCAACCACGGGATATAATAACCTGAACCATACCGTAACCGTAGAGCCGCCATTAGGCCTCCAAGAACATCTTACAGGCAGGATTGTTGTTTCGCCTGTTCCGGCCAATAATGTTCTTGCTGTTTCTCTCACTATACCTGGATCGTATTCGGTGATAATGATGAATACCCTTGGACAGGAAGTCAGTTCATACAGCAATGTGTCTCAAGGAATAACAATGCCTGTTTCTAATCTTCCCGAAGGAATTTATTATGTGAAGATTTCAGGCAACAGCGATTCTATGATCAAAAGGATTATCGTAAAGCATGATTAGTAGGCGCAGTAAAATAAAAAACAGGCTGTAAAATAGCCTGTTTTTTTATGAAGTAATTTTAGTTTCCTATTTAAAAGCCGCAAATCCTGTTACGTCCATACCTGTAATAAGGAGGTGGATGTCGTGTGTACCTTCATAAGTTACAACACTTTCCAGGTTCATCATGTGGCGCATGATCGAGTATTCGCCGGTGATTCCCATGCCTCCAAGCATCTGGCGGGCATCGCGGGCTATGGTAAGTGCCATATCCACATTGTTGCGCTTTGCCATAGAGATTTGTGCTGTAGTCGCTTTGCCTTCGTTGCGAAGTACACCAAGCCTCCAGGTAAGCAGCTGTGCTTTGGTGATCTCGGTGATCATTTCGGCAAGTTTCTTTTGCTGAAGCTGTGTCGCCCCGATAGGCTTGTCAAACTGGATACGCTCTTTCGAGTAACGAAGCGCCGTGTCGTAGCAGTCCATTGCTGCGCCTATTGCGCCCCAGGCGATACCGTAGCGTGCCGAATCAAGGCAGCCAAGCGGTGCGCCAAGACCCGATTTATTAGGAAGCAGGTTCTCTTTCGGAACCTTTACATTGTCAAATATAAGCTCGCCTGTGGCCGATGCCCTTAGCGACCATTTGTTGTGTGTCTCAGGAGTGGTAAACCCTTCCATGCCGCGCTCTACGATAAGCCCATGGATACGGCCTGCCTCGTCTTTCGCCCATACTACCGCGATATCGGCAAATGGCGCATTGGAGATCCACATTTTCGCGCCGTTAAGCAGGTAGTGGTCGCCCATGTCCCTGAAATTGCTGATCATGCCGCCCGGGTTCGACCCATAGTCCGGTTCGGTGAGTCCGAAACAGCCCATAAATTCGCCTGATGCAAGTTTCGGCAGGTATTTCATACGCTGCTCCTCATTGCCGTATTTCCAGATAGGATACATTACCAGCGACGACTGTACCGATGCAGTAGAGCGTACGCCGCTGTCGCCCCTTTCGATCTCCTGCATGATAAGCCCGTATGAGATCTGGTCAAGGCCTGCGCCGCCATATTCTTCAGGGATGTAAGGCCCAAACGCGCCGATATCGGCAAGGCCTTTTATGATCTGTGTTGGAAATTCTGCCTTTTGGGCATAGTCCTCTATTATCGGGGAAACTTCGCGCTTAACCCACTCGCGGGCAGCATCGCGCACCATTTTATGCTCATCTGTCAGCAACTCGTCCAACAGGTAGTAGTCAGGTGCCTGGAAAAGATCAGGTTTCATGTACTTTTGTTTTAATACAGGCAAAAGTAAAGAAGTATTCTAACAAATCAATAAAATTATGTTGCAATTTCTACGAAATACGCGAAAACTTATAATTTCAGGAAATAACAGCAATTATGTATCAGTACTGCGGTTCTGAGTTCTTGCTAAATACAAAAAGCCCCGGCTTTCACCCCGGGACTTTCACTCAAACCAAACCAATTAATAAACAAAGCACCCTAATTCCATCCGCCGCCCAAAGAACGGTAAATGGTAACGGTGGCATTCATTTGCTGCAACCTTGTTTCAATAAGGTCAAATTTTGACTCAAGCGCATCGCGCTGGGTGAGTAAGACTTCCATATAGTCGGCACGTGCCGATTGGAATAGGTCATTAGAAATGATTACCGACTGGTTCAAGGCATCCACTTCCTGTGCTTTCAGGTCATAGCTTTTTTGCAGGTTGCTTATCCTCGATACCTGGTTGGCAACCTGGATGTACGCTTCAAGTATCGTACGCTCGTAATTGATAACGGCCTGTACCTGTTTAGAGTTAGCGCTGTAATAAGCAGCTTTTATCGCATTCCTGTTGATAAGCGGAGCTGTAAGGTCGCCCGCAAGGGTGTACAGCAATGACTGTGGCTTAACAAGGTAGGAAGGGTTGAACGCCTGGTAACCTATGCCTGCCGAAATGCCCAGCTGCGGGTAGAAGCGTGCCCTTGCTACTTTTACATCCAGTTTGGCTGCCATAAGGTCAAGCTCTGCCTGGCGGATGTCAGGACGGTTAGCCAGCATCTGCGAAGGGATACCAGCTTGTATCACCTGTGGCACAAGCTCATTGAAGGCCTGCGTACTGCGCTTTACCGGCTGCGGGTAACGCCCTGCAAGGAAGTTAAGCCTGTTTTCGGTCTCAACGATCTTTTGCTGGATCTCGTACTGCAGGCTTTGCGTATTAAGCACCTGTGCCTGGAACCTGCGCACGGCAAGTTCGGTAACGCGGGCCGACTCTTTTTGCAATCTTACGATCTGCAATGCATTCGTTTGTATCTCGATATTCTGCTTTACAATAGCCAGCTGGGTATCCAGGGCCAATAGCTCATAATAGGTAGAAGCGATCTCCCCGATGAGGTTGGTTACCATAAAGTTTTTTCCCTCTACAGTAGAAAGGTACCTGTTCACCGCTGCTTTTTTAGCGTTATGCAGCTTGTTCCAGATGTCTATCTCCCATGAAGCCGTTGCACCAAACCTGTAGTCCTGCAATGGCTCCGGCATTTCTTTACCGGGTGTGATGTCGGTTGTGGCCTCCAGTGCACCGATATTGGTATAACGGCCCACTTTGTCCACGCCTGCACCGGCGCCCAACCCCACAAAGGGAAGGTATTCCCCTTTGCGGGCGCGGATCTCGTTCTTGGCAATGGCTATCTCCTGCATGGTGATGTTCAGCTCCTGGTTATTTTGCAGGGCCGTATCGATAAGGGCAGCAAGGTCAGGGTCGGTAAAATACTTCTTCCATTTTATCTGGGCAGTATTCGTTGTATCCTGTGCCATGCCGTTTGCATAGGCAGCCGGTACGTTTTTGTTCTCCTCCCGCTGCACTACGCCCGGGAGTTTACATGCTGTAAAGCTTATCGCAGCTACCGCTACGACCACGCCTCTGTATATTATCTTCTTAACCATACTATTTGGTTTCATGTGTTTCTTCATTAGGTGTATTGAAATCATCTATCTGGTGCGCAATGGAATCTGATAAAGAGCTTTCGTCTTCAAACTTGATCAGTTTCCTGCCATCTGCCAGTGTACCGAATATGTAGTACAAGCCCGGCACGATAACTACCCCGAATACAGTTCCGAAAAGCATACCGCCCAGTGCAGCGCCACCAATCGTCCTGTTACCAATAGCTCCTGCGCCTGTTGCAATGATTAATGGGATCAAACCGGCGATGAAGGCGAACGAGGTCATAAGGATCGGACGGAAACGTACCTTGGCACCTTCGATGGCCGCCTCGAATATCGATAATCCTTCCCCTCGCTTATGGACGGCAAATTCTACGATCAGTACGGCATTCTTACCTAAGAGCCCGACGAGCATGATGAGCCCGATCTGTGCATAGATATTGTTTTCAAGACCCATTAGCTTAAGCAATAAGAATGTTCCGAAAACCCCAACCGGAAGTGAGAACACAACCGCAAACGGAATGATGAAGCTTTCATATTGTGCTGCAAGTACAAAGTAAACGAATGCCAATACGATCAGGAAGATGTAAACCGACTCGTTACCTTTATTTGCCTCGTCAAAAGAAAGGCCTTCCCATGCAATACCGTATCCTTTAGGCAGCTTTTCGGCTACTTCCTTAACGGCGGCAATAGCATCGGCTGTTGTATAGCCTTTGGCCGGAAGCCCCTGGATCGCTGCTGAGTTGTACATGTTGTAACGCGTGATCTCATTTGGCCCCTGTCCTTTTACCAGTTTCATAAAGGCAGAATATGGTACCATTTCACCTTTGTCATTTTTAACAAAGAGATTTAAGATATCCGAAGGTAGCCTTCTGAACTTAGGGTCAGCCTGTACATACACCTTAAAGAAACGGTTGAACTTAATAAAGCCCTGCTCATAGGTACTACCTACCATGATATTAAGGTTTTCCATTGCATCTCCAATAGATACGCCTTTCTGCATGGCAAGGTTATTATCAATAACCAATTCATATTGCGGATAGTTGGCCGCGAAGAAGGTAAACAAACCTGTCAGCTCTTTACGCTTGCTAAGGTCGTCCATGAATTTTTTGTTGATCTTATCAAAATCGGCATAATCCGTAGTCGTGTTTTTATCCAACAGACGCATTGAGAAACCACCTGAAGATCCAAATCCGGGAATGGCCGGCGGCTCAAAGAACTCGATTTTTGCACCAAGGCTCCTCGTTTTTCCTTCAAGCTCTTCCATCACTTCAACAACAGTATGTTTCCTGTCATGCCAAGGCTTAAGGTTGATAAGACATGTACCAGCGTTAGATCCACGGCCTTCGGTCATGATCTCATAACCTGCAAGGGAAGATACTGATTCCACGCCATCCACTTTCTCACAAATTTTCTGGAGCCTTTGCGAAACCTGGTTTGTGGTTTCAAGCGTAGAGCCAGGAGGTGTCTGGATGATCGCATAAATAGTACCCTGGTCTTCAATCGGGATAAACCCTGCCGGAAGAATCTTGTTCACATAGAATGTACCCGCGCAGAAAGCAAGCAATACAAAAAATGTAAGCCATCTCCTGCTAACGATATTACGCAACAAGCTTACATACTTGCCGGTCATTTTATCAAAGCCGCGGTTGAAGCTGTCAAGGGCTTTAGTAAGTATATTCTTTTTCTTTTCGTGGCCGTGGTGGTTTTTCAAAAGCATCGCACACAATACAGGGGTAAGCGTAAGTGCCACAATAGCCGAAATTACGATCGAGCTCGCCATGGTAATAGAGAACTGGCGGTAGAAGGTACCAACCGGCCCGGACATGAAGGAAATAGGGAGGAATACCGATACCATTACCGCGGTAATCGCTATGATCGCCCCGGTTATCTCACCCAGTACTTTTTTAACAGCCAGGTAAGGCGATATATTGGGAAACTCCTCGAACTTGGCATGCACCGCCTCGACGACGACAATCGCGTCATCCACAACGATACCAATGGCCAGTACAAGTGCAAACAGCGTAACCAGGTTGATGGAAAGGCCAAACATCTGGATGGCAAAGAACGCCCCGATGAGGGATACCGGTACTGCTAATATTGGGATAAGCGTAGAACGCCAGTCGCCAAGGAAGATAAATACAACGATAGCCACAAGGATAAACGCATCCCTTAGCGTATGCACCACCTGCTCTATAGACGCGTCAAGGAACTGCGATACGTCATAACTGATCTTATAATCCATTCCGGGAGGGAACGTTTCCTTCATTTCCTCCAGTTTCGCCTTCACGTTCTTGATTACATCACTCGCGTTACTACCGTAGTTCTGCTTCAATACGATCGATGCCGAAGGGTGCCCGTCAAGGTTCGAGTAGATATCGAAGAATTCGCTGCCCAACTCGGCTTTACCGATGTCTTTCAGGCGAATCGCTTCACCACTTGAATTGGCACGTATAATGACATTTTCATATTCCGAAGGCTCACTATACCTTCCTTTATAGGTAAGTACATATTCCAGCGACTGCGCCTGGATACCGGAACTCTGCCCGATACGTCCCGGACGCCCAACAATACTCTGGTCGCCCAAAGCTTTCATCACCTCGTCAACAGAAATGCTGTAGGCCCTCATGCGCTCAGGGTTCAGCCATATACGCATTGCGTAGGTACGGCTACCTAATATCTGGGTCCTGCCCACACCCTTGATCCTGTTGATCTCAGGAATCATTTTAACGCTGGCATAGTTGTACAGGAACTTTTCATCCATGCCTTTATCTTTGGCATAGAGGTTTACGTACATCAACATACTTGGCTGGATAGGGGTAATAACAACCCCTTCTCGCTGTACAAGTTCCGGTAGCAGCGGCATAACCTGGTCAACCCTGGTTTTCACCCGGATTACTGCTTGGTTAGGGTCGGTGCCCGGTTCAAAGATGATCCTTAGTGTTGCTTCACCGGCGCTGGTTGCATCGGTTGCTATATATCGTGCATCCTGAACACCGTTGATGGCATTCTCCAATGTAATAAGGGTCGATTTAACCAATACATCGGCACTCGCGCCCGGATAGGCGATAAATATATTTACAGTTGTCGGCGCAATTTCAGGAAATTGCGAAGTTGGCAGCTGCATAATTGACAACGAACCCATGAAAACGATCATAATCGAAATTACGATCGCAAAGACGGGCCTTTGTATGAATTTACTAAACATGTTTTTTTCTTTTTAAGTTGTTCAATTATTCAGCGTATAGTTCCAAATGTGACAACACATATTCCGGTTTCTCTACTTTATACTTAATTTTTTCATTTTCTTTTACAAGGCGCAAACCTTCAAGAAGTATTTTGTCATCTGTAGAAAGCCCGTCTTTTATAATAAATACGTGTGGCAATTCAGCAGCCAGGGTTATCTCTCTCGATTTAACCTCGTTGTTCTTGTCTATTACATACACATATTTTTTCTCAAGTACTTCAAATGTGGCTTTCTGAGGTATCATAAGCGCATTTTTATACGGTTCCGTCATACGGATATTACCGGTTTCACCATGCCTTAATAATCCTTTAGGATTAGGGAATGTAGCCCTGAAGGCAATGTTTCCGGTTTCATTATTGAAGTCGGCCTCAATGGTTTCAACAATCCCCGGATATTCAAACATCTCGTTATTTGCCATAAGGAGGTTTACATGCGGCTTCCCACCGGTTTGTATCTTTTCTTTGTAAGCAAGGTATTCAGCTTCGGGAACATTGTAATATACCCACATCTTGCTGTTATCAGAAAGCTCTGTAAGCAGGTCGCCTTCGTCAACAAGGCTGCCCAGCCTTACGTGGAAACGGTCGATGATTCCGTCAAACGGCGCACGGATCTCGGTAAACTGCAGGTGTACTTTGGTAAGTGATAGTTCGGCTTTAGCCTTGTCCAGTTTTGCTTTGGCCATAGCCAGCTCATTAGGGGCTACAACTTTACTGTCAGCCAGCCTTTTGGTGTTTTGGTATTCAATTTCAGCAAAGTTTGCTTCGGCCTGCGCACGCTGCATCTCGGCTTCGTACAGGTTTGGCATGATACGGAAAAGCAGTGTGCCTTTCTTTACAGCCTGGCCTTCATCAACATAAATTTTTTCTAAGTAACCTCTTTCCTGTGCCCTTAGCTCAATGTGCTGTATAGAGCGAACCTGGGCCACATAATCTTTGGTGATCAGGGTATCCTTTTTAATAGGATTGGTTACAAGGAATTCTGTTTCTTCTTCTTTTTTCTCTTCTTTTGATTGACAGCTTGTGAATAATACAGCACACAAGCCCATCACTACGATGATTCTTTTCATTGTTAATTGCTTTTAAGCGGAACGCTATTTTGGTTTTGAGTTTCGAAAAAAAATGTATTGTAAGAGTAACAATACGAATACTCATTTCGTTGGCTAACACCACGATAATCAGTATAATAAAGATGTGAAGATTTTAGGCAATAAGTTGCCCGGAGTAAATCATATCCTGATCACCCTGAACATTATATACCGCCTTTGAGGTGTAAAATGCAAAAAAAGCCCGCTTGGAGGCACGCTTTTTTTCAGGCTTTGGTAAGAAAGTTCGGGAGTGTTCGCGTAATAAGAAGTTGAGAATTGCTTATTAAGCTCGACGTATTTTTTGTAAAACGGAAGTTTGGATATGGAAAGTTCTTCTTCCTCTTCCTCATTGTCAAAAGACTCTATCTTGTCATTTTGTTTCTCAAAATGCAACGTAGCGTAGTTGATAAGTACTGCGTAGTTTTCAAATGATGCAGAGTGAAAACTCTCGAACTCCTGTTCGGCAGCATTTTTTAATGTGTCCTGTAAAAGAATATCCTGACTGGCAAATGACTGTGCATGCCCTCCCAAAAGGAGAACAGAAAGCCATAGATAAGATTGAATCAGGAACTTCTTCATATTGCGGACAAAATTATATAAACCAATGCATTTAAACAAGTGTTTAACGGTAAAATTTTATGTGAATATCTTCGAAAACGTTACAGTTCAGGGAAATATTTTATATTTTATTTATTTAATATCGGTGTTATGGTTTTTTCTACATTTTTAGGTAAAAATCCTGAGTAAGAGCTACATACTCCTTCGTATATATATGGCGGGAAGTCTCTATAATGAGCTCGTCAATAACAGTATTAGGGTTTTCATCCCTCGAAAATGCCATCAGGGTGCGTTTGGTTTCGGCAGTTGGAGTGCCTTTTACGCGGGTTATCTTTACAGGATATAATTCGTTCTCTTTTGCTAAGGCCAAAAACGTATCTTCCTCCTTAAAAGGCAGGATGATTGCAAAGATGCCCACATCAGATAATAATAAAGATGCTGCCTCTGCCAAATCCTCAAACGGGAGTGAGGCGGAGAACCTCGCTGTGTCGCGCTGTTCATCACCACTTGTATAATCTTCGGTATAGAATGGTGGATTGGAAACAATAAGGTCGTACTCATCTTCGGGCTCTTCCATAAATTCGTCCAGGCCGGCATGGTAGCAAAACAGCCTGTCGCTCCAGGGGGAACTTTCAAAATTGTCTACCGCCTGCTCATAAGCATCATCGTCAATTTCAAGCGCATCTACCTGTTCGGCATTGCTGCGCTGTGCCAGCATAAGGGCAATGAGCCCCGTGCCCGCGCCAATATCCAAAATAGAGTAAGGGTTATGGTGCAACGGTGCCCATGCGCCAAGCAGTACACCGTCGGTGCCCACTTTCATAGCGCACTTGTCCTGCTGTATGTTGAATTGCTTGAATTGGAACATTCCGGAGAGATTGTTGGATTATTAGATTTTTAGATGAAAGATAATAGATGAAAGATGTGTAGGAACCATCAACTGACAACCATCAACTGACAACTATTAACTATTAAGGTAAAGATCAACCAGCCCTTCAGGAGTATCCAGGATAATCTTTTTGTTTTCCCTGTCGACTTTTATAATAAAATGGTCGATCATCGGGATAAGTATTTCGATGTCGCCCTTTTTTATTTCGAAAAGCGCCTGCGACGAGGTGTCGTTTACGCCTACTATTTCGCCAATCTCGCCAAGCCTCTGGTCTTCGGCTGTAAAGCCTATGATCTCGTGGAAATAGAATTTGTTGCCCTCCAGCTTTGGAAGCATGGATAGCGGAAGGTATATGGCACAGCCCATGATCTTGTCGGCTTCTTCTTCGCTTGCTATATCCTCAAAACGGATGCGTAGGAAATCATTTTTGTGCAGCGAACTGCTTTCAATAAAAAATGGAACCAGATGTCCGTTGAATTCAACAAACACTGATTCCATATTTTGATAGAGACCCGGGTCGTCCGTGTCCAGCCAGGCCAGCACTTCTCCCTTGTAACTGAATTTTTTGGCGATTTTGCCTAAATAGAAACAATCTTCTTTACGCATTGCGCCGGTAAAATTAAGCCTGGGTTTCTTCTGTGTTTTCTTCCGAAGATGTTTCAGCAACAGTTTCCTCAGTAGCTTCTTCTGCTACCGGCTCATTTGCTTTTGCTAAATCTGCCTCAGCTTGTTTAGCTGCAGCGATACGATCTTCATTTACTTTTTTCTCGGCAGCAAGCGCTTTTGCTTTGGCATCAGCCTGTGCTGTAGAAAGTCCGTCTTTTTTAGCGTCAACTTTTCCTGATTTCTCATCAAGCCATTTTGCTAATTTCTCATCAGCCTGCTCCTGAGTAATCGCTCCTTTACGAACGCCTCCTTCAAGGTGGTGCTTCAATAGTGCTCCTTTATAAGAAAGGATTGCCCTTGCAGTATCCGTCGGCTGTGCGCCATTCCAAAGCCACTGTACAGTGTTGTCAAGGTTAAGCTCGATGGTTGCAGGGTTAGTGTTTGGATTGTAAGTTCCTAATTTTTCAAGGAATTTACCGTCCCTTTTAGAGCGGCTGTCCGCTGCTACTACCCAGTAAAAAGGTTTTCCTTTTTTACCGTGTCTTTGTAGTCTGATTTTTACAGGCATAATCTTTAGATTAAATTTTGAGGTACCCGACCTCGTTAATAAGGGCGCAAATATAATAAACTTTATTGGTATGATACTATAGGTGCCTCTTTTTTTGAATATTTACAGGGTGTAGATTTAAAAATATTAAAAAATAATTATGATTTCTTCTGTTTTGATTAGGATATATTCGATAAAAAACTATTTTTGTCGTTGTAAAATTTGAGTTACCCCTTCTAACTATTTAATAATGAAAAAGATTTTATCACTTATAGTGCTGTTGGCTGTTTTAACCTCATGTGAAGAAGACGTGAAATTTAACAATCCCGCTGTACAGGGACTTAAAGATAATGAGCTATGGAAAGCCACAGAGTTTAGTGCCGTTAAGGGAGGAGATAATTCTCTTACTATAAGTGCAAACAATGGGTTTGAGACTATACTGCTTAAAACACAGAATATAGATCCGGGTGTATATGCACTTGGGGTAAACAATAGTAATAAGGCTTCCTATACATTGTCTGTAGATGGTATTGAAATGTTTTACAGCACAGGATCAGGTATTGGTGACGGGCAGATAACTATAAGCGCAGATCCAAGGGAGACCAACCTGGCTGCAGGATATGTTACAGGGAAATTTTACTTCAATGCAGAGGATGAGGATGGTAACGTGGTAAACTTCCAGCAAGGCGTATTCTTTAGGGTTCCTATTACTTCGGGTCCGTAATTCAGGTATGGTTTTTACGGGAAATAAGCAACTGTTGTATTAAAATTTTATTAAAAAAAAATATTACGGTTATTTATAACTAAATAAGATTATATTTGTAAACGGTAGAATGCCGAAAAAAGAAAATAAATTAATTAATTTTTTATGAACATATTCGTTGGAAGCCTTCCATTCAGCATTGAGGAGGCAGATTTAAGAGAGTCTTTTGAGGCTTATGGATCGGTAGATTCTGTAAAGATCATTACAGATAAATTTACTGGCAGGAGTAAAGGTTTTGGTTTCGTTGAGATGCCAAACGAAGAAGAAGCCCAAAAAGCTATCGATGAGCTGAATGGTGCAACCGTATCTGGAAGGGCAATCGTTGTAAACAAATCTGAGCCAAGACCGGAAGGTGAGAGAAGAAGCTTTAATAATAACCGTCCAAGCGGTGGTGGTGGCTTTAACAGAGACAACAACCGTAGTGGTGGTGGTAGTGGCAGTGGATTTAATCGTGGCGGTGGTGACCGTGGCGGATACAACCGCGGCGGAGGCTACTAATCAGTATAAAGCATTTATAAAAACCATCCTTCGGGGTGGTTTTTTTTTGGTCTTACCGTAATCAGACTTTGCGCTTTCAGGTTAGCTTTATCGGAGTAAAGAACAGGCCTGTTAATAAATCCATTTTACTATTCCCGCAAAATAGCGTATTTTTGAAAAGTCTGCAATTCGCGGACGATTTCTTTTAACTTCCAAATACAAACCCGGTTATGTACCTGATTTTTGACACTGAAACCACCGGATTACCCAAACGCTGGGACGCACCCGTTACCGATACCGATAACTGGCCCCGCTGTATACAGATAGCGTGGCAGCTGCACGATGATATGGGAGGCCTGCTCGAGCACCAGGATTATATCATAAAGCCGGAAGGCTTCAACATACCTTATGATGCCGAGAGAATCCACGGTATTTCTACAGAGCTGGCACATGAGCAGGGCATATCCCTTGCCGAGGCGCTTGAAAAATTCAATGCTGCGCTTTCACGGTCCAAATTCATCGTTGGGCAGAATGTAGGCTTCGATGTGAATATCATGGGCTGTGAGTTTCACCGCCTTTCGGTAGAAAACAGCCTTACAGGTATGAAAGTGCTGGATACCTGTACCGAAATTACTGCCGAAATGCTGAAGCTTCCGGGCGGGCGCGGGGGTAAGTTCAAGCTGCCTACGCTAACCGAGCTGCACCAGCACCTTTTTGGCGAACCTTTTGCGGAAGCGCACAATGCTACTGCCGATGTCGAGGCAACCACACGCTGTTTTCTCGAACTGATAAAAAGGGAGACTTTCAGGCAGGATGAGCTGGATGTGCATCCCACCTATTTCCATGAATTCCGCGAAAAGAACCCGCAGCCCATACAGCTTATAGGGCTTAAGCATATCAATTTAAAGCAGGCGTCGGAAGGAGTAAGGCTCAGGCTTGAAAAGCTGAAATCGGCAGAAGCGGTAACGAAGCAGTCTCCTACAGTTAAGCAGGACCTTAAGGATGTCGATTTTGTCCACCTGCACAACCACACGCAATTCTCTGTACTCCAAAGTACCATTGCTGTACCCGACCTCGTAAAGGCAGCCGCCAAATACAAAATGCCTGCTGTGGCCATGACCGACCATGCTAACATGATGGGGGCCTTTCACTTTGTGAGCAATGTGTTTAACCACAACAAGGCTGCTGAGGCAAAGAATAAAGCGGCGATTGAAAATGGTGAAGAACCGACAGAGGTTATCATAAAGCCAATAGTAGGCGTTGAGTTTTTTGTGTGTGAAGACCATAAAGACAAAACCCGTAAAGACAACGGTTATCAGATCGTCCTTTTGGCAAAGAATAAAAAGGGTTACCACAACCTTGCGAAGATGTCGTCGGTGGCATACACCGATGGATTTTACTACGTGCCGAGGATAGACAGGAATGTTATCCTTAAATATAAGGAAGACATCATAGTGCTTTCGGGCAACCTGTATGGCGAGGTGCCAAACAAGGTGCTCAACATGGGGGAAAACCAGGCCGAAGAAGCGCTGCTTTGGTGGAAAGAAGCTTTTGGGGAAGATTTCTATATTGAGATTATGAACCACGGGCAGGAGGATGAGAACCGCGTAAACCAGACACTGATCGCGCTTGCTAAAAAGAATAACGTAAAGCTTGTTGCGACCAATAATACCTACTATGTAAACAAGGAAGACTCGCATGCGCACGATATTTTGTTATGCGTAAAAGACGGCGAGAAGCAGGCCACCCCTATAGGACGTGGCCGCGGATTCCGTTACGGGCTGCCAAATAAAGAATATTACTTCAAGCCGGGTGAAGAGATGAAAAAGCTCTTCGCCAACATTCCTGAAGCTATCATCAACGTTCAGGAGATTGTGGATAAAACAGAGGCTTATTCGCTTTACCGCGATGTACTCCTCCCAAAATTTGACATACCCGAAGAATTTATAGTTCCCGAAGATGAGGCCGACGAAGGCAAGCGGGGTGAAAACAAATACCTGGCTTACCTTACTTATAAAGGCGCTGAAAGGCGTTATGGCGAAATTACCGAAGCCATCCGCGAACGCCTTGATTTTGAATTAAAGACTATTGAGAATACCGGATATCCAGGCTATTTCCTTATTGTTCAGGACTTCATTGCCGAAGCGAGAAACCTCGACGTGTCTGTTGGTCCGGGACGTGGATCGGCAGCGGGATCGGTGGTGGCATATTGTTTGGGAATCACTAACATTGACCCTATTAAGTACGACCTCCTTTTTGAGCGTTTCCTTAACCCTGACCGTGTGTCGATGCCCGATATTGATATCGATTTTGATGATGAGGGCCGTGGGCGTGTAATGGATTATGTAATAAAAAAATACGGTTCCAATCAGGTTGCACAGATCATTACCTATGGTACGATGGCTGCAAAATCGTCTATCCGCGATACTGCACGGGTGCTTGACCTCCCGCTTTTTGAAGCCGACAAGATAGCCAAGCTGATACCGAACCTGAAGCTCGACAAGATATTCAATCTCGATGCTGCGGCGCTCAAATCGGCATTGCGTTCGGATGAGTATGATAAAGTACAGGAACTGATAGCGATGGCAACGGTTGGCGACCTTGCTTCAGAAACCATTCAACAGGCCAAGGTGCTCGAAGGATCGCTAAGGAATACAGGAATTCATGCCTGCGGGGTAATCATTACGCCGTCGGATATAACGAATTTCGTTCCCGTTGCGCTGGCGAAGGATTCCGACCTGTATGTAACGCAGTTCGATAACTCAGTGGTGGAAAGCGCGGGATTGCTAAAGATGGACTTCCTTGGGCTGAAAACGCTCACCCTGATAAAAGATACAGTTAAGCTCGTAAAATATAAAAGAGGTATTGACCTCGACCCTGATACCTTCCCGATAGACGATGTAAAGACCTATGAGCTCTTCCAGCGCGGTGAAACGGTGGGTATCTTCCAGTACGAGTCGCCCGGAATGCAAAAGTACATGAAGGACCTGAAGCCTACTGTATTTGGCGACCTTATTGCCATGAATGCACTGTACCGCCCCGGGCCTTTGGAGTACATTCCGAGTTTCGTACGCAGGAAAAACGGCGAGGAGGAAATACAATATGACCTTGATGCCTGCGAGGAATACCTGAAAGAAACCTACGGCATTACAGTTTACCAGGAACAGGTGATGCTCCTTTCGCAGAAGCTGGCTGGCTTTACAAAAGGCGAGGCCGACGTATTGCGTAAAGCTATGGGTAAGAAACAGAAGGACGTGCTCGACAAGATGAAGCCGAAATTCGTGGACAAGGCCGCCGAAAAAGGGCATGATCCGGTTGTCCTCGAAAAGATATGGAAAGACTGGGAGGCCTTCGCGAGTTACGCCTTCAACAAGTCGCATTCTACATGCTATGCGTGGATTGCCTACCAGACGGCCTACCTGAAAGCACATTACCCTGCTGAATATATGGCGGCAGTACTTTCGAACAATATGAACGATATTAAGCAGGTATCTTTCTTCATGGAAGAATGTAAGCGTATGGGGCTGCAGGTTTTGGGCCCTGACGTAAATGAATCGTTTTATAAATTTACGGTAAACGACCAAAATGCTGTGCGCTTTGGTATGGGTGCCATAAAAGGCGTGGGCTCCGGTGCGGTACAGACTATCGTTGAGAACCGCAAGAACGGCAGCTACAAATCGATATTCGACCTTGCCAAGCGCATCGACCTGCGTGCGGCTAACAAAAAAGCCTTCGAGAATCTGGCGCTTGCCGGCGGGTTCGATTGCTTTACTAATACGCACCGTGGGCAATATTTCTACATGGATGCAAGCGAAAATATTTCCTTTCTCGAAAAGGCAATCCGTTACGGCTCCAAGTTCCAGGAGAACGAGAACTCTTCGCAGGTAAGCCTTTTCGGAGAAGCCAGCGAGGTGCAGATACCCGAACCCGTAGTGCCGCCATGCGAAGAGTGGAGCACCATGGAAAAACTGGCTAAAGAGCGTGAAGTGGTAGGTATCTATATTTCCGGCCATCCGCTGGATGACTACAGGTTCGAGATGAAATACTTTTGCAACTCGCGCCTGGATACGCTCAAAAGCCTTGAGCAGCATGTTGGCAAAAACCTCAGCTTTGGAGGCATTATATCGAATGTACAGCACAAGGTCGCCAAAAATGGCAAGGGCTGGGCGTCGTTTGTACTGGAAGGGTATGACGAAAATCATGAGTTCAGGATATACGGCGAGGAATACCTCAAGTTCAGGCACTTCCTCATCGGGAATAACTTTACGTATTTAAGGGTTTTGGTAAAAGAAGGCTGGGTAAACCAGGAAGGCAAGAAGGGTGAGCCGAGGCTGCAATTCATAGCCATACAATACCTTCAGGACGTACTGACCACTTTTGCGAAAAAGCTCATCATCCAGTTTAATGTAGCCGAATTGCAGGAACAGGTAATAAATACCCTCAGCCAGATATTTCGCAGCAACTCGGGCGATAATACCGTAACTTTTGAGGTCATGGAACTGGAAAAAGTTAAAAGGAAAGTGGAGATTGCGGCGGCTGTTGCTGTCGCAAATGAGTCGTCTGACGATGATGGTATGGGCGAATTCGATAGTCCTGAAGTGGGCGGCACGATTGAGACCGATGTAGAAGAAATACAAGTGGTTACCAAGCTGACGATGCCTAGCCGGAAGCTGAAGGTGAAGATTTCAAATGAGTTGTTGCAGGAACTGGATAAACTGCAACTGAACTTCCGGTTGAATTAAATTTTCTAATAAATTTAGTCTATACCACTATAGCTAAATCTAATATCGTTTAACAAATCGTTCACGTATTAATGCGTAAATTTGTGTATTAAATCATTCTAAGTAAAAAAATAATATGGCACAAGCAATAACAGATGCTACTTTTGACGAGTTAGTATTGAAATCAGACAAACCGGTATTAGTGGATTTTTGGGCAGCATGGTGTGGACCCTGCCGTATGGTAGGCCCGATCATTGATGAGATTGGCACTGAATATGAAGGCAAAGCCGTTGTAGGCAAAGTTGACGTTGATGCCAACCAGGAATTTGCGGCCAAATATGGCGTAAGGAACATACCTACAGTACTTGTTTTCCAAAACGGCGAAGTTGTGGGAAGGCAGGTAGGCGTTGCCCCTAAGCAAACGTACACTAATGCTATTGATGCGTTACTATAATATTTCTCTTTGAGAACTGAAGCCCTGACGTAAGTTGGGGCTTTTTGTTTGGATTTTTTTTATAGCAGCCGGCTAAGCGCATTTTTGCTGTCGTCTTTCCTGCTGTTCGCTATATCCCTCCTTCGTCGGGGATGTCGCTTCCATCAGGGCTAAAGGGAAAGGCCTTTGTGTATCTTTAGGCTCATTTGCAGTGTAAGGCTATTACGCAGAGTTTCACAGAGCAGGCACAGAGATCCAAAGAGTTAGTTTTTAAAGACAACACCTTTGGTGTGAGAGCACAGAGCGTGACGGCTTATCAGGCCATGCTCTGTGCTCTCGCAAGGAACTTGCAAACTTAAATTCCTCCGTGGATCTCTGTGCCTGCTCTGTGAAACTCTGTGGTAGTTCTTCTAATTCAAAAAATTATAGAGCAGGGGAGTAATGGTTAAATCTTAAACCATCGCTTTCTCAGGGTGCCCTTCCTTATCATTAAGGTAATGAACGTTGTCCCATTCGGCCAGCTGGATAATGATCGGGATGAGCGTGCGGCCTTTTTCGGTCAACGAATATTCTACGCGGGGCGGCAGTTCTTTGAACTCCTCACGTAACACGATCCCGTCGGCCTCCAGTTCTTTTAAAGTAGAGGTCATGACTTTCTTTGATATAGATCCCACAGCTGTATGCAGCTGCCCGAAACGCGCTTTGCGTTCCCGCAGGGCATATATTATAATAGGCTTCCATTTGGTGCCGAGAATGGCCATAGAGCGGTGCATGGGGCAGGCGCTGTACCTGAAAACGTCTTTTTGCATTTTGTGGTTACTTATAGGTTACCAGTATAAACTATCATTGGTTACAAAAGTAGACTATTATGCCGTAACTTTGCATTATCAATTCTAAATAACATTATTCTATGGACCTAAGCCGTTTGTTTAAACCGTTTCAATATAAAAACCTGACCCTTGATAACCGCTTCGTGATGGCTCCGATGACACGTGCTATTACCGCCAATGGGATTCCGACGCAACTTAATACCGACTACTATACCCGCCGTGCCGTAGCCGGTGTGGGATTGATACTTACCGAAGGTACTGTGATAAACCGCCCTTCTTCAAAAAACATGAAGGACATACCTAACTTTTACGGAAAAGAGGCTCTTGCCGGCTGGAAAAACATTGTGGATAGTGTTCATGCTGCAGGTGGAAAAATTGCCCCGCAAATTTGGCATGTAGGCAATACCCCCTCCGGATGGGAGCCGCCGGTACCGTTTGAAAGTCCGGACTCCATGTCAATAGAAGATATTGAAGCCACTATCAAAGCCTTCGCCCATGCCGCGCTTGACGCAAAGAACCTTGGCTTTGACGCTTTTGAGATACACGGCGCGCACGGCTACCTTATCGACCAGTTCTTCTGGGAAGGCACCAACCACCGCACCGATGAGTATGGCGGAAAGACAATAAAAGAGCGCAGCCGTTTTGCTGTAGAAGTCGTAAAAGCGATGCGCGCCGCAGTTGGCCCTGACATGGTTATCATATTGCGATTATCGCAATGGAAGCAGCAGGATTATACTGTAAAGCTTGCACATACGCCGCAGGAGCTTGAGGATTGGGTGCTGCCGCTTGCAGAGGCCGGTGTGGACATATTCCACGGGTCGCAGCGCAGATACTGGGAAAACGAATTTGAAGGCAGCGACCTCAACTTTGCAGGGTGGCTTAAAAAGGTGACAGGGCAGCCATCTATTACAGTAGGCTCTGTAGGGCTTTCGGGCGACTTTATGGAGTTTTTCGGTGCGGGTGCGGGTGCAGGCACTACCGACCTGAGCGAATTACTGCGACGCTACGAGCGTGGCGATTTCGACCTGGTAGCTGTGGGACGTTCACTATTACAGGACCCGGAATGGGTGCAAAAAGTGAAAACAGGAAAGTTTGATGAGCTAAAAGCTTTTGAGCCGGCAAGTGCAGCGAAATTATATTAATCCGTTGCGTGTAATTATTTTTCCACCACATAGAAACATATGCTATACTACTTAAATATAAGAGAAATTTCATTTTATACAGACAAACATAGCTATCTAATCTCTCTTTTTATTTTATATGTTTCTATGTGGTAATTATTTTCAGATTAAAACTTACGGTTAAACTATTTAAATCTAGGTAAAAAAAAACAGGATAAAATATTTCATCTTATCCTGTGCAATTTTATAGTGAATACTTAATTTGTTAAACCCTTATTCACATAATATAACTTTTCCAAAAATTATGGGTTTAATTGTACTTTGAGTTCTTCTCTATCACTTCCTCTGTACAGGGTCACATATGCTTTAGACAGATCTGCATCTTTAGGTACTATGAAATAAAATACTCTTTCAGCTTTCTCACCTTTTTTTAAAACCAGATCATTGTTTGTATCAAGGCTTACAGCATTAGGATTTGCTTTATAAAATTCCGGTTTAAAAGAAGTAAATTTTTGTATTCCTTCTGATTTATCATCTAAATGAATCGAAAAACTTGTATTCATTCCGGAATATACTCCATTACATTCAAGACTCTCAAGGGCAATGTTTACAGCTACTAATTGTTGTTCTTCATTTGGTGCACCATTTTCGAAGTCTGTTTCAGAGAATTTGGCATTTGTAGTATAACTTACAACAGTATATTTTTCTTTTGTATAACTCCCTGTTTGATATTGTTTATCATAAGTATTCTCACTTTCATCTATAAAAGAAGTACCGGATACAGTTGTTTTTGGTTCCGGTCTTACAATAGCAACAGTACTTTCTTTAGTTTGTTCCTCAGTTTGTTCCGTTTTTTGTTCATTCTTACAAGATGTCAGGATCACTGCACTTGCTAAAATTAAAATTCTAAATTGTTTCATGGTTTAAAATATGGTTAATAATTAAAGCGCTAAAAATATAATAATAATCGCTGCTAACCTAAAAATTCGCAAATTAAGGATAGCAAATTTTAAAAGCTACCCTATTTAAGAAAAGTGATTCATTTTAACCACATGGTGTAATTAATTGAAGTAAATAATTTCATTATACATCTATCAAAATACTGAAATTCAAAATCTTGAAGTCTAAAAGCAAACCAATATCCTAACGGGTTATATTTAATTATTTAAGTCCTTCGGGGCTTTTATCTTTTACCACAAGTTGCACAAAGATTTTGCATAAAGTTCGCAAGGCTTTGTGCAACTTATGTTTTGTCTCTTAATAGACTTTATGGTAAAACAAAAAAGACATTTTCACATAGCCGCGGTGGCAGCGACATCCCCGACGGAGGAGGGATAAAGCGGACGACGGGACCATGCCTCTCCAAAGAAGCGTTTCGATGGCTGCTTCAAATAATTTTTTACTATCAGCGTTTCAATATAGAATTGGTGAAATTGGTATAATTCGTGGCAAAATATTCTCAAATTCCCTACATTTGAAATTATGAAGATAGAAGGACAATTAGAAAAGATATCCAGTTTTTCGCACCTGGAGCTACTAGCCAACCAGATCGTGGAGGGGTTTATCTCGGGCATGCACAAGAGCCCGTTTCATGGGTTTTCCTCGGAGTTTGCCGAACATAAGGTGTATAATGCAGGCGAGAGCACCAAGCACATCGACTGGAAGCTGTTTGCGCGTACCGACAGGCTCTACACAAAGCGCTATGAGGAGGAAACCAACCTGCGCTGCCACCTGATAGTTGATAACTCGTCGTCCATGCATTACCCAAAGCTAAAGGATGGCCAGCCATTTTATGAGAATAAGATCGGGTTTTCGGTACTGGCATCTGCGGTACTGATGGACCTGCTGAAGCGCCAGCGCGATGCCGTTGGGTTGAGCGTATATTCGGACACCTACGAATTCTACGCTCCGGAAAAGGGCAGCGGGAGGCACCACAGGATGCTACTGAACAAGCTGGAGGGTATATTAGCAGCTCCCGGGCAGGCAAAAGCTACCGATACCATTACGTTCCTGCACCAGATAGCCCAAAAGATGCACAGGCGCTCGATGATCATATTGTTCACCGATATGTTCCAGCCGGGCAACGACGAAGCACTGTTCAACGCATTGCAGCACCTAAAGCACGACAAGCACAAAGTGGTATTATTCCATGTAATCGACAGGAAAACGGAGTTCAGCTTTGATTTTGACAATACACCGAGGAAATTTATCGACCTGGAAAGCGGGGAGCAGGTGAACCTTTTTGCCGAAAATGTAAAAGACGAGTACGAAAAGCTTGTGGAGGCCTATTTTAAAAAAGTTGCCGACACGTGTATTCAGTATAGGATTAAGTATGTTCCCGTTTCTGTTGATGAAAAATTTGAAAAAATATTGACGACATACCTCGCTGAAAAACAAAAGTTTGGATAAAATGATGAAAAATAATTTTCAAATTGTTTCGAAAACATTTGCAGAAGTGAAAATCTGTTGTATATTTGCACTCGCAATAAAGCACTGGTTTGGTAGTTCAGTTGGTTAGAATACGTGCCTGTCACGCACGGGGTCGCGGGTTCGAGTCCCGTCCAGACCGCTTAAATTGGGAGAAGCCTTTCGTAAAGAAAGGCTTTTTTGCCCCAATAGGGTTTTTAGGAACCAGAACGCAGTTGTGTTGTTTATGCCGCGCGAGCGGTAGGTTTAGTAGTTAGACCAATGAAAAGCTTTCCATTTATGGAGGGCTTTTTTGATTTTAGGCCATTTTGTCCCGCTTAATTATTTTTCCTTATTTTTGGGACAAATGAAGAAACCCTTTGCCATAGTATTTCTGCTTATTCTCAGTTCCTGCCAGTATTTCGAAAAGCAGGTGCCTGATGAAGAAGCATTGCTGCAAAAACGCCTGAAGGAGATCAACTGGAAGGAAGTGAGCAGCTATCCCTCCATTGCGGAATGCGATGCTATACTGGACAAGGAGCTGAAAAAGCAATGCTTCTTTGAATCGATGGCACGGCTGGTACAGGAAAAGCTCGACCTCGATACCATTGCCATGCTGTATCCTGAGATGGATACGATAAATGTTCAGGTGACAGTATATCCTGATGCATCACTAAAATTTGAGCCGCAAATGCCGCCGGACAATACGGTTTCCTACAATACTATTGCTATAGACAGCATCCTCAAAGCCCGCCTGGTCGATTTCCCTAAGATCGAGCCCGCACAAAAAGAAGGCGTTCCTGTTACAACGCAGTTCATCCTGCCTGTTATCCTTGATGTGGAGTAAGGAGCAGTTGAAAGTTAAAAGTTTAAAGTCGGAAGTAGCACGTTCGAGTGAAGCTACTCCCTCTCCTTGGGAGAGGGCTGGGGTGAGGCCTTATCAGTGTTCCTTTCTCTGTCAGGTTTAAACCGAAATACAAAATAACTCCCTACCGATACAGGCAATACAATATTCAACATCCATTGCAGCGTTGCCGCAAAGACCATGATCCACTCATTTACGCCCAGTATCCCGAAGAACCCGATAGCCACACTGCCACGCACGGCAAAGTCCAGCAGCTGGAACGTAGGCAATGATGAGCCAAGGAAATAAACGCCCGCAATGGCGCTTATCATTACCGGATAAGGCAAATCGACCCCAAAGAGAAGGAATATAAAATAATGCTGGTGGATAATTGATAAATAGCGCCCTATTGCCAGTACAATATTCCTGCGATGGATAGCTTTAGGCATTTCGCCCACTTTGGCAAACAGCCGCTGCATAGAATAGCCTTTTATGGTGATATTCCGGGAGGCGAATACAAGCACGCACACACCGAATATTGCACCGATTATAGCCAGCAAAATACTTGTTGCAATAACATGGTACAACGCATTAAATACAGCCAGCCCCGCGATCCCTGCCAGTACTGCTATAATGAGTTGTGCACCATTGCAAACAAGGTTCAGGAAGATGATGTCTTTTGCCTGTTGTTTTTTGAAATACAGCGCCTTTGCAGCATATTCCCCGATACCGTTTGGCGTAAAAATAGCAGCAGTTACGGCGGCAAGCACCTGTTCTGTTGCCTTACCTAATGATATTGGCTGTAGCCACGAAACAAGGTTTTGCCATTTCAGGATCTCCAGGAACCGGTTCAGGAAGGTGAGCAGTAGTATCAGTGAAATAACCATCGGGGCGTTCTCCTGCGAAGCGGCTTCGGTAACGCGCGACCAGTCCAGCTGCTCATTATCGGCAATGCGGCTGTAGATGAAATAAAATGCCCCGCCCACTATCAAAAGTTTGGCCGTAAGAACGAGGAATTGTTTAGCTTTGCGGGAGAGGGTTAACATCCCCGCAAAAGTAAAGAAATTAAAATTGGCAACCGAACGCATCATATTAGGTATCGATCCCGGCACGACCATCATGGGTTTTGGCCTTATAAAGGTCATTAACAAGAACATGGAATTCCTCCAGCTCAACGAACTCCAGCTAAGCAAATACGACGATCATTACGTAAAGCTGCGCATCATCTTTGAGCGTACGATCGAGTTGATCGACACCCATCATCCTGACGAGATAGCTATTGAAGCGCCTTTTTTCGGAAAGAACGTGCAGTCGATGCTGAAACTCGGACGGGCACAGGGCGTTGCTATGGCGGCAGGCCTTTCGCGCCAGATCCCCATTACCGAATACGAGCCGAAAAAAATAAAAATGGCCATAACCGGCAACGGAAATGCCAGTAAAGAACAGGTAGCCAAAATGCTGCAGCAGCTTCTGGGCCTGAAAGAACTCCCCAAAAACCTCGACAGTACAGATGGCCTTGCCGCGGCTGTGTGCCATTTCTTTAATTCCGGTAAAGTCACGGGAAGCAAAAGCTATTCCGGATGGGATGCTTTTGTAAAGCAGAATGAGACGAGGGTGAAAAAATAATCATTCATAATTGTATATAAATCAAACCATTGGCTTTTTTAGCCTCTAGTACCCTGTTTTATTGGGGATGAAGGTGTATATCCAAGTCCAAAAAAGATATATTTGCGCTACACTTTAACTTAAACCAACTTAATTATTTATGAAAAAACTTAAAAATGCACTATTTGTATTGTTTGTCGGATTGGCTGCATCGTGTTCTTCTGACAGTGACACCCCGGTGAACAACCCAATTACCGGAGACGATTATTTCAATTACACTATTGATGGAGTAGAGCAGGATATAACTCAGATTACTGCGGTTAGATCAGGCAACATGTTTGAGGTAGTAGGTACGGCTGCCAGTGGCAGGGTAGTTGATGTCCAATTTAATAAATGGGGCGATGTAGGCGATGTACAGACCCTGGCAAATGATTTCAATATCCCATGGAGGACTACTTATCATTACTTCAAATCGAATTACTTTACGTTTGAGCTTGTTTCTATTGATGAGGCGACCAAAAAAGTAAAAGTCAATTTCTCAGGGAAAGTATATGATGATGAATATATCCTAAGCGATGGTTTTTCTGTTATTGAAGGAAGTTTCCAGGTTACTTATACAGACGTAGCGCCGATCATTTCAGGACTAGGTGTTTCTGCAACCGTTGCGGGTCAGGAATGGCATGATTCCGATGGCGACATTACCGGAGGATGGGCTGGAGAGGACATGACGCTAAATGCATCGAACGACACTAAATACACAATAGGTATTGTTACTAACCACGATGACACGGTAGTTGGCAATTACAGCATTGGCCCTAACGAGACATCGAACAAAATGAAGCTGTTCGTGTATAATACCGAAACAGATGAAGAAGACGAGTATATTACGGTATCCGGCAATATGAACGTAACAACAAAGACAGAGGGATTGCAGTATACTGTTATTGAAGGCACTTTCAACTTTATTGCTAAAAATCCGGACACAAACCAAACGGTAACTATAACCGGCGGTTCATTTAAACAGGCTTACGAAACTCCTTAATCCGGAATTTACATATATCCAAAAGCCCGCCCGAGCGGGCTTTTGTCGTTTTTATAAAATTCATCGTAGCTTTGCAGCATGGCAGGCATTTACATCCACATTCCTTTTTGCAGGCAGGCATGCCACTATTGCGATTTCCATTTTTCGACTTCTATGAAAAAGAGGGATGAAATGGTGTTGGCACTAGCCAAAGAGATCGCCATGCGCCGTGAGGAATTTTCCGCAGAAATTGTTGAAACGATCTATTTCGGGGGAGGTACGCCATCAGTGCTTTCCAATGAAGAAATTCAATTCCTGATCGATGCGGTATATACCAATTACACGGTCGGCTCCAATCCCGAAATTACGATTGAAGCCAATCCCGACGACCTTTCTTCAGAGAGGATAATCCAGTTGTCACAAAGCCAAGTTAATAGGCTGAGCATCGGTGTACAATCCTTTTTTGAGGACGACCTGAAGCTCATGAACCGTGCCCACAACGCTCTTGAGGCAGAAGAGTGCATTATTGAAGCCGTTAAGCATTTCAACAATATTTCCATCGACCTGATCTATGGTATCCCGGGAATGAGCAACGAACGCTGGATTGAGAATGTAGAGAAAGCACTGTCCTTCGGGATCCCGCACATATCAAGTTATGCACTCACGGTTGAGCCGAAGACAGCATTGCACACCCTTGTGAAGAAAGGCATTATTTCCGCACCAAGCGACGAGTCCGCACAGGAGCAGTTCCAAATACTTGTCGATACGCTCGAAGCGAATGGCTTTGTGCATTACGAACTGTCCAACTTTGGGAAGGAAGGCTATTTTTCACGCAATAATACCGCCTACTGGCTGGGCAAAAAATATATCGGTATTGGCCCATCTGCACACAGCTATGACGGCACACGCCGTAGTTGGAACATTGCTAATAATGCACTTTATTTAAAGTCCGTAGGCGACGATATGCTGCCTTCGGAAACCGAAAAACTCACCATTGCCGACCGCTATAACGAATATGTGATGACCGGATTGCGCACCATTTGGGGTGTTTCACTGGAACGCGTTGAAACCGAACTCGGCAGTATGTACAGAGCGCATCTTGAAAAAGAAGCTGCTAAATTCATTACGCAGGGGCTGCTTACCAATGACAACGGCATCATAAAAACCACCAAAAGCGGAAAGTTTTTGGCCGATGGTATTGCAAGTGACCTGTTTTTCCTAAATTTGGATTGAACTAAAAAAAATTCCTTTTAAGCCGTCGTATGTGTCATTTCGACCGAAGCGCAGCGTAGTGGAGAAATCTCAAGTTATTAATAGAGATTCTTCCTTCGTCAGAATGACAAACGGTTACGATAGGCTGACAGAGGGTGAGGCCAAATGAAAGCAACCATACAACACAACAACACAACCTTCGAAGTTGATCTCTCGCAACCCATCGATATTTCGATTCCCCTAACCGACAGTGAAGAAAACCCGATTGCATGGTACCTTAGCAAGCCGGTTATCGAACCGGTAAAAATGGGCGACTGGACCGGGAAAGTGAGCGAAGGCGCATCGACTAATTTTAATAATATCTTCTTCAATCCGCACGGGCACGGTACGCACAGCGAATGCCTTGGCCATATCACCAAAGATTTTTATAGTGTCAACCGGGCGCTGAAGCAATTCTTCTTTTTGGCCGAAGTGGTTTCGATACAGCCGAAAATGCAGGGTGAAGACTTTGTAATAACGAAAGCCCAAATTGAGAATGCATTAAACGGGAAGATGCCGGAAGCATTAGTTATCCGCACGCTCCCGAATGATCCGGATAAGAAGTCTAAAAATTATAGTAATACCAATCCGCCCTACCTGGAAGAAGCGGCTGCCTTGTTCATTCGCGAATGCGGGATAAAGCACCTGCTGATCGATCTCCCAAGCGTGGATAGGGAAGAGGACGAAGGAAAGTTGGTTGCGCACAAAGCATTTTGGAATGTCACCGATGTGAACAACCTCAACAGCGATGCCCGCCATGATGCCACGATAACCGAAATGGTGTTTGTCGCTGATACAGTCGCCGATGGCAGCTACCTTCTGAACCTGCAGATTGCCTCGTTCGAGAATGATGCAAGTCCGTGCAAACCTGTTCTATATAAAATTGCCTGATATGGTTGAAATTTCTACCGATAAGAGCAGGCTCAATGTGCCTTTTATACAAAGTGTGCTGACGGAGCTGTATTGGGCGAAAGGCCGTACCATAGAAGAAGTTCAGACCACGATCGATCATTGCCTATGCTTCGGGGTTTACCTGGACAAGGAGCAGATCGGTTTTGCGCGTATCGTTACCGACTATGCCGTGTTCGCTTACCTGATGGATGTATTTATTGTCGAAGAGCACCGTGGCAAAGGATATTCGTCGCAGCTTATGGAAGCCATGATGAATGAGCCGTCACTGCAAAAGATACAGATATGGCGGCTTGCCACAACCGACGCGCACTTTCTTTACAAAAAGTTCGGTTTTACAGAGCTGGCGCATCCGGAAAAATTAATGGAGAAGATAACTAAAAAAATAAAATAATGAACACACTCATAAAACTTGAAGAAGCCGCCCTTTTCGGATTAGGCATTTACTTATTCACACTGCTTAATTTTGAATGGTGGTGGTTTGCGGCACTACTATTAACACCCGACCTTTCCATGCTCGGTTACCTCGGCGGCAATAAATCCGGAGCGTGGATGTATAATTTTTTCCACCACAGAGGGATAGCCATTGCCGTTTATCTGCTTGGGATTTATTTGGCGAACCAGTGGCTGGAACTGGCTGGCGTGATGCTTTTTGCGCATTCCTCAATGGACCGTATGTTCGGCTATGGCCTTAAATATGAGGAAGGTTTTAAATTTACTCATTTGGGAAACCTTGAAACTAAGAAACCATGACCATACAGGATTACTACGACTACTGCCTTTCTAAAAAAGGCGTTACAGAGCACTTTCCATTCGATGAGGATACGCTTGTATTCAAGGTCGGTGGCAAGATGTTCGCGCTGTCATCGCTTTCGCAATGGGAAAAGAACGAGCCTTCTATAAACCTGAAGTGCGACCCCGATCATGGTACAGAACTGCGTGCGCGATACGAAAGCATAAATCCCGGTTACCACATGAGCAAAATCCACTGGAACACCATCAATGTAAATGGCGATGTGCCGAAAAAGCTTTTGACCGAACTTATCGACCATTCCTATGAGCTGGTGCTTAAAAGCCTGACTAAAAAAGCGCAGGCTGAAATTATGCAGCAGGATAATTAGGATTTTTCCGCCGACTTTGTAACTTTGGGCAACAATTATTTATCCGATGAAAGAACATATAAAAAACTTCCTTAACGAAGAGCAGGACCCGAAAGCGGTAGAGAAGATCACTGCTAAAATAGGCGATATACTAATGAGGAATGAGGAGATAGGCTATATCGGTGTACAAAAAAAGCCGGCCATCACGGTGTTCCCCGACAGTATCGTGCTTACCAATAAAAGGATCATCATCTGCAAGCCGAAGAATCTCGGCCTTTCGATGGAATTTACCGATTATTCATGGGCAGAGATTGCCGGCACTTTCGTAAAGGAGAACATATTGGGTTCTGAATTTTCTTTCAACACTACAACCGATATTTCCGTTACGATAGATTATATACCTAAAATACAGGCCCGCAAGATCAACACATTTGCCAGAGAGCAGATGGAGCTTTTGAAAGAAGGCAATGCTCCCGCAAAACCGGAACCTGTTGCTGAGCCTGCGCCAACAGCACAGGAACCACTGCCGTCTGCCCCAATTGCAACCGAGCCTGTTGCTGCCATTGAAGAAATTGAGGAAGTAGAAACGGAAGAAGTAAATGATTTTGCTGAGATAATGCCTGCAGGTCTACAGCCCCATACTCAGGTGTATAATGAACCTGTGGCTCCGGAACCAGTTCCTGCACCTGCAATGGAAGAAAAGCCTGTAGCTAAAGAAAGAGGATTAAGCGACCTCAGCAAGGAAGAGCTTTTTGACAAATTACAGAATTACAAAAAACTGCTCGATAACGGCCTGATCCTTCAAGGCGAATATGATGCCCTGAAGAAAGAGATACTAAGCCATTTATAGCAGGCAGTCGCAATCACCGGATTTTTTATTTACCCAAAACAACATTTATATGGCACAAAATATTGAAGAGCTGATACCGCACAGGGCGCCATTCCTTTTTGTAGATGAGATAACATCGGTAAGTGCCGAGGAAATCATCGCTATAAAAACTTTTGACAATAAGGCCGACAACATGCTGAAAGGGAGTTTCCCGGATTTCGGCTATATTCCGGGTACGATACTCATAGAGTCGATGGCACAAGCAGGCGGTGCAGGCGTAAGGCTTTTGGGCATAACCGACGGCATCTTCGCATTGGTCCAGATCGAATCGGCACAGTTCTTTGCAGGTGCCGGGTTCGGACAACAAATAAAATATGAGGTAAAGAACCTGCGACTTAGCGAAAAGATTATTAAGCAGCAGGGAAAAGCCTACGTTGGCGATACGCTGGTGTTAGAAGCATCCTGGATGTCAATTAAGATAGACGAAAGATAAAAACAAATATCCGGCACTGCCGGATATTTTGTTTTAAAATGTTATGTAAAGGCACAGTATACTTTGTGATTTGTTACTGAATGGACCAGCGCCCATCCGTAGCCTGTCGCGCTAAAAGCGGGATCATCTGCGTTTCATTCTTCACAACTGTGACTGAAAACTAAATACTACATCACACCCTTCTGCTTCTCCGAAAATCTATCGGCCTGCATTTCGAGCATTTCAATAGCTTTTTTCTTCTTGTAATTGTAGAGTTCCCTGTCGTTCCGTATCTCGGCATACACATCGTCATAAATGCCTGCATCGGTTGTTTTGAGCAATTCGCGTTGGTAGTTATTCTGCTCCAGGTTGGTCTTTATGGCCATTTCACTGTCTTCCAGCTTAAAGTCGTATTCCCCTTTTGGCGAAAGCAGCTTGGCGATTATCGGCGAGGTTTCAATAGCTAAAAACAGTAGCATGATAAAGAACGACGGCAGCCACGGCAGCTTGTTCAGGGCATTAATGCGCGCCATAAGACCGTCAAACTTATCGATTATCGGCTGGCTTTCGTTCACTTTTTTATCGAGGTCGGCCTGCAATGTTGTTGCCTGCTTTTCTTTTGCGGCTATCTTTTCGGTATTGGTTTTGCGCAGGGCTTCCAGTTCGGCGAGGGCGGCATCGTGCTTTTGGCGCTTCTCGGCATATACGGGCCCTTTGCCAAGCTTCATGGTGCCTTTCGTGCCTTCTGCTTCGGTAATGTAAGTGCCGTAGAGCGCATTTACCTCTTTCTCTTTTTTGGTTATAGCCGACTTCAGGCTGTCGGTTTCTGCTTTGTTCTTGTCGAGGTCGCCCTGAAAATAATTGGCTACCTGCTTTTTGTTGGCTATAGCCAGTTCATTTTTTTCCTTAAGCAGCACAGTATCGATCTCCTTCTGGAAAATCTTTATCTCCAACGGTTTTGATATTACAATGGCAATGATCATAGCCAACACGATACGCGGCGTAGCCTGCGTAAATTCCTGCCAGAAACGGTCGCGCTTCCGGATGGTGGACACGATAAAACGGTCGAGGTTGAATATCAGCGAGCCCCATACAAAGCCAAAGAAAGTGGCTGCATAAACACTGTCGAATACCGTATAGAGTGCATAGCTTGCGGCTATCCACGCCATGAGCGCGGTGAACAATACGGTTGCGCCTATACCGGCATATTTATTCTGCTCGCCGTTAGAGCAGCTGTAGATGAGGTCTTTGTCGGCCCCGGAACAGGTAATGAAAAAACGTTTTAACATGATTAGTGTTTTTGATGATGATTGATTCTACAAATGTAACGTGTTTTTCGACAGAATGGTATAAGAGGCTGGTATGTTTTGGTTTATGGCAAAAAAAATCCGCCACGTGGGCGGATATTCAATATCAATTGACAGCTACGGACTTTCTGTGCACGACTTCTTTTATCGTTTTCCCGTCTTTTTGCTTATAGACTATTATGCTGCAGCTTTTAGGCTCATAGTTGCCATATTTCCCCGGATCTAATGTTTTCAGGGAATCCAGCTGTGCATCTGAAACTGAAAATACATCAATACTGACAAGTTCATTCGGGTCAATTTTTGCTGCTTCACTACTATGATCCCAGTCATATGGTTCCGGCTCATCTTTTCTATAGGTGATCTTCTCGGTCGTGCTTCCGTCTTTTTCTTTATCTGTTATCTTTATACGTTTATATCCGGCAGCGGGGTCGTCAAACGTTTTTGGATCCGAAACCAATAAGACCTTTTTTTCGTCTTCGGTCACAGTAGTAACCTCGATGCTTCCGGTTGGCGCAATGTTTTTAGTAACAATTGCAGAAGCCGTTTTGTTTTCAACAATATCACTTGTACTGCACGAAAGTAGCATAAGCGTTGCAATTACAGGCAGTACTGCGAATTGTAGTAACGCTGCCCTGGTTTTTGTGGTGGTTTTTGTCATCATTATAAATCGTTTTTTTGTTACGTTGAAATTGATAGTACTCGCCAGTGCGTATACAGGCGAGGGGATTGCTTTCTCAAGCAGAAGGTGCTGGTAGGCCGGTACGTCAGGATGTTTGCTGATTACATTTTCGTCGGCCAGGAATTCATGGTTCATCTGGATGGCCCTTTTGTACAAATACACCAGCGGGTTGAACCAAAATAGGGTCTTAACTAACTCTATAAATAGGATATCCAGTGTGTGCCGCTGGTGGATATGGGTAAGCTCATGCGTTAAAAGTTCCGGAGCTGCAATTTGCTCCTCATAATCCTTTTCAGAAATAAAGATGTTGTTCAGGAAGGTGTGCGGCAATATCTCGTCTTTGAGTATCACTAAAGCAACGTCTTCGTACGCAATTGTCCTGCCTTGTTTTTTTATTTTATAAAAGCGCCTTATGTTGCCTGCAAATCTTATGGCTAGTCCGAATGCGACGAGTCCGTAGATTCCCCATCCGATGTACGGCCAATAATTTACCGCTTGTGGCGCAACTGCGGCTGCAGTTGTCGTTGCCGGGAGCAGGGCCGATGCAGGAGCGCCTCCTGTAACCTGTGGCATAACCGTTATAACCGCAGGCAGGGTGACAAACGGAATTACAAAGGAGAAGATAATCGCCGCCAAAAGGTAAAACCGGTTGAAGCGGTGCATCTTCTCTCTTTCGAGAAGCAGATGATAGGCTGCCAGCAGTACACCCATGCTTATGGTTGATGTGATTAGGAAATCAGTCATTCTATTAGTTTTTGGATTTCTTATTCTGTCCTCCTAGTGCTTACTTTGTGATATTTATTGTTATCGGAAGGTTCCAGGAAGCCCTTACCTTTTCGCCTTTTATCATGCCGGGTTTCCACTTTTCGCTTTCGCCGATCTTCTTAAGAACGCGCATAGCTTCATCTCCCAATCCAAAGCCCGGATCTCTCAGGATTTTTATGTTGGACATGCTGCCGTCTTTTTCCACGACGAATGAAACATATATTTTTGCCGTCATATCGTTATCCACTTTTGGGACTTTGAATTCTTTATTTACAGCGCTATAAAATGCACCCAAACCCCCTGGAAATTCCGGCTTAGGGTCTAATTCAGCCGAAGAATGTATCTTCTCCTCCTGTTCACTATCATCAGTAATGGTATTGGCATGTACAATGAGGTCTGCGGTAATACTATTTTCATTTGGCTTTTTTTCCTCAGCGTTTGCAATTACTTTATTATTTTTTACCTCTTTTGTAATTGTCATTGTATATACCTTGTCAGGATAGTGGTTATTAGTGCCTTTCAGGTGTTTTTCGAAATAGTCAGGCGTATAGAGCTGGTAATGGAATATTTGCGGATTTTTCTTAGTCAATGCTTCCCTGGCCATGGTATAGCCGCTGTAATAGGCGAAATCTGCGGGCTTATATTTGTTCAATAAGGCATTATCCACATCCTTTCCATCGATCTGCAATGCATATCCTTTTTTGTTCTTAAAGCTTTCAAACTCCTTTTTGGTGGGATGCTTTACTGCATAAACCTCCGGCGCGTAGAAAAGATATTCCTGTTTTTGTGCTTCAGTGAGTTCTTCAAACAGCTTGTCTATCTTAATATTATTGGCTTTGTCATCTATAACAACACGTACACCGCTGTAGTAAGCATCGCGCCTTTCATTTTCTGTCTGTCGTCCCTTGGTAGTGGCTCCGGCAACAGGCCTTTTATTTACAGGCTTTTCCTGAGCTACTGTTTCAATGCAAAGAAGGGCGATCAATCCTGCGATTACAGGCAGTGAGGCAAGTTTTAATACCAATGCCCTCGATCTTGTGGTGGCTTTTGTCATCATGGTAAAACGTTTTTTGGTTACAGAAAAATTAAGGCTGCTGGCCAGTTGATAATAGGTTGCGGGTGTTGCTTTTTGAAGGAGTAATTGCTGGTAGCCTGCGATATCGGCATCGGCAACCACCACCTCATCGGCAAGGAATTCATGGTTCAGCTGCATAGCTTTCTTATAGAAATATAGCAGCGGGTTGAACCAAAGCAGGGTTTTCAGGCTTTCGATAAATAATATATCGAGTGTATGCTTCTGGTTGACGTGTACCAGTTCGTGCGTAAATAGCTCCTCCTCAATCCGGCGGTTTTCATAGTCGGACTTGTTGATGAAGATGTAGTGGAAGAACGTGTGCGGCAATACAGGCTCGTCGACCAATACCAGTACAGCGCCTTCGTGGTCTATGGTTTCATTCGTTTTAATCTTCCTGATGAATTGGAAGATATTGAGCGTAAAGCGAATGGCTAATACCAAAGTGATAAGTCCGTAAGTACCCCAAGCGATATAAGGCAGGTAATTGATGGCTGATTCCTGTGTTACGGATGCGTGCGCATCAAATGTGGCAGCAGGCATATTTGATAGCGTTGGCATTGGTTCCGATACTACTTCGGAATATACTTCTATCGCAATAAAAGGAAGCACCAGTGAAAAGGCTATTGCCGCTAAAAGATAGAAGCGGTTAAAGTGGTGCATTTTTTCCCTTTGCAGCAAAAAGTGGAACACTGCCAGCAGCAATCCCATGCTTATGGTCGATTTTATAAGAAAATCAGTCATTGCTTTTCTTTTTGATCTCTGTGTCGATGATCTTCCGGAGTTCTTCCAGTTCTGCGGTGCTCATGTCGGTTTCTTTCGTAAAGAAAGAAGCAAACTGGGCGGCCGAATTGTTGAAGAAGCTTTTTATCATTCCGTTTACCTGTTTCGAAAAGTAATCGGATTTTTCCACGAGGGGAAAGTACTCACGGCTCTTGCCGTATTCCTTATAGCCTACAAAGCCTTTATCGGCCATACGCTTCAGCATGGTCGCCACCGTAGTCGTCGCGGGCTTGGGCTCAGGAAACAGGTCGAGCAGGTCTTTCATGAATGCCTTTTCCAGTTTCCACAAAAATTGCATCAGTTGTTCTTCGGTCTTCGTTAATTGCATAATGCTCTACAATGTTAGAGTTGTTTCTACAAATGTAGAGCAAAAAATAACATGTGCAACTTTTTGGCTAAAAATTTTAAAGTAATTTGTTATTTGATAAATAACATACATGTTTAGGGTTAAAATTGATGGATGTGTAAATCATTCGCTAACAGAATAATATGCGTATCATCGAATGATTTTTTCTATATTTATGCAACCAATAAAATCGTATTGATATGGAAAAAAATATAGCAACCTCCAAAGCGCAGGATGTGTTCAGAATATTACTGGGCTTATTGCTGCTGTTTACAGGCACAAGTCACCTCACTTTTGCACGTACCGATTTTTTAGCACAGGTGCCCAATTGGGTACCGCTAAGTGATGACCTTGTAGTGCTGTTATCGGGAGGTGTCGAGCTGGCTTTGGGATTATCGCTTATACTGCTTGGCAAATATAAAGTATGGGTGGGCTGGGCAGCGGCTATCTTTTTCATAGCGATCTTCCCGGGCAATTATGCCCAATATAAAAATCACGTAGATGCGTTTGGGCTGAATACCGATAACCTGAGGCTAATCCGCCTTTTCATGCAACCTTTACTGGTTATCTGGCCATTGTGGAGCACAGGTGCCTGGAAAGCCGCTTTCGGAGCCTCACCCCAGCCCTCTCCGAGGGAGAGGGAGTAGCTTCACTCGAAGTGGAAGTTGCGAGCCTGTAAACAGCATGTAATTAGCTGAACGCTGCGACTGCGACTGAAAACTTCTACGGCCCCAACTCACCCACAGGCTTAGGCACTTTATACCGGAAAGTTTTATGCCCGGGCGCAATAATTATAATGATAGTGCCTGCTTTATGGTTGCTTTCTTTTTTCACTTTCTCCGTATAGCTGTCAAATTGTTCTTTAGTCAACGCCTGTTTTATAGTAATGGTAACGCGTCCGGGTTCTGTTTTGGTGTCGGTTTGTATGACCTTCAGCTCAGACCGTAACGAATCTGCGGGTGTTAATATAACCTCGTTGACCGTACCTTGACGTACGGAGCCGGGTGAAAGGACAACAACCTCCAATTCGTTTTGCTGTTTTTCCTTTTTGACCGAATCCGCCTTAAACAATACTGCCTGTGGCATCAGGCTGTCCTTTGCAATTAATTTTTCCCCGAACATAATACTTTCCGGCTTTAGGGTAGGAGCATCTGTCAATTTAATTTTTGTATTCTCTTTTATTTGCAACACCTCTCCGGAAGGTTTATATCCTGCGGGAGACACGGTTTCCATTTTTACGGCATGAGACGTAAGCCTTAAAGTATCTTTTGATATTATTACAGCATCAGCCGGACGTAGTACACCGGGAGTGGGAGCAAGGCTGGCGGCACCGGGTTGAAGCACCGGCAACTTAACTTTTTTTATAGTATCAGTAATGTCATATTCGCTGTGCACAGTGGCATCTTCAACAACTTTGGTATTATTGCTTTTGTGGCCTGTTACTCCTGCATCCTGTGGCTTTGCAGTTTCTTCACCTGCTTTAGGACTATAGGCCACCATCCAGATTATTGCAACAACAACACCCAATACGTTCATTATCAATAGCTTTTTAAGCAGTGAAAGACCGGGTTTATCTGTAGCAGCCTGCGGTGCCTCATTAAGCCCGTTTTCTATTTTGGCCCATAAAGCATCGCCCGGCGCTTCGTCAAAGGATTGCTTCCTGCCTTTAAAAAAATCGTATAGTTCTTTATCTTCCATGGCTTCCTGTTTTAGTGGCAGGGCTGAAAAAGGCCTGCTTTAATTTTTCCTTTGCATAATGCAGCTGCGATTTTGATGTGCCTTCGGATATGCCAAGCTGTTCGGCGATCTCGGCATGCTTGTACCCTTCAATGGCATAAAGGTTAAATACGATCCGAGCGCCATCGGGCAATGTTTTCAGCATTGCTTCAATATCGTCATTGTGCGAATGTGATGATGTTTCATCCGGGGCAGGCAATTGTATTGTATCGGTGGTCACTTCAATAGAAAATGTGGTTTTCTTTCGCAGTTCCATAAGGCAGCAGTTTACGGCGATCTTTAGTATCCAGCCTTCAAAACTGCCTTCGTTTTTGTACTGTCCTATATTTTTGAAAACAGAAAGGAACGTATTCATGGCCATTTCCTCCGCGCGCTCCCTGTCCTTCATATACCGCTTGCATATACCCATGACTTTTGGGCCATGCAGGGCATAAGCATGGTGCTGTGACAGTCGGTCCTGCCGCGCGCAGCCGGAAATAAGTTCCTGTTCGGACATCAATTAACTTTTAGTGTATTGCCTTCCATTTGTATTTCGGTGTAAACGGGCTTTACGATTTCTTCGCCGCTGCAATCAATAAACCCATACAATCCCTCCCGTTTTACCAATATCCAGCCCGGCTTGTATTCGTCCTGGCGGCCTATCATCTCATATTGCGCTTCGACAATTACATTGCCATAAGTATCGACAAGGCCATAAAGCCCGTTTTTCCGTACCAGCGCCATATTGCTGCAGCATTCGCCGAAACGGCCTATCTCCTCATAAACAGGCGGTATTATTTCCTCCCCGGTCTCATCCAGGTACCCTGTAAGCCCCTCGTTATAAACTTTTACCCAATTGCTCTCAGGCCCAGATTCCTTTTGGAATGCAATAAAATTTTGCGAGTATGCGCTTAATGTAAATATAAATAATGTGCTCGTTAAAATCGTTTTCATATCCTTGTTATTAATGGTTCTTTCCTGTAAAGATGCAGGTCGGGTCAAAAGGGTTGTAATGGGCATAAAAAAAATCCGCCGTTTTTGGCCTCACCCCCAACCCCCTCTCCAAAAGAGAGGGGGCAGCTTCACTCCTGCCTGCGTACTCTTAGGTAATGCGCTGTCTCTCCTTGACCCATGAACAGTTGCGTAAGCTATACACGAATCTGGCATAAAAAAATCCGCCTTTTTTATGGGCGGATTTTTCATCATTTAAATTCTTCATACAGAGTTATAAATTTTCCATTCCGAGTGAAGCTGCTCCCTCTCCTTTGGAGAGGGCTGGGGTGAGGCCCACTTACTTCGTCATTTCGGTAAAATGCTTATAAAACAACGGAATAGTCTCAATCCCTTTCAGGTAATTGAATATCCCGAAATGCTCATTAGGGGAGTGGATGGCATCACTGTCCAGCCCAAAGCCCATCATGATCGTTTTGCTTTTCAGTTCTTTTTCGAACAATGCCACGATAGGGATACTGCCTCCTGAACGTACCGGTATCGGCTTAATGCCAAAGCTTTCTTCATAGGCTGCTGCTGCGGCACGGTACCCGATGCTGTCTATCGGGGTTACGTAAGCCTGGCCTCCGTGGTGTGGCTTTACTTTTACGGTTACGCCTTTTGGGGCAATGCTTATAAAGTGTTTGGTAAACAGTTCGGTGATATCATGCCAGTCCTGGTCAGGTACCAATCGCATTGAAATTTTCGCGAAAGCCTTGCTGGCAATAACTGTTTTCGCGCCCTCGCCGGTATAGCCGCCCCAAATGCCGTTTACATCAAGAGTAGGGCGGATGGAGTTGCGCTCATTGGTCGTATAAGTGGCCTCTCCGTAAATATCTTCAATGTCCAGTGCTTTCTTATAATCGTCAAGTACAAAAGGCGCTTTGGCCATTTCGTCACGCTCTTCACGAGACAATTCCTGCACCTTGTCATAGAATCCGGGAATGGTAATATGATTGTTCTCATCGTGCAACTGCGCGATCATTTTGGCAAGGATGTTTATCGGGTTAGCCACAGCGCCGCCGTATAATCCTGAATGCAGGTCACGGTTCGGGCCGGTAACTTCTACCTCAACATAGCTCAATCCCCTTAGTCCTGTAGTGATTGATGGCTGCGTGTTTGAGATCATCCCGGTATCGGAAATAAGGATAACGTCGTTGGACAGCTTCTCCTGGTTGCGCTCTACAAACCACGCAAGGCTTGGCGAACCCACTTCCTCTTCACCCTCGATCATGAATTTCACGTTGCATGGCAGTGTGTTGTTCTGCACCATATATTCCAGCGCTTTCACGTGCATGTACATCTGGCCTTTATCGTCGCAGGCGCCGCGGGCAAATATGGCACCGTCAGGGTGCAGCTCAGTTTTTTTAATAACCGGTTCGAAAGGCGGTGATGTCCAAAGCTCCACCGGATCCGGCGGCTGAACGTCATAATGGCCGTACACAAGTATAGTAGGCAGGTTTTTATCGATTATCTTTTCGCCATACACAATAGGGTAGCCCGGTGTCTCGCAAAGCTCTACCTTGTCGCAGCCTGCTTTTTCAAGGCTTGCCTTCACGGCATCGGCAGTATTTATTACATCCTGCGAATAGGCGCTATCAGCACTTACGGATGGTATTTTTAATAATTCTATGAGTTCGTCGAGAAATCTTTCCTTGTGCTGCTGCACATAGTTTTTTATGTTATCCATTTATAATTAGTGATATACGTTTGTAAGTCAAAAGTACAAAAAAATAAATTTTAAAAAATTTCAAATTTTCCTTTGAAAGTTGGAAACTGTTCGTATATTTGCACCCACAATAATGAAACAATTACCTGTTTAATTATCTCCTGCGGGTGTGGTGAAATTGGTAGACACGCCAGACTTAGGATCTGGTGCCTCACGGTGTGTAGGTTCGAGTCCTATCACCCGCACAACTTAAAAGCCTCTGATGTCTCAGGGGCTTTTTTTATTACCACAACTTTCTGAATTGATCCAGTAAATGTTATTGTTAGCTATTCATCGCGCTCCACCTCTAATATTTCACCAACATCCAGCATATGCTTAAGGTTGGTTATCCCTACCGGGTAGCTTTCTTTATTAAAAGGCTTTTCAATCCAAATACTTATAAAACGAAAAACTGCCCGCAGGAAAATTTCCCATGGGCAGCAGATCAACTTAATTTTTATTGTTACTATACAATAAACAAGCCGGCAATAGATCTTGCCTGTGCGCCTGTTAATGGCTCATCGAATGATTCTGTTCCTGCGCCTGCAGGGATTACAGGATTTCCTGCGTTGCTTACAACTGCTGTATTGAAGGTTCCCTGCAATGTAACTTGTTCACCATCATAAACAGGTTGTGCCTGTACAGGCAGCCCTCCACGGTCGTTAGAGGTAATCCATCCTTTTTGGCCTCTAAGCCTCCTTATCTGCGATGCGTGCCTTGCCTCAACAGAGTGTATCTGCAATGCAGCCTGCAACAGGTCGCCGTTAGACATCAGGTTGGCAGCCTGGCCTTTGTAGGCGCGTACTCCGGTGTCTTCAAATGCCTGCGATAGTGCAAGGAAAGTTTGGTAATCACCAAAGGGGTTGAAAGGGCCGCCTCCATTAGCACTTTGTCCACCTGTAAAATCGAAAGTTGGTTTTGCAGGTGCATCATTTCCAAGCGCCGTTTTCAGGAACTCAACGTGTGAAGCCTCGTGCTGGCTTATCTGTGCTATGATAGCCTGATCGGCAGCGGGGATAAGTCCGGTAGTGTCCAGCGCCATTTGGTAAAATTCGTCTTCAAGGTATTCCAGTGTCAGCGCAAGCTGTAATGCTTCTGTTGGTGTTTCGGCAGCTTCTGCAAAAAACGCAGCCGATGCGGCTCTTGCTTTAGTCGGAGCCAATAATGCGGATAACCCAAAAGGTACTGCTGCGAATGCTGCTGTTTTTCCTATGTTCTGGAACTGTGTAAAACTGTCCCTGCGGGAGCCTTTTTCGCTTAGGCCTTTTATAACGCCTTCGTTAGTAAACGACTCTATAAATTTTAAAATATTCATGATTTCGTAGTTTAGGGATTATGGTAAATAGTTAGCTGTAAACGGTGTTTGGATTAAATTAAGCGCAGCAACCTGAGGAATAATCAGGCCTGGCCTTTCAGCTTTGTCCAATCCCTGGGTAGTTGTAACCACATCATCACCTGCAAAAGAGTCTGTTCCCGGATTTAAAAGGCTCCTGATAGCAGAGGCATGCCTGGCTTCTACAGAAACAATTTTTCCTGCCAATAAAAGGTACTCTGAATTTTGAATATACCTTCCTGCGCCGTTGTAAGCTGATACTCCCGTATCTTCAAGCGCTTTTGCTGTGCCTAGTACACTTGCCCTGTTGCCGAAATTTACAGACGCATATGCAAATTCCAGTGTAGGAAGCACGCGGGTGTCGTCTTCAAGCGCTCCTGTAAGGGCTGCTTTAAAGAATTCCCTGTGTATTACCTCGTGGGCATACAGATCTGACAATATTGCCTGTTCTTCAGAGTTGAATATCAGACCGAAAGTGTTGCCGTTAACCACTCTTGTGTAAAAATCGGCTTCAAGCTGCTCAAGGGCATACGCATAAGTAAGTATGCCAAGGTCACCCCCGCCAAGGTCAAATTTTCCATTTCTAACGCCGGGAAGCTGGTCGTTGTTGCTTGTGCTGTCGTCGTCGCTGCTACAGCCGGCCAATAGGAGCCCGGTGCCGGCGAGGGTAAGCCCGCTGATCTTAAGGAAGCTTCTCCTGCTCGTTCCGACTTCCTTTACTTCTACTTTTTTCATAATAAAACAATTATAGGTTAATAATGTGGTGGGTGTGGTCGTTTTGTTGATTTTCAAAGTTATTTGTTACTTACGCCAATTAAGTGTTAAGAGGTTTTCCTAAATTTTAATAAAAATCATTTTTTAAGAATAATTTATGAAATACGAAATTTTTAGATTTCATGTTTTATTCAATAGTGGAAAGGGCTTACGGGTTATTCGTTTACGGCCCCACAAATCGCAATAAAAGTTTTTGAAAGGCAAAATTTACAATTGCTTTAACGTTTTACGAAACTATAGATTTAGGCATTTGTAAGTAGTTTCGCCGTAATTTTTGCGGCAAGTATGAAAATTTACTTTCTTTTATTTCGATTTCCTGCGAAATAGGATGTTTTCATTTTCAAATTTTTCGTTTCTTTACATTAAATAAAATTGGAAGGCCATGAAACAAAAAGCAACACTGAAGCAGATAGCAAAAGAACTGAACGTATCAGTATCTACAGTTTCCAAGGCATTAAGCAACAGCCCTGAGATAAGTGAGCCTACAAAAATAAAGGTGCAGGAATTTGCCAAGCTTAAAAACTACAAGCCCAATAACATTGCGGTGAACCTTAAAAGCAAGCGTTCAAAAACCATTGGCGTTATTATTCCCAATATCCTTAATCCGTTTTTCGCGAAGGTGTTCAGCGGTATTGAAAAAGGAGCCAATGACAAGGGGTATAATGTGATTACCTGTATATCCAACGAATCACTGGAAAAAGAGATACACGCTATGGAAATGCTAAGCAACGGTACTATCGACGGCTTTATACTTTCAATATCCGAAGAGACACAGAAAGAACAGGAATTCAAGCATTTCAAGGAAGCGATGTCTGACGACCTCCCGATTGTGATGTTCGACAGGATATCCGATGAGGTGACTTGCGACAAGGTGATTGTGGATGATTTTGAAGCTTCCAAAGATGCGGTTAACCACCTTATAAAGCTGAAATGCAAAAATATAGCGCTGGTCTCGAGTATCGATAACCTCAGTGTAGGCAAGCTCAGGGCCGAAGGCTACATTAGAGCCCTGGTAGATAATAAGTACACGATTAACGAGGATATCATTATACGTACCGACAATCCGGACGATTTTGACGAAAGGCTCAAAAAGCTGTTCGATACCAAAACCATAGATGGTATTTTTGCCCTGGATGAGCATGCTTCGGTTATGGCAATGAAAGCAGCCATCAAGCGCGGCATAAAAATACCCGAAGAATTGTCAATCATAGGATTTGCCGACGGTGTATGGTCAAGGCGACTTACACCAAGCTTGTCCACCATCAGCCAGCACGGTCCTGAGATAGGGGAGGCCGCTGCCGAAATGCTTATAAAAAGGCTCGAGGCCAAAGAAGGCGAAGAACCGGATTATGAAACCCGCACTATAAAAACCGAATTACGACAACGGGAATCTACCCGCAAGTTATAAAATAGTAAAGCCTCCGTATTGGAGGCTTTACTATTATCATTCCACTACATTTCTGTCATTACCACCGAAGCTTGCGAAGTGGAGAAATATCAAAATAAAATTTAGATTTTTACCTGAAATTTCTCCTTTGTCGAAATGACAAACCGCAGGAGTGCAGCTACTCCCTCTCCTTTGGAGAGTCCGGATAGCTATCGGGAGGGGAGACTATTCCTTATTAAACTCCGTAACCTTCCCGCCCTGCTTCAGCGTAAACCCTTTATCACTAAATATCATATGAAGGTCGGCCGGGTCAAAGTTGAATTCATTCTCGCTTAATGCGTTCAGCTCGAAAGATCCCTGTCCCGGTTCCAGCGCTATGGCTATCAGTTTCCCTTCGCGGGCGGCTATCTTCACTTTATATGGTAGTGAAGGTGCAGAATAGATGCCTTCATAACGTTTAAGGACATCGTCATCCACAGCAACCGATGTAAAATCAGGGAAGCGGTAGGGTAATTTATAATAGCAGCTAAGGACACCCATCACCAAGGCGTTAACGTCGGTGTTTACGCCATTCAGGGTAAGCGCTATGGCGAGGTCATCCTTCGGATTGTAGCCAAGTACTGCCGAAAACCCCTCAATGTCACCATTATGGCCGACAAACTTTCGCTCCGCAAAAGAAAAATGGAATACCCCGCGGCCAATGCCCATCTCCATTTTTGTCATCTCGCCCAAAGAGGTTTTCGTTATGATCTTGCCATCGAACAGCGCCTTTACAAACAGCGTAAGATCGCTTGCAGTAGATTGTAGTCCACCGGCACCCCCAATAGCAGATTCGTGCCACTCGTCCTCTTTTATCCATTGCCCGTCAGTTTCAACGTAGGAGTAGGCCTCGTTTTTTTTCGGGTTGATCTTGGTAAAGTAATAGGTGTTTTTCAGCCCCGCCTTTTTTATAACGCGTGCTGTTACATTCTCCTTATAGGTTTTTTTGGTTATATCCTGTATAATGTATCCCAGCAGCAGGTAATTGGAATTACTTAGTTCCGCTTTCGTGCCGGGTTCAAATGCAGGTTCGTAGCCCTGTATCCGGTCCAGCATCTGCTTACGGTTTTGCAGTTTTACTGAAAAATCTTTAAAAGCAGGCTCCTGTGTGTAATTATAGATGCCGCTTTTATGTCCCAGCATATCGGCAATTGTAATTTTTTCCGCATTCTTCATTTTAGGAAAAAACTCCGAGAGCTTAGTGTCTAATGTCAGTTTCTTTTCCTCGATCAGTTGGAAAACAATGGCGGCGGTGAACATTTCGGTTACCGACCCGATCTTGTATCTGGTATCCGGTGTTGCTTTTGCTTTAGTATCAATATCAGTAAAACCATAGGCTTTTTCAAATACGACCCTGCCTTTTTCACGAATGCTCAGAGCGCCCATAAATTTATCGTTCCTGTTGAAATAAACAAGCAGGCTGTCGATCTTGCGGTATTTAGCCTCGCCCTGCGCGAATGCAGGCAGCGTAATCGCTAAAACAAATAAGGATAAAAATAATTTCTTCATGATTATTTGATTAGACTTACTATAACGTAGGTACATTGAAAATGTTATGTGCTGTTTGTCATTCTGACGAAGGAAGAATCTCAGGCCGTAATTGAGATTCTTCACTACGCTGCGCTTTGTTCAGAATGACAGCGGCTTTTAATGCGCTTCCAGCCAGTTCCGCCCTTCGCCCATATCCACTTCCAAAGGCACATCCAGCTTAAACGCGCTTTCCATCTCTTCCTTGATCATTGGCTTGATGCGCTCCAGCTCACTGTTGTGAACATCGAACACAAGCTCATCATGCACCTGCAGCAGCATCTTGCTTTTCCAGTTCTCATTCACCAGGCGCTTTTGTATATTGATCATAGCAATCTTTATAATGTCAGCGGCACTTCCCTGTATTGGCGCGTTTACAGCATTTCGTTCCGCTGCTCCCCGCACTACCTGGTTTTGGGAGTTGATGTCCTTCAGGTAACGCCTGCGCCCCGATATAGTTTGTACAAAGCCCTGCTCGCGGGCAGTTTCCACCTGTTCGTTAATGTAATTCTTCAGTGTTGGGTATGTTTGGTAATACGCGTCAATAAGGTCTTTCGATTCGGTACGGCTCAGCGAGGTTTGATTGCTTAGTCCGAACGCCGAAACCCCATACACAATACCAAAGTTCACCGTTTTTGCGTGGCTTCGCTGCTCGCGGGTCACTTCTGCCAGCGGTACGTTAAACACTTTGGCTGCTGTCGAGGCGTGGATGTCCTCATTATTTTGGAAAGCCTTCACCATTTCCGGGTCGCCGCTCAGTGCCGCAATAATACGTAATTCTATTTGCGAGTAATCCGCAGATACTATGGTATGGTCGGCATCGCGGGCCACAAAGGCTTTTCGTATCTGCCTGCCCCTCTCGGTACGGATAGGGATATTCTGAAGGTTAGGATTATTGGAACTCAAGCGGCCCGTAGCCGCCACGGCTTGCATATAGTCGGTATGCACACGGCCTGTCTTCGGTTTAACCTGAAGCGGCAGTGCGTCCACATAGGTATTCTGTAGTTTTACCAGTTGCCTCCAGTCCAGTATGTCCTGTACGAATGGGTTGGTAAGCGCAAGGTAAGAAAGCACGTCCTCTCCGGTGGCATATTGTCCGGTCTTGGTTTTCTTTTGCTTAACGCCGCCTATTTTCAGCTTGTCGAATAATATCTCACCCAGCTGTTTCGGCGAACCCAGGTTGAATTTCTCCCCCGCGTTTTCGTATATTTTTTGCTCTAATCCTTTTATGTCGCTTGCCAGTTCTGCAGAAAGCTCTTTCAGGTAGGCGACGTCAAGGTTAATGCCTTCCTGTTCCATGCTTGCCAGTACGGGCATCAATGGTACTTCTATCTCGTCAAAAAGCTTGCGTGTCCCGGTTTGCTCCAGTTGTGGCGCAAACACTTCTTTTAATTGTAATGTGATGTCGGCATCTTCAACGGCGTACTCTTTCACCATTTCTACATCTACATCGCGCATCGTTTTCTGGCCTTTGCCCTTTTTACCAATGAGCGCCTCAATAGGCATGGGCGAATACCTCAAGTAGGTTTCCGCCAGTATGTCCATGCCGTGGCGCATATCCGGGTTGATGAGGTAGTGTGCCAGCATCGTATCGAAGAATTTTCCTTTTACGGTAATGCCATAACTGGCTAATACTTCCAGGTCGTATTTAAGGTTCTGGCCTACTTTCTCTATATTCTCATCCTCAAAGAACGGGATGAATTTATTAACGATCTCCTGCGCTTCGGCACGGTCGGCGGGTACGGGAACGTAAAAGCCTTTCCCTTTCTCCCAAGAAAAAGACATCCCGACCAACTCTGCCGTAAGGGCACAAATATCGGTAGTCTCGGTGTCAAAACTCACTACGGGCTGTTTCAGCATATCGCGCAGCAGCAGGCTTATGGCCATATTACCTTGTACAAGCTGGTAGAAATGGTCGGTAGTATCCAGGGTTTCATAGAAACTTGGCGCCATTTCCGCATTCGGGTCGGCAGCGCCTTCATCGAACAACGAAAATTGCTGCTCCCCGCTGGTAATAGTCTTTGTTGGCGAATAGCCTGATGTGGCAATGGTATCGAATTCTTCCCCATGCGAAAACAACCTGTGGAACTGGTCGGCCATACGGCGGAATTCCAGCTCGTTGAATATCGCTTCTACCTTTTCGGTATCGGGCTTCGTCAGCTCATAATCCGTTTCATTAAAGGTAACATTACAGTCGGTTATAATGGTTGCCAGCTTTTTCGACATGATGCCTTTATCCTTGTTAGCCTCAATATTCTCGCGCAGTTTGCCTTTCAGTTCATGGGTATGGGCCAGTAGGTTTTCCATTGTGCCGTAGTCTTTCAGGAACTTCTTGGCGGTCTTTTCACCCACGCCGGGCAGTCCCGGAATGTTATCCACCGCATCGCCCATCATTCCCAGGTAATCGATCACCTGCTCCGGCCTTTCAATTTCGAAACGCTCCAAAACTTCGGGCACGCCCCATATCTCAATGCCATTCCCCAGCCTTGCCGGTCGGTAGATGAATATATTGTCGCTTACCAGCTGTGCAAAATCCTTATCGGGTGTCACCATAAATACCTTGTAGCCTTCCTTTTCAGCCTGCTTTGCCACAGTGCCTATAAGGTCGTCGGCCTCGCATCCCGCCTCCTCGATAACCGGTATGTGCATGGCTTTCAGTATGTCCTGTATATATGGTATGGCCAGCATTATAGCTTCGGGCGTTGCGCTGCGGTTGGCTTTATAATCACTATACAACTCATTTCGCACGGTACTTCCTTCCTTATCGAACGCCACCGCAAGATGGTCGGGCTTTTCGCGCTTGATCACATCCAGCAAGGAGTTGGTAAAACCGAATATCGCCGAGGTGTCCATCCCTTTCGAATTGATGCGGGGATTTTTGATAAAGGCGTAATAACCACGGAATATCAGTGCGTAGGCATCGAGCAGGAAAAGTCGTTTCTGTTGTGACATGAAAAAAATATTTGACCGTAAAAATAATCAAACCGATGGAGAATTTCTAATTTAAAATACCTTCTGATAAGACAAATGAACCGGCATATTTTCAAAAACTACCACAGAGACTCACAGAGAAAGCTCAGAGATACACAGAGAAATTTTGAGTTAGGCGCGTTTCGCGCGAGTTCACAGAGCAGGGGCTAACAAACATAACGCTCTGTGGCCTCACACCAAAGGTGGTCTCCTAAAAACTCTGTGTGTCTCTGTGCCTACTCAGAGCATCTCTGTGGTATAGCTATTTTAGGTTTCAGGTCCCCTAACAAAATCCGTGTCGATCCGCCAAGATCCGCCACGTCCGCGTTCCTTCTTCCATTAGTGGAAACTACTGCAACATTCTTTGTAACAATTTGCCGCCTTATTCGTTTCTTTGTAAAAACAAATCTAAATGCGTCGCGCTTTCATCTTCATACTCATAGCCATAGTCCTTGGCGAAGTCTATACTTTTTTTGCCGTAAAAACAGTCGTTAAAGCCCGGTGGATGCTTTGGGCTTATGCCGGCATTTCGCTGCTCATCATCGCTTTTATCATCTGGTCGTTCACACAATACGACCGCACTGTTGGCCCAAATAAGCGTTCCCTCTTTACCGTGGGGCTTATGCTGCTCACGGTTGTCCCGAAAATGATTGTCGGGATCATACTGTTGGGCGAAGATGTATTCCGTATTATCGACGGACTTATTAGGTCATTCCTCGGTAACGAAGACGAGTCTTTCCTTCAGGACCGCCGCAAATTTGTAAGCCAGGTTGCTTTCGGGATAGCGGCAATCCCTTTCCTTTCGCTCCTTTACGGAATGAAATGGGGGAAATACAATTACAAAGTTCGGAATGAAATCCTGTATTTCCCTGATCTCCCAGATAATTTTGAGGGTATGACCATCACGCACATCTCCGATATCCACAGTGGCAGTTTTGATGATGCCGAAGAGATAGAGCATGCTATAGGCCTCATTAACGAACAGCAAAGCGACCTCATCCTTTTTACGGGCGACATCGTGAACACCCATGCCGAAGAAATGCACCCATGGATCGAAGCCTTTAAAAGGATAGAATCGGCTCCCTTTGGCAAATATTCCGTGCTGGGCAACCATGACTACGGTGAGTACGTGGAATGGCCCTCGCAAAAAGCAAAACAGCAAAATTTTGAGGATATAAAAGACCTGCACAGGCAGATCAATTTTAAGCTGCTGCTTAATGAGCATGTGAAGCTGGAAAAAGGCGGGCAGGAGATCGCTTTGGTAGGGGTAGAGAACTGGGGTGTCAACTTCAAGCAGGCAGGCGACCTCAGCAAAGCTTCACAGGGGCTTACTCCCGATAACTTCAAGATACTGATGAGCCACGACCCGTCGCACTGGGACGCGGAGGTAAAGAACCATAAAAACAATTACCACCTTACCCTGAGCGGGCATACGCACGGCCTGCAGTTCGGTATAGAAATCCCCGGCTTTTTCAAGTGGAGCCCGGTTCAATATGTGTATAAACAATGGGCAGGGCTGTACGAAAACGTTGGGCGTTATGTGTACGTAAACCGCGGGTTTGGCTTCCATGGCTATCCGGGCCGGGTAGGGATTTGGCCGGAAATCACAGTTATCCAACTAAAAAAAGGGCAAAAAGCATCATAATATAGTAATTATATTATATTTGTATAATCATTGCTAATAAAACGGTTTTAAATTAGTTTAAAATTTCAATTTTATGTCAAAATTTGGAGAACTTATAAACTCCCATGTGCCTGTACTTATCGATTTTTATACAGAGTGGAACGAGCCTTCGGTATCCATGCATCCGGTGATACGCGATGTGGCTGCCGCGCTTGGAGACAAGGCTAAAGTCATTAAAATTGATGTGGATAAAAACCAGGAGCTGGCCGATGCCCTAAGGATAAAGGGGCTTCCTACGCTGATGATCTACAAAGACGGGCAAATGGTATGGAGGCAGAGCGGCGAGCTGGATGCGAACACCATCATAGGCCTTGTGCAGGAGCAGCTTTAATCTATAGCCGCAAACCGAAATCCCTTTCCTTTTAAATATTCAATTGCTTTTGGCAATGCATAGCGCATATTTATATTTGCCTTAATGCTGTCGTGGAATATAATGACGCTGCCATTGGTGGTGTTGCTTATTACATTGTCCAGACACTTTTCCGGCGAAATACTTTGGTCGAAGTCGGCGCTGAGCACATCCCACATTACAATCCGGTAACCCATTTTCTGCACCTCTTTCTTCTGCGACTTTTTTATTTTGCCATACGGCGGACGAAACAGTTGCGCCCCTGAAGCACCGGCTATCCATTTTTCGCAGGCGGCAATGTTTTGAAAGTAGTTGGCGTTATCGGTATTCCAGCCGTTGAGGTGGTTGAAGGTATGGTTGCCAATGGCGTGCCCTGCTTCAACTATTTTTTTAAAAATATGAGGATGCTTTTCGATGTTATTGCCAATGCAAAAGAATGTGGCCCTGATATCATGTTCTTTCAGAATGTCAAGCACCCATTCCGTCACTTCAGGTGTGGGGCCGTCGTCAAAGGTGAGGTAAACGGTTTTGGTGGAATTAGGGATATTCCATACATAGCCGGGAAACAGCTTCCTGATAAACCACCGCGTTTTTACCCAATAGAATTTCATTGGGCAAAGATAAAGTGTTTTTGTTTCTAAATGAATTGTTACACAGAGATGCACAGAGAAGTCACAGAGTCCACAGAATTTTTTTAGTTGTCAGAGCTCTCAGAGAATTCTGCTAAAGCAGAATAAAGACTCTGTGGACTTCTAAATCTATTTAAATTTTTCTCCGTGGAACTCTATGACTTCTCTGTGCATCTCTGCGGTATAACCTCTATAAAGGCAAATAAAAAATGCAGCAAGTCTTCCTGCTGCATCTTTCATTCAATTGGAAAAGATCTACAAATCCTCTCTCCTGTGCATTTTGAACCTGCTGTTGTATTTGTTGAATACCTTCTTCGCAGCTTCATAATATTCTTTATCGCCGTTGTCATCCATAATATACAGAAGGCTCCTGTAGCGCTCTATATTGGTAATGATATCTATGTGTGCATCATTCTGCTCCGATGGCGAATAGCCCGCAAAGAAGTCGAGGTTCTCCTGGTATTTCTTGATCACTTTATCCAAAAGCTTCCGTGCCTCCGCTTTTTTGCCAATCTCATAATACCCGGTAGCATAAGGCTCCAGCAGCGTATAGTATTCGTAATACTCCACCGGCATTTTTTTCATGGCAAGGTCAATGATCTTCTCTGCCTTGTCCATTTTACCCTCCTTGATGAGCGCTTCCATCAGCCTGGCAAGGTTGGTGCGGTAGGTAATGCTGTTCTTACGGGTTTCAGGGTCATGGTAAATTTTCGGGCTTTCGCTGTTACCCCAATCCCACGACATCACGATGTTGTACATCTTGTCGGTATCAATATACCCCATATCCAGTGGGTTCCCGTCTTTAGGTATTGGTGTCTTCATTGGTACAAGTTTATACACCATACCGTCAAGCTGCAGGTAGTCTTTCATCCAAAGGTAGTCATCGTCGCCAAAGCTGCCTCCGGTAAAATACATCGGCCTTTTCCAATTATTCTGGTAAAAGATATCGAGCATCATCAGGCGGTTTTTGTACAATGCATCACCTTTGATGTCAATATCGATATACGGCACAATAGAGTCATATAATTTTGGTGAAACAATTTTGTTCTTAATGATCTCCTCCCTGTTTACCATCATCCTGATTTTGTTGGTCGGGTAAAAATTCACCATGTGGCCATTGCTCAGCTCCCTTTGCGCACGCGGGTCGTCAGTAGCCAGGAACTTGATGAAATCGCCGATAGCCCAACGCTTATCGGTACCCTGGTCAAAGAACATATAGTCGCGTGTTCCCTGCTTGTACTGGTCGTGGGTAAATGATATCGGCATTGGTTCCGACTCATACGCCTTGGCCTTCATCTGGTCAATATACCAGTCGGTCATTAATAAGCTGGTATTTACGATACGCACGTCGGTACGATAGCCTTCCACTTCCTGTGCATACCACAGCGGGAAGGTATCGTTGTCACCAATGGTAAAGAGTATCGCATTCTTATCGCACGACGAAAGGTAGGCTTTCGCCATAGCAAGCGCGGTATAACGATCCGAACGGTCATGGTCATCCCAGTTTTGCGAAGCCATAAGCACCGGTGCGGCAAGCATCGTAACGGCAATCACTACAGGCCCTGCAATTTTCGGCTGCATGTATTTTTTAATGGTATCGTAAATGGCATATACGCCAATGCCTATCCACATGGCGAAGACGTAGAAGGAGCCTACCAGCGCATAGTCACGCTCACGCGGCTCGAACGGCCTTTCATTAAGGTATATTTTTAGCGCAAGCCCTGTAAAAAGGAACAACGCCAGCAGAACATAAAAGCTCTTGGGATCTTTTTTAGCATGGAAAGCAAGGCCTATAACGCCGAGCAGGAACGGAAGGAAGAAATATACATTGCGCCCTTTGTTGTTCGCCTGGTCAGAAGGAAGGTTGTCCTGTGGCCCCAGGAAGATCGTGTCTACCGGCTTGATGCCGCTTAACCAGTTACCGTCAATATTGTCATAACGGCCCTGTATGTCGTTTTGCCTGCCGGTAAAGTTCCACATCAGGTAGCGCCAGTACATGTAACCAAACTGGAACTGGAACATATATTGCATATTCGATGCAAAAGAAGGCTTCTCAACAATAAGGTACCTGCTGTATTTGTTCAGGAATTTATCATAATCTTCATAATCCGCGTTGCCTTTGTTGAACTCCGTCCTGAATTCTGCGACTGCAGCTTCTATCTGCCCACGTGCTTCGGCCATAGCCCTGCCAAGGTCTTCGTCGCTCATTTCATTTATCGGCAATCCGTAGCGTGCCAGGTCTTCCGAAAAATCGTATGCAGGGTCGATCCGGAACTCAAGCGGCTTGGTAAACCTCATATAGTTAGCCGAGTGCTCGGTGCTCCACATCCTTGGCATCAGCCCTTTGTGGTGGTCGTCGGTATTTTGCTTGGCGTTCTTAAAGTTGTTTACAATAACATATTTGCCTGTTTTATAATCCCTTTGGTAGTTGGGCTTCTCGTCTTCATAAGGCCTTACTTTGTCAAGCCCCGCATAAGTGTCCGAGAACATCGGCCCGTAAAAGAGCTTTTGCTCGCCGTACTGCTCCCTGTTGTAGTAGGCCAGTACCTCGGCAGCATCCGACGGCTTGTTCTCATTGATAACCACATTGGCATTGGCACGTATCGGCAGCATCATCCAGGTAGAGAACCCAATGAGGATGAACAGCACGCAAAGCAGCATTGTATTGTAAACAGGCAGCCCTTTTTTCTTTGTATAGCTAAAGCCAAAATAAAAGAAAGCAAGGATGGTAAGGGTTACGAAAATGGTGCCGGAGTTGAACGGCATTCCCAATGAGTTTACCATGAATATTTCGGTTAACCCGAAAAGCGCCATGGTATAAGGCAGTAATAATTTGAATATGAATAGGAGTATGGCCACGATGACCACATTGGCTATGATGAAGCTCTTAACCGTAACTTTTTCGTAGTTTTTAAAGAAATAAATAAACCCTATCGAAGGGATGGCAAGGAGCGCCATAAAGTGTACCCCGAACGAAAGCCCGATAACAAGCGATATGATGAGCAGCCACTTGTTGCCGCGCGGCGTGTGCATTTCTTCACCCCAGCGAAGCCCGAGCCAAAGCAATAGTGCGATGAAAAGTGATGCCATGGCGTATACCTCAGCCTCTACGGCATTGAACCAGAAGCTGTCGGAGAATGTGAAGGCAAGGCTCCCCACAGCCGAAGCCCCGAGTATGGCGATCGCATTATTGTTATTGAATTCAGAGAATTTGGTAATAAGGTTGCGCAGCACGATGGTAAGCGACCAAAACATGAACAATATCGTAAACGCGCTCGAGAATACCGACATCATATTCACCATCAGTGCGACTTTATCCGGGCCTGAGGCAAACATGGCAAAGAAGGCGCCCATCATTTGGTAAAGCGGGGCTCCCGGCGGGTGGCCTACTTCGAGTTTGGCGGCTGTGGCAATATACTCCCCGCAGTCCCAAAAGCTCATGGTAGGCTCTACAGTCATCGAGAAAGTGACGAGGGCAATGGTAAAAACAGACCACCCGAGGGTGGTATTCCATTTTTTGAAATTGAATGTTATCATGAAGGATAGGTTATTCCAAATTATTCTAACTGCAAAGAAACTATTTTTTTAGGAAAGGTAAAGCTGTTTTTTAGCGATATTCAGAATTTAACCAATGAGCACCAAGATTTGCACAAGGTTCACAACTGTACCGAATCATGGGATTGTAACAACATTAAGGTAAGGCGAAATTTATTCCCTACGGGAAAGACGTACTGTTGCGTAATATCATTTCTACCCAAATTTAATCGCTACGCGATAGCTGCCAGTTATTCCAAAATTTCCCGATAGGGAATCTATTTCGGTAGATTAATTACATTTCCACTAAGGATTTCCCTTCGGGAATAAATCCCGCTCCGCAAAGTCTCTTACTTTGTGGACGCATTGGGATGTCTCCGACATACATATAAAAGGTCAGAGACCTTTAAACACCTCCACAAAGTCAGAGACTTTGCGGAGCGGGTGATTAGGTTTCTTCGCGTTCCGCGTCATTGCGAGGAGGAACGACGAAGCAATCTTTCCACAGCAACTAGTGCATCACCCCCTGAAAGATTGCCGCGCTTCATTCTTCCGCTCGCAATGACCGCACGAGAGTATTTAAGGTATTACCAATGGCATGACTGACCCTTACGGTAAAAGACACGCTGACAGAAAAAAGGGCCACCAAACCGGCAGCCCTTTATACAATCATACTATAGCTTTTACTTCTTCACCGCTGTAAATTTACCATTCGGCTGGTGCAGTGTCAGTTCTTTTATTTTTCCGTTGTCTCCGGGAATGAACTCTGCTTTATATCCATCCAGCGTTGTAATTACATACATGGTTTCTGAAGTTGGAGTAAGCTCATATTCCGGTTGGCCGGGAACAAACAGGTACAACTTATTCTCTTTTACAGAAACCTTCACCGTCATTCCTGAGATCTCATAATCCCCAATATACTTGTTTAATACGTCTGCCTCTACAGCAACCTCTTTTGGCGTCCGCTTAAATTCGATAGGGTGGTCAAGTGATGATTCTACCTTCAGCTTAACCCCCGATATCTCGCCTGCATCATTGGTAGTAAAGTTCATGAACATACCATCGGAATCTTCCGATGTGTCAATTACCTTATCCTTTGCATCATAAGGGGAAAATATATCATAATGCTTGTGCTTCAGGTAAAACCGCGTTTGTTTAAAAACTGCAAAGAGGGAGTCATTTTTCTTCACGATCTCAAAGGTGCCATAGCCGGGATTGGTAAACAGCCCTGTGTAATCATCAAGTGGGTGCGAAGGTGTGTGGTTTGCCGTTTCCTCTTTTTTAGCAGGCTCTTTCTTTGCTTTTTCTTCTGCTTCCTTCCCTTCTTTCAGTTCTTTTGCGAGCATTGCATTCCAGTCGGTCTTATCAACACCCAGCATCCTGTCGGCAATGGTGTTCCTAACCAATGACGGTATCCGCGACCCATTTTGGTTGGTAAGCACAACAATACCTATTTTAGAAGAAGGGAAAAACGCAACACTTGCCGAAAACCCGTCAATGTTTCCGCCGTGCTCTACCCTGTAGAACCCTTTATAAGACATGAGCATCCATCCGTAACCGTAGTTTGAGAAGTAGTTGTTGGGTAGTTCCTCCGAAGGCAGTGCGCCTGCTATTACAGCATGGGAACTCATCGCTTCCGTCACGTAATTTTCGGGCAAAATTTCCTTGCCTTTGAATTTTCCTTTGTTGATCCAGGTGATCAGCCAGTTGGCCATATCGTTGGCGCTGCTGTTGATGCTGCCTGCAGGTGCCATTGCGGCAATATCGTAGTAATCCATTTTGCTTATCACGTTATTCTTTTTCAGCTCGTAGCCAAAAGCCGCGTTGGAAGCCGCCTTCATTTCGGCAATGGTCACATTGGTGCGGGTCATTCCCAAGGGGGCAAGGAAACGTTCCCTGATGTTGTCCTCCCAGCTTTTGCCGGTTATTTTTTCGGCGATAACGCCCTGCACGGTAAACATAAAGTTGTTGTAATACCACTGCTGCCTTAATCCGGTAAACGGCTCCTGGTATTTTATCCTTTGGATGATACTGTCCCTGCTATGGGTTGGGAAAAAGTACCACGAAAAGTCATGGCGCGGAATGCCCGTGCGGTGGCTCATCAAGTCTTCGATATTCACGTTGCCATTAAGGTCATTGTTGTAGAATTTAAGCTCAGGCACGTATTTCAGCGGGCTGTCGGTAAAGGCCAGCTTGCCTTCATTTCTTAATGACCCTAGCACGGCAGAAGTAAACGCCTTGGTGCTGGAGCCTATCGCAAAAAGCGTGTTGGGGTCAACGGGAATTTTATTTTCATAGTCCCTGTAGCCAAACCCGGCGGAGTAGATTACTTTATCATTCTCTACTACAGCAACCGAGAATCCCGCGGCATTTGCGGTTTTCAGTAATTCATTCAGGTCTTTTTCAATGCCTTTCAGGCGTTTGTCTTTTTGGGCATAAGCCGAAACGGCAAACACCAAAAGTAAGGATAGTAAGTAATTTTTTTTCATGGATGGTTTATTGGTTTTATTTGGTTGTGGTTTACGATTTAGTGGGGACAATGTTAACAGCGCCATATTGCCAAACTGATGTTATAACGAATAGCTCTATCTCGTTCATCAATTTTCATTGTAACCAAATTGTCTGCTTTGTAAAACTTCTTTCCACCAACTTTCACTGTTAATAATAATTTGGTCGTCAGTAGTTGATTTGTAAATGCTAAGAATTGAGTATTTGAAATTTTGTTTAATATGGTCAAAAGTCAGATTTTTAAGTCCAACGTTTCCACCGTGACCATTTATTACATATGATCTCCAACGTCCTAAAATCATAGTATCTCCGTATGCTGAACCAACATATTTTTTTCCGTTTGAAATGTCGGTCATTAAGTAAACTCCTTTTTGATTTTGAAGTGCTGTTTTCCAGTTGTCCTTTTCTAATACTCGGTTCATTTCGTCCCAAGAAATATTTACATTTTCGTAACCTGGAAATATGTCGTTGTCAAAAGTGTCAGGTAAAATTTGATATACATAACAAATGTCAATTACTGATTCGGCATTACGAATCATTGTCTGTGCTTTGTTCTTAAATTTTACGATTAAACGGCCTATATATTTTTTGTATTCGGGCAGGTCTTGATATTCGTAACCAACACCGTTGAGTATATTCAAGTCATTAGTTACCTGTCCAATATGAAACAACAACCAAAGATCTTCATTCGGCTTTATCTTAACAAGTCCAATTGTGATTTGTCCTGTTTTGTATGATTTGTTTCTGTTATAATTCCAATATTGACCACCAAGCATTGTAGATGTGTCGCCATTTTTAAAAAGTTCTATCGGATTCCAATTTTGGGCGAACATTAAATTGAAACGAATCTTCACATTGTTAAGATTGTCAAGTCGTAATATGTCGTTTAATTTAATGCTGTTCATTTTCTTTTTAATTATGTCCTACTCACTATCCCTCTTAAACCTTGCAAACATCCCGTTAGCCTTATTAAACCCAACTTTCGAGGCATTGAAAAACTCCGTATCGTTATTCTCCTCCATGATGATGAGCAGGGTTCTGTACGCTTCTATTGAGCCGATGATGTCCCTCGCAAGGGCATTCTGGTCGGTAACCGACTGGGATTTATAATACGCAAGCGTTTCCTGGTACTTGCCAATCAGCTTCGTCAGCAGTTCGCGTGCTTCTTTTTTGCGCCCGGTTTTATAATATAATCCTGCAAATGGCTCAGATATAAAATAGTAGCCAAAATAGTCGACCGGCATGTTCTTCATGGCAAGGTCGATTACCTTATTAGCTTTGTCCAGCTTTCCTTCTTTTATCAGGGCTTCGCCAAGGCGTGCCAGGTTTTTCCGGAAGCTAATGCTGTTCTTCTGAGTCTGCGGGTCGTGGTATATGCTGGTATCGCCGCCATTGCCCCAGTCCCATTTCATCACGATGTTGTACATGTCATCCGTATCTATGTAACCCATGTCCAGCGGGCTGCCGTCTTTCGGTATCGGTGTTTTTACAGGCACGAGCTTATACACCATACCTTCCAGCTGCAGGTAATCCTTCAACCATGCGTAGTCTTCGTCGTCAAACCTTCCACCTGCGAAGTAGATCGGGCGTTTCCAGTTATTGGTACGGATGATGTCGAGCATGATCAGGTTGTGCTTGTAGATGGCTTCTTCGGGTAGCGTAATCTCCAGGTTAGAAACAATAGAATCATAGCGCTGCGGAGAAACTACCTTGTTTTTAATAATGAGGTTCTTGTCAACCGGGATGCGGAGCTTGTTAATAGGGTAGAAGTTTACCAAATGGTCGTTGCTCAGCGGCACTTTTGCCCTTTCATCGTCAAGGGTTACAAACCTCATGAAGTCATTGATGTTCATTGTCGAATCCTTCGTTTTGCCGAGCGGGTTGAAGAACAGGAAGTCCCTCGTACCATCAACATACTGCTCGTGGGTGAGCGATATCGGCACCGGCTCCGACTCATAGGCCTGACGCTTCATCTGGTCAATGTACCAGTCGGTAGGCAACAGGGTAGAGCACACGATGCGCACATCGGTACGGAAGCCTTCCACCTCCTGGGCGTACCACAGCGGGAAGGTATCGTTGTCGCCGACGGTAAAGAGTATCGCATTGGGTTCGCACGAGTCGAGATAGGCCTTCGCCATAGATAAAGCCGTATAACGTCCCGAGCGGTCGTGGTCGTCCCAGTTTTGGACAGCCATAAGCAACGGAACGGCGAGCAGGGTCACGCCAAGCACGGCAGGCATCAAGATCTTCGGCTGGATGTATGTTTTGATCCCGTCATAAATTGCATACACGCCAAAGGCGATCCACATGGCAAAAACGTAATAGGAGCCTACAAGCACATAATCCCTTTCACGGACTTCAAACGGCTTTTCGTTGAGGAATATCTTCAGGGCAATTCCCATAAACAGGAACAGCGCCAATAATACATAAAAGCTCTTCAGGTCTTTGCGCGCATGGTATACTGCGCCTATCAATCCAAGGATGAAAGGCAGGAAGAAATACGTATTTCGGCCTTTATTGTTTTTCATATCTGTGGTAAGTGCGTCCTGTGGGCCGAGCCTCATTTCGTCAAGGAAGGTAATGCCGCTTATCCAGTTGCCGTTCTGGTTGTCAAGCTCTCCCTGCACGTCGTTCTGGCGGCCGGTGAAGTTCCACATCAGGTAGCGCCAGTACATGTAGCCGAACTGGTATTCGAACATAAAAGCCATATTGTCACCAAAAGAAGGCTTCTCAATAATAAGGTATTGCTTGTAGGCTTTCAGGAATTTATCCAGTTCCTCATTGCCCACATCGCCCTGTGCGTACGCTTTTCTGAAATCGGCAACGACACCTTCAAATTCGCCCCTTATCTGGTTGATTGCAGCCATTGCCTGCGCATCGTCCAACTGTTCCACGTCAATGCCATATTGCCTCAGGTCGTTACTGTAATCGTATGCCGGGTCGATCCTGAATTTCGGCGGACCCGAAAACATCATGTAGTTGGCGGCATGTTCAGAGCTTGTCATCCTTGGCAGGAAAGCGCCGTGGCTCTCGTCCGGGTTTTGCTTGGCGTTTTTATAATTATTAACGATCACATATTTATTGGTCTTGTAATCGCGCTCATAGTTGGGCGCGGCATCTTTGTATGGGTTCTTTTTATCGAGCCCGCTGTACACTTCGGTATAAAGCGGCCCGTAGAAGGTTTTCTGTTCGCCATACTGCTCACGGTTGTAGTAGGCAAGTAGCTCGGCGGCATCCGATGGCTTATTTTCATTGATCACCACATCGGCGTTGGCCCTTATAGGCAGGAGCATCCAGGTGGAAAAACCGATGAGCAGGAATAACAGGCACAGCAGCAGGGTGTTCGCGAAAGGTTTTGCTTTTTTCTTTGTATAACGAAGGCCGAAGTAAAAGAAAGCGGCGATCAGGGCAAACAGGAAGATGGTACCCGAATCGAATGGCAGCCCCATGCTGTTCACCATAAAGATTTCTGTTTTACCAAAAAGCCCCATCGTGTAAGGCAGCAGGAATTTAAATACAAAGAACAATATGGCCACGGTAGCAATGTTGGCAATAATGAAACTCTTTACCGTTACTGTTTTATAATTCTTAAAGTAATAGATCATTCCTATAGACGGAATTGTGAGCAGCGCCAGGAAGTGCACCCCGAACGAAAGCCCCAGCAGCAGCGATATGAGAAGCAGCCACTTATTGCCGCGCGGTGTATGCATGTCTTCGCCCCATTTGAGCCCGGCCCAAAAGAGTATGGCGATAAACAGCGATGCCATGGCGTATACCTCGGCCTCAGTACCGTTGAACCAAAAGCTGTCCGAAAACAGGAACGCAAGGCTCCCGACAGCAGCGCTACCCAGTACCATGATGGCGTTATTGCGGTTAAATTCGGTAAAGCCCGAAACCATGTTTTTCAGGAGGATGGTGAGCGACCAGTACATGAACAGTATGGTAAACGCGCTCGAAAACACCGAAACCATATTCACCATTAACGCGACCTTACTGGTATCGCCAAAGGCGAACATCGAGAAGAAAGCGCCTGCCATCTGGAAGAGTGGTGCACCGGGCGGGTGGCCTACCTCAAGCTTTGCGGCTGTGGCAATATACTCACCGCAATCCCAAAAGCTGAGGGTGCGTTCTACGGTTGCGCTGTAAATACTAAGGGCAACGGTAAACAGCGACCAGCCTATAGCGGTATTCCATTTCCTGAAATCAAAGTTTGTCATATAATTGGTGCGGAAAGTTAATTATGATACAAAGAAAGTATTTTTACGACAATAATATTTATCAGGCTCGCAAATATTGTTTTAGTAACAGGGATATCAGAGTTTTATTGCCTCGCCTGATCTGACTTTTTTTAGGAGCGAACGAAGGAATATCATTGTTGGATGATCATTACCTGAAATTTAGTTGAGTATTATGTTTTAGCTCGATTGTTAAAAAAAAATCTTTCTCAAAGCGAACTCCATAATCGTATAAATAAGTGCATTACGATTTAGGTGTAATTTATTTTCAATATTTTTCTGCAAAAATTTGCAATAAAAAAATTATGTGCTACATTTGCACCCGCAAACAAGTTCTGCGAGCGCCTGTAAAAGCAGGAAAAACAGAGCAAATAGCAAAATTGACCTATGGTGTAATGGTAACACAGCTGATTTTGGTTCAGTCGTTCTAGGTTCGAGTCCTAGTAGGTCAACAAAAAGCCTCTCAGAAATGAGAGGCTTTTTTGTGTTGGGTTGTGCCATGAAAATCCACAACGGTATTGATAATAGCTGATCAGGAGAAGTTGAAGGTTTTCATATGCCGTTCCTCCGGAACTCTGAGCTGTATGAGGCCGACAATCTCTAAACATAACGCCCCGCCGGAACTGCCTCTCAGAAGTCCCGAGGGACGGCATGTTTATAGAAACTGTTTAGAGTACGAGTGTAGTTGACCTTCTTCTTTGGAGAAGGCACGGGTTAAGGCCTGTGCAGGAAGATTGCCACGCTCTCTTCCTCCGCTCGCAATGCCAGTGAAGTAGTTAAAACGAAAAACCCCAAAGATTTTAAAGTCTTTGGGGTTTTCAGAGGTATTATTTGCTGATAATTACATGTGACATTACACTTTTTAATTTGTGCTAATTCGTGGCAAAAGTTATTTGATTATATCTTAAAAGTCACCACCGGGCGTACCGAATGGTTTACAAGGTCTTCGCTAATGCTTCCGTTGAAGAAGTGGGCAAGCCCGTGCCTTCCGTGGGTAGACATTCCTATAAGGTCAGCATTTACGCTGTTTGCAAAATGAAGCACCCCTTTTTCTACATTTACATCATTGTAAACGTGTGAAGTATAGCCATTGGTAATACTGAATTGCGATGCAAAATCGTGCATCCTTTTCTCGGCAGCGTGAGTCGATTTGAAATCGCTCGGTGTGTTTACAAGTACAAGGTGCATGTGTACACCGAAACTGTTAGCGAAGTAAACCGCTTTTTCAAAAGGTTTTTTGATCTCGTCGGAGAAATCGGAAGCGAATACAAATTTCTGCGGATTAAATTCGCCCTCTTCTTTTTTGATTACCAAAACAGGCACATTGGAAGTCCTTACAACTTTCTCGGTATTAGACCCGATGAACATCTCCTGGAAACCACTTGCGCCGTGTGAGCCCATTACAACAAGGTCGATATCGTGTTTTTTGCTGTGTGCTATAATGCCGTCAAAAGCTTTTTCAAACTGTATTGCTTCAACAACGGTTATTCCTTCGAGGTATGGCTGGCTGATAACCTCGTTGAAGCGCTCACGGGTCTTTTCCATAAAGAACATGACTTCCGGCAGGGCTGCATTGCTTCCGACAGCATTGCTTTCGCCTATGCCGTCGCTGGCGAGGTGTGGCAGTTCCAGCATGTGCAAAAGGTATATTTCGCCATTATTTTTACGTGCTATTTGTGTAGCTACTTTTAAGGCATATTCGGCATGGTCTGAGAAATCGGTAGGAACTAGGATTTTTTTCATGGTTTGTAAAATGTAATTTTTGTAATGTAGATTTAACAGGATTTTGGTTGGAAATTTAAGACAATAAAGGTAAGGATAAATTTTACATTACCCAATGATTTTCAAGATTTATACAATGATTTTCAAGTTATAAAAAAAAGTCTTATATTTGCACGGTTATTTAATAAATACTAAATAATGAGGGGACAGGAGTCCCCTCTTTTTATACAGATATGACATTTAAGGAAAAAGTTGCCGGATTGCTGGAAAAGGGCCTTGAGGAGAGGCCGTCGCTGTTTTTAATAGACTTTTCCATTACCGGTGCAAACAAAATTATGGTGACGCTTGACGGCGACAATGGGGTAACGCTCCAGGATTGCATCGATGTGAGCAGGGCCATAGAGCACAACCTTGACAGGGAAGAAGAAGATTTTTCGCTTGAGGTAGCTTCGGCAGGGGCAACAAGCCCGATGACAAAGCCAAGGCAGTACATAAAAAACATTGGAAGGACACTTAATGTGAAAACCGCTGATAAAGAAATTGAAGCGGACCTTACCGATGCGAATGAGGAATTTATTGTTCTGGAGTGGACAGCCCGCGAACCCAAACAGGTTGGCAAAGGGAAAGAAACCGTACAAAAGAGGGTAGAGATGCCTTACCAGGACATTAAAGAAGCAGTTGTTATAATAAAATTTTAAAAAAATAGAAAGTTGGCATGGAAAATCTCGCATTAATCGATTCGTTTTCAGAGTTTAAAGATGATAAGCTTATAGATCGCGTCACGCTGATGGCGATACTGGAAGATGTATTCAGGAATGCACTGAAGAAGAAATATGGATCAGATGATAACTTTGATATTATCATCAACCCTGACAAAGGGGATATGGAGATATGGAGGAACCGCGTGGTGGTTGCCGATGGAGAGGTGGAAGATCCTAACCAGGAGATTTCCCTTAGCGAAGCAAGAAGGATAGAGCCCGACTTTGAAGTGGGTGAAGATGTTTCGGAAGAAGTGAAGCTGATACAGCTGGGCCGCAGGGCGATACTTGCGCTTCGCCAAAACCTTATTTCGAAGATACACGAACACGATAATACCAACCTGTACAAGCAGTTTAAAGACCTTACAGGCGATATTTATACAGCCGAAGTACACCATGTAAGACCAAAAGCTGTAATTTTGGTGGATGATGAAGGCAATGAGATCGTTTTGCCAAAAGAAAAACAGATACCGTCTGACTTTTTCAGGAAAGGCGATAACGTGCGCGGCATCATAGAAAGCGTAGAGCTGAAAGGCAACAAGCCGATGATCATTATGTCACGTACATCAGAATTGTTCCTTGAGAAATTGTTCGAGCAGGAGATACCGGAGGTTTTCGACGGGCTTATCACAGTTAAGAAAGTGGTTAGGATACCTGGCGAAAAAGCGAAAGTAGCTGTTGACTCGTATGATGACAGGATCGACCCGGTTGGGGCCTGTGTGGGAATGAAAGGTTCACGTATCCACGGTATCGTCCGCGAGCTGGGTAACGAGAATATCGACGTGATTAATTATACGACAAACACGCAGTTATACATATCAAGGGCATTGAGCCCGGCAAAAGTGTCTTCTATCAAGATTGACGAGGCTAATAACAGGGCTGAGGTTTTCCTTAAGCTGGAAGAGGTTTCGAAAGCGATTGGAAGGGGCGGCCACAATATTAAACTGGCAGGATTATTGACGGGCTATGAGCTCGATGTTATCCGCGAAGGCACTCCTGCTGAGGATGAGGATGTTGAATTGACAGAGTTCTCTGATGAGATCGAGGCGTGGATCATTGCCGAGTTTGCAAAGATCGGCCTTGATACAGCAAGAAGCGTACTGAAACAGGACGTTGCTGACCTTGTGAGAAGGACCGACCTTGAAGAGGAGACCATACTTGATGTGATGAGGATATTGAAAGAAGAATTTGAGGATTAGTCCGGTGTAACACAGCACAACACAACAAAGAAGATAAATTAATAAGATTGTATGTCTGAAGAAAGAGCAATAAGAATAAACAAAGTATTAAGGGAATTAAATATTTCGCTTGACAGGGCCGTTGAGTTCCTTAAGGACAAGGGTTTCGCTATCGAAGCCAGCCCGAACGCCAAGATCTCGGGCGAGGAATATAATACGCTCTACAATCAATTTTCTGCCGACAAAGGAAATAAAGCCGCTTCCCTCGAAGTAAGCGAGGAGAAAAGGAAGGAGAAGGAAGCGCTTCGTATGGAACGCGAACGCGAGATGGAAGAAAAGAGGAAGCAGGATGATGAAAAACAACGTCAGGAAGTGATAAGGGCGAAAGCCTCACTTTCAGGGCCGGTTTCTGTTGGCAAAATTGACCTTAATGCCAGAAAAGCAGAGCCTGCTTCAGACGCTCCTGCAAAGCCTGAACCACAGGCGGCAGCTCCCGAAAAACCACAGGAAGCAGTGAAACCTGCCGAGCCCGTGGCTGATGTTCCTCCTGTTGTGCAGGAAAAGGAAGCAGAACCGGAGCAGCCAAAAGCAGCACCTGCAATCCAGCCAAGAGCAGCACAAAAACCTGCCGAAGAGAAAAAAGAACAGCCGGCACCTGCTGAGGCGCCTGCCGAAGAGGAAAAAATAGCAACGCAGTACCAAAAGCTTACCGGAGCGACTTTTACAGGGCAGACAATTGACCTTTCGCAGTTCAATAAGCCTAAAAAGAAAAAAGAGGAGTTCAAAAAAGACCCTCCAAGACCGGGTGGCGCGGCCATTACTCCTAATACCGGAGCTAATGCCAACAACGATAAGAATAAGAGAAAAAGGATTACGCCGAAACCCCAGGGGCAAGGCGGGGCGGGACAGATAAGACCGGGCGCACCGGGCCAAAGCAGGCCGGGACAGCCTGCAGCAAATAAATTTGGGCCGAATACAAATAAGAGGCCGGCAATTGTTTCTAAAGTTGAGCCTACCGAAGAAGAAGTTAAAAACCAGATCCGCGAAACCCTTGAAAAACTCCAGGGCAAAGGAAGTAAATCCAAAGCGGCGAAATACAGAAGGGACAAGCGTGACAGCCACCGCCAGAAATCTGACGATGAGCAAAGGATGCTTGACGAAGGAAGTAAAGTAATCAAGGTAACGGAATTTGTTACCGTTGGTGAAATTGCTACCATGATGGATGTGCCTATTACAAAAGTGATCTCGGTATGTATGTCGTTGGGTATCATGGTTACCATGAACCAAAGGCTTGATGCTGAAACGCTTACTATTGTGGCGGACGAGTTTGGTTTTGAAGTTGAATTTATTACTACCGATATCGAGGAATCGATGGAAGTGGTGGAAGACAGGGAAGAAGACCTTGTATTCAGGGCTCCGATTGTTACCGTAATGGGTCACGTTGACCATGGTAAGACATCGCTTCTTGACTACATCCGTAAAGAAAATGTTATCGCAGGTGAGTCGGGTGGTATAACCCAGCACATTGGTGCTTACGGCGTAACGCTCGACAACGGGCAGAAAATAGCATTCCTTGATACACCGGGCCACGAGGCGTTTACCGCAATGAGGGCAAGGGGTGCACAGGTTACCGATATTGCCATTATCGTGATTGCTGCTGATGATGACATCATGCCGCAGACGAAAGAGGCGATTAACCACGCCCAGGCGGCGGGAGTGCCTATTATATTTGCGATCAATAAAGTGGATAAGCCGGCGGCGAATCCTGAAAAGATAAAAGAAAGGCTTGCAGGAATGAACCTTCTTGTAGAAGACTGGGGAGGTAAGATACAATCGCACGATATCTCTGCAAAAACAGGCCTTGGTGTAAAAGAATTGCTTGAAAAAGTATTGCTTGAGGCCGAATTGCTCGACCTGAAAGCGAACCCGGAAAAAGCGGCTGTGGGAACTGTTGTAGAAGCGTTCCTTGATAAGGGAAGGGGATACATCTCTACAGTGCTTGTACAGGGTGGTACCCTGAGGTTGGGTGACTATGTCCTTGCGGGCAAGCACCACGGTAAGGTAAAAGCCATGCACGATGAGCGCGGGCACAGCATTAAGGTGGCAGGCCCATCTACGCCTATATCGATATTAGGACTTGATGGCGCACCTACTGCGGGCGACAAGTTCAGTGTGTTTGAAGATGAAAGGGAAGCGAAACAAATCGCTGCAAAACGTACGCAGTTGATGCGCGAGCAGTCGGTACGTACGCAAAGGCACATCACGCTTGCCGAGATCGGAAGAAGGATTGCGCTTGGGCAGTTCAAGGAGCTTAACATTATCCTCAAAGGAGACGTGGATGGTTCGGTTGAAGCATTATCCGATTCCTTCTCTAAATTGTCTACCGAAGAGATCCAGATCAACATCATCCATAAAGGTGTAGGGGCGATTACCGAATCTGACGTATTGCTGGCCTCGGCTTCCGATGCGATCATTATCGGGTTTAACGTACGCCCTTCTGCCAGTGCAAGGACTCTTGCCGACAGGGAAGAGATCGATATCAGGAACTACTCGATCATATACGATGCGATAGACGACCTTAAGGATGCGATGGAAGGTATGCTTTCACCGGAACTGAAAGAAGAGGTTACAGGTACTGCCGAGATCCGTGAAACTTTCAAAATATCCAAAGTGGGTACGATTGCAGGATGTATGGTGACCGATGGTAAGATATTCAGGTCGTCAAAAATAAGGCTGATAAGGGAAGGTGTGGTTATCTATACCGGAGAACTTACTGCCCTGAAACGTTTTAAAGACGATGTGAAAGAAGTTTCCAAAGGATATGACTGTGGTATGCAGATCAGGAATTATAACGACATACAGGAGCTTGATATTGTAGAGGCTTACCAGGAAGTTGAAGTTAAGAAAAAGCTGAAATAAATAATCAGCTTTAAAATATAAAATCCCTCGCTGTGGCGGGGGATTTTTGTTTATAGATATGTCATTGTGGCATATTTTGCCTGACAAAAATTACTTATTTGGTTTAATTAGTAAGGCGTACGGGTATTTTTTCTTTAAGTCTGCCAATGTTTTTTCAGCCTCAATTCGTGATTTATAGTTCCCTACCCATACTTTATACGTGGGGCTTTCAAATACAATTGTGCCGTCTATGGTTTTAAATTCCCTTTTAAAATCCGACAGTGTTTTCCTCGCTTTGTCGTTTTCACCATAGAATATCTGTATTTTGAACCGGTCATTTACGGTAATAGATGGGTTTATCCTGCGTTTTTCGGCCAAAAGCTGCTCAAAGCGAGCGTCCTGGTCAACAGTAACGCTTTCCTGGGCAAGGCATTCGGTGCTTAATAAGCCAATGCAAAATAGGGAAAAAGTAAGGTGTGTAATTTTTAAAATTCTCATAATGAACAGTGTTTATACAAAAGTACGACATATTATTTTATCTGCGAAAACGCGATTTATTTAGAATTATTATAAATTATGTTTTAAGGTTTATTTAAGGTTTGAGAATAATTCTTAAGTCGTATTTTTGTGGGAGTTTTTAAAAAAGCATAGTGTTTGCACAGTATGCCTTGAAAAAACCATACCAATTTAAGTCGATAATCATTTTTAATATGAAAAAAGTGGGTAACCATACTTCGTTTTCAAGAATTTTATTGTTCTGCCTGGCGTTATCGCTGTCATTCTCTTTTACATCTTTTGCCCAGGAAACTGCGGCTCCTGCAGCGGCTGCGGCTCCTGCTGGTGGTGCAGCTGCTCCGGCGGCTGGCGCAGGGGATCCTGTGAAGGGAAAGGAACTATTCAATACTCTTTGCGCTGCATGTCACAAGCTTGATGCAAAGTCAACCGGCCCTGCTTTAAGGGGTGTGGCTGATAAGCACGACCGTGCATGGATCTACAAATGGGTGCACAACAGCAGTGAAATGATAAAATCGGGCGATCCGGCCGCTGTTAAGCTGTTCGCTGAAAACAACAACTCGGTAATGACAGCATTCCCGCAGTTGAGCGAGGGTGATATTGATAATATCATGGCCTATACGTCAACGCCGATTGATAACGGTGGAGGCGGTGGTGGAGTTGTTCAGACAAAAGTTGCTCCTAATGCTGACAACGGATCTTCGAACGTGCTGATACTTGGTGCGCTTGTTTTGGTTCTTTTGGTTCTTATCGTGATGCTTGTTTTGGTAAACAAGACGCTGAGAAGGGTTGCTGCTTCCAATGGTATTGTGATCGCGGAAAAAGAATCATCAGTGTCATTATGGAAAGCGTATGCTAAAAACCAGTTTCTGGTATTGGTTACTGTTATCCTGCTTATGCTGGCTTCGTCTTACTTCCTGTATGGCTACCTGATGCAAATCGGGGTTGACCAGGGGTATGAGCCGGTTCAGCCAATTCACTTCTCGCACAAAATACACGCCGGTGACAATGGCATCGACTGTAAATATTGCCACTCGTCGGCAAGGGTAAGCAAACATTCAGGGATACCTTCATTAAATGTTTGTATGAACTGCCACAAAAATATTGCTGAATTCCAGGGTGACAAAGATTCTTTGTATGTAGACTATTCAAAAGAATTCTACACTGCTCAAATCAAGGAATTGTATAATGCAGTAGGTTGGGATGCTACTGCGCAGAAATATACCGGAAAACAAAAACCTGTTAAATGGGTAAGGATTCACAACCTTCCGGATTTTGTTTACTTCAATCACTCACAGCACGTATCTGTTGCCGGTGTTGAATGCCAGACATGCCACGGCCCGGTTGAGACTATGGAAATTATGAGGCAGCACTCACCGCTTACAATGGGTTGGTGTATCAACTGCCACCGTGCGACCGATGTTAAGGTAGAAGGCAATGAATACTACACTAAGATCCACGATGAGCTGGCCAAGAAATATGGCAAGCAAAAGCTTACCGCTGCTGACATGGGCGGAACTGAGTGTGGAAAATGTCACTATTAATCAAATTTTTAAGAAGCTAAATATTTATATACAACATGGCATCAAACAAAAAATACTGGCAAAGTGTTGAAGAGCTTAATGAAAACAGCTCTATTGTTGAGACGCTAAGAAACAATGAGTTTGCTGAGGAGATACCTACAGAAGAATTTCTTGGAGACAAGGAAGCTCTGGCAGGATCATCAACAAGCCGTCGTGACTTTTTGAAATATGTAGGGTTCACTACAGCTGCAGCATCGTTGGCAGCATGTGAGGGCCCGGTTATCAAGTCTATTCCTTATGTAGTTCAGCCGGAAGAGATCATCCCTGGTGTTGCAGATTATTATGCAACAACAATGGCCGATGGTTTCGATTTCGCCAACATACTTATCAAAACCCGTGAAGCACGCCCAATCAAGGTAGAGAAGAATATTCTTGCCGGAGCAAAGGTTAATGCTAATGCAAGGGTTTATGCTTCGGTACTTTCGCTTTATGACAGCATGCGCTTAAAAGAGCCGATGATCAAAGAGAAGCCGGCAACGTGGGAAGCTGTTGATGCGCAGGTGAAAGCGAGTCTTTCCCAGGCAGCGGCAGGCGGTGGACAGGTAGTGGTGCTTACAGGTACAACTGCAAGCCCGTCTACAGATAAGCTTATCGCTGAATTCGGTGCCAAATACCCGGGCTTTAAGCACGTGGTATATGATGCGGTTTCTGCTTCTGAATCGCTTGACGCGTTCCAGGCTGTTTATGGTGAAAGGGCGCTTGCCGATTATGATTTCGGTAAGGCTGATGTTATTGTTTCTGTTGGTGCTGATTTCCTTGGCGACTGGCAGGGTGGCGGATATGATTCAGGCTACACTATGGGCCGTATCCCGAAACAAGGTAAAATGTCAAGGCATATACAAATTGAGTCTAACCTGTCACTTTCAGGGTCAAACGCTGACAAGCGTATCCCGTTGACAGTTACAGAACAGAAATATGCCCTCGTAAAAATATATAATGTAGTTACAGGCGCTTCGGTAAGCACTCCGGCATTTGCCAACAAGGCTTACGAAAAGGCGGTTATGGATGCTGCAACAGAATTAAAGACTAAAGGATCAAGGGGTGTACTTGTTACAGGTCTTGACGATGTAAACGCACAGCTTCTGGCTATCGCCATTAACAACGCGCTAACCTCACAGGCATTCCAGCCGGGTGCTGCACGCCTTGTGAGAAAAGGTGATGCCAAAGCAGTTGCACAGCTTGTAAACGATATGAAGGCAGGCAGCGTACACACGCTTATCATGAGCGGTGTAAACCCTGTATATACACTGCCAAACAGTGCAGCTTTCGTTGAAGGGCTTAAAAAAGTAAAACTATCGGTAGCATTCTCGCTTAAAGCAGACGAGACCGCTTCGCAATCTACTATAGCTGCCGCAGCTCCTCACTACCTTGAGGCTTGGGGCGATGTAAGCATAGCAAAAGGGCATTACGCTATCACGCAGCCTACTATCCGCCCGTTATTCAAAACAAGGCAATTGCAGGATTCATTACTTGCATGGTCGGGCAGTTCGCAGTCATTCTACGACTACCTGAAAGCGACTTCGCTTACATGGTCGGCTGGAAAAGGCTGGAACCAATTGGTTCACGATGGTGTTGCCGTAACTGAAATGGCAGGTACTGCTGTTGCTGGCGGTGCAGATTTCAGCGGTGCAGCGTCAAAGCTTGCAGGTGCTAAAAAAGCAAACGGCCTTGAGTTGGTGCTTTATACCAAAGTGGGAATGGGAGACGGCCAGCAGGCAAACAACCCATGGCTTCAGGAGTTCCCTGACCCTATTACCAGGGTATCATGGGATAACTATGTTACGGTATCGAAATTTGATGCAGAGAAACTTGAGCTTGAAAACTGGAATGTGGCAAACGGCGGACTTAACGGAAGCTATGTTACTATCGAGGCTAACGGTAAGAAACTTGAAAAAGTACCCGTTATCATCCAGCCGGGACAGGCAAGGGGTACAGTAGGTGTTGCACTGGGCTACGGGCGCCAGGCAGCCATGAAAAAAGAAATGATCGTAGGCGTCAATGCGTACACATTATATAATAACTTCAACTCCTTCCAGGACGTGAAGCTTACAAAAGAACCAGGGGAGCATGAGTTTGCCTGCGTTCAGCTTCAAAATACGCTAATGGGCAGGGGAGATATCATTAAGGAAACTACCCTTAAAGAATTCAACTCAAAAGATGCGTCGGAATGGAACATCATGCCGGTTGTATCTTTAGACCATAAAGAAGTTCCTGCTGCTACGGTAGACCTTTGGGAGTCTTTCGACAGGAGTACAGGGCACCACTTTAACCTTTCTATCGACCTTAATGCCTGTACAGGATGTGGGGCTTGCGTTATCGCCTGCCACGCAGAGAACAACGTTCCTGTAGTAGGAAAATCAGAAATAAGGAGAAGCCGCGATATGCACTGGCTGCGTATTGACAGGTACTACTCCCACGAAGAGACTTTTGCAGGGGATAATAAGCTTAAAGACAATACGTCAGGTCTTATCAATTCAGTATCTACCTTCAGCGATATGGAAGATCCGTCGGAGAACCCGCAGATCGCCTTCCAGCCTGTAATGTGCCAGCACTGTAACCACGCTCCTTGTGAGACTGTGTGCCCGGTTGCTGCAACATCACACGGACGCCAGGGACAAAACCAGATGGCTTACAACCGTTGTGTGGGTACCCGTTACTGCGCCAACAACTGTCCTTATAAAGTACGTCGTTTCAACTGGTTCCTTTACAACAAAAACAGCGAGTTTGATTACCACATGAACAACGACCTTGGCCGTATGGTACTTAACCCGGATGTTAACGTGCGCTCAAGGGGTGTTATGGAAAAATGTTCTTTCTGTATCCAGATGACGCAGGCTACTATATTGAAAGCCAAAAGAGAAGGCCGCAGGGTTAAAGCTGATGAGTTTTCTACTGCATGCTCTGAAGCTTGCGGAACCGGCGCGATGGTATTTGGCGATGTGAACGAAACTGAAAACCCAATCGTAGCGCTTAAAGACGACGAAAGGGCTTACCACCTGCTTAGCCAGATAGGAACGAAACCGAATGTGTTCTACCACGTGAAAGTGAGGAATACATAGTTAGAAGTAATATTAATAAGAAACAAGATAAAGGATTATGTCGTCTCATTACGAAGCACCCATTAGAAAACCTTTAATTATAGGTGACAAAAATTATCACGATGTAACAGTAGATGTTGCAAGGCCGGTGGAAGGCAGGGCCAACAGGCAATGGTGGATTGCATTCTCCATTGCACTTGCCGCTTTCCTCTGGGGTGTAGGTTGTGTTGCCTATACAGTTGGAACAGGTATTGGTACATGGGGTTCAAATAAAACAATTGGCTGGGCCTGGGATATCACCAACTTCGTTTGGTGGGTAGGTATCGGTCACGCCGGAACGCTGATCTCGGCGGTACTTTTACTGTTCCGCCAAAAATGGAGGATGGCTATTAACCGTTCGGCAGAGGCGATGACCATCTTCTCTGTAATCCAGGCAGCGATGTTCCCAGTATTCCACATGGGCCGTCCATGGTTAGCCTACTGGGTTATGCCGATCCCGAACCAGTTTGGTTCACTTTGGGTAAACTTCAACTCACCGCTACTTTGGGACGTGTTCGCGATCTCGACCTACCTTTCGGTATCGTTAGTATTTTGGTGGACAGGTTTGCTTCCCGATTTTGCAATGCTTCGTGACAGGGCTGTAACGCCTTTTACCAAAAAAGTATATTCTATTGTAAGTTTCGGATGGAGCGGCCGTGCCAAAGACTGGCAGCGTTTTGAGGAAGTATCACTGGTACTTGCCGGACTTGCCACACCACTCGTACTTTCTGTACACACAATTGTATCTTTTGACTTTGCTACCTCGGTAATACCGGGATGGCATACAACAATCCTTCCGCCATACTTCGTTGCGGGAGCTATCTTCTCAGGATTTGCAATGGTAAACACCCTGCTTATCATCATGAGAAAGGTATCCAACCTTGAGGCTTATATCACCGTACAGCATATCGAATTGATGAATATCATCATCATGATTACCGGTTCGATAGTAGGTTGTGCCTATATCACCGAGCTGTTCGTTGCCTGGTACTCGGGTGTTGAATACGAGCAGTACGCCTTCCTTAACAGGGCTACAGGGCCATACTGGTGGGCTTATGCATTGATGATGACGTGCAACGTTATCTCTCCGCAGGTAATGTGGTTCAAAAAGATCAGGACCAGCATTTACGTTTCTTTCGTTATATCAATTGTTGTAAATATAGGTATGTGGTTTGAGCGTTTCGTAATTATCGTTACCTCACTTCACAGGGATTACCTGCCATCATCATGGACCATGTTCCAGCCTACGTTTGTAGATGCGGGCTTCTTCATCGGTACCATTGGCTTCTTCTTCGTGTTGTTCCTTCTTTATTCAAGGAGCTTCCCTGTAATCGCACAGGCCGAGGTGAAAACTATCATGAAATCTTCGGGCGAATTCTATAAAAAGAAAAGGGAAGAAGGCGGACACGACAATCATTCACATTCAGAACATAATCATCACTAAGATCATGAGTAATAAAGTTATACATGTACTATACAATGACGATGATATCCTAATGGATGCAGTAAGGCAAACACGCGCTGCGCATCATCACATTGAAGAAATTTATACGCCGTTCCCGGTTCACGGGCTTGATAAAGCCATGGGCCTTGCCCCAACGAGGATCGCTATTACTTCATTCTTATACGGTTTGGTAGGATTATCTGTAGCCACTTCGATGATGTGGTTCATCATGATCCAGGACTGGCCGCAGGATATTGGCGGTAAGCCAAGCTTTAGCTACATCCAGAACATGCCTGCATTCGTTCCGGTAATGTTTGAGATGACCGTATTCTTTGCTGCCCACTTAATGGTTATAACCTTTTACATGAGGAGTAAATTATGGCCGTTTAAACAAGCGGAGAACCCGGATGTAAGGACTACCGATGACCATTTCCTTATGGAAGTTGCCGTTCACGGTGATGTTGACCAAATGGTTTCTTTCTTTATGGGTACGCACGCGGTAGAAGTTAAAGTAATTGATAAGCATTAACAGAAAGTATGAAAGCGTTATATAAAATAGCATTACTTGCAGTGGCATCAGTTTCATTTACTGCCTGCCATGACAAATCGGAGCCAAACTACCAGTACATGCCAAACATGTATGAGCCTGTATCGTATGAAACCTATGCAGAATCGGCTGCATTTCCTAACGGGAAAGAAGGCCAGCTTCCTGCAAAAGGGTCGATACCAAGGGGCTTTACGCCGTATGAGTATGAAAACTCTACAGCTGGTTATGATCTTGCGAAAGCCAACCTGAAATCTCCTATAGATTCTACAGGTTTTGATGCTCCAAGGGCCGAACAGCTTTTCACTATTTACTGTGCGATTTGTCACGGTGATAAGGGTGACGGAAAAGGAAACCTTGTTAAAAGGGAGAAATTCCTGGGCGTACCAAGTTATAAAGACAGGGTTATTACAGAAGGAAGCGTATTCCATGTAGTGACTTACGGACTCAACAGCATGGGATCGCATGCTAACCAGCTTTCCCAGGAAGAACGCTGGCAGGTGGCTCACCATGTAATGCAACTTAGGAGTAAATTATAATTGTAGAACACTGAAAGCATAAAATATGTACACATTTTCAAGTAGATTAAAAACTGTTGCACTCGCCCTGATGGTACTTGGCCTTCTTGGTATAGGCTATAGTTTTTTCACTGCACCAAAAAGTATTGAAGACGTAGAGCGAATGGAGGCGGAAAACGCAGCGCACGGGCACCATGGAGATGCTGCCCATCATGACGCGGCACCGCACGATGCTCATGGTTCTGCAACAGCACCTGCTCCTTCTCACAAAGAGGGTGAGGCACACGCCGAAGCTGCACACGACACTACACATGCCGTTGCTGCTGAAGCTGTACACGAAACCCATGACACCATTCATGCCGAAGCAGCTGTAGCCGCAGGGCATGAAGGCCATGATAACAAGACCGGCGAAGCAGTTCATGCTGAAGAAGCACACGCAGCACATGCAGATGCTCATGCTGCCCACGGCCATGATGATGCGCATGATGCACACAAGGAACATCAGGAGCATTTGGAGCATACACTTCTACAGCTTCAGAACAAGCCTTGGTCTGCATTATATGTCTCTGCCTTGTTCTTCATGCTTATTTCACTTGGCGCACTTGCTTTCTATGCTATCCAGAATGCTGCACAGGCAGGATGGTCTCCTGTGTTGTTCAGGGTTATGGAAGGTATATCAAGCTACCTTATACCGGGCGCTATTATCGTATTCCTGATATTTGTTGCCGGAGCACTGGATATGCATAAAATATGGATATGGATGGATAAGGATGTTGTGGAACACGATCACCTTATAAAGGCAAAATCTGGCTACCTTAATAAAGTATTCTTCCTTGTAAGGGCAGCGATATTTATGGGCGGATGGATATGGTACCGCCAATATTCAAGAAAAAATTCACTGGCTCAGGATGACGCAACAGATAACAGCTACTACAAGAAAAACTTTAAGGCTGCTGCTACATTCCTTGTATTCTTTATTATAAGTGAATCTATGATGTCATGGGACTGGATTATGTCGGTTGACCCGCATTGGTACAGCACCCTGTTTGGATGGTATGTATTTGCAAGCTTTGTAGTAAGTGCAGTAACCGTTATTGCAATGATTACGCTTTACCTGAAATCAGTTGGCTACCTTGAGTATGTAAATACAAGCCACATACACGATTTAGCGAAATTCATGTTTGGTTTCAGCGTATTCTGGACGTACCTTTGGTTCTCACAATTTATGCTTATATGGTATGCCGATATACCGGAAGAGGTAACGTATTTTAAAACACGTATCGAAGACTTCAACCTGCCTTTCTTTGGAATGGTTGTCCTCAACTTCGTGCTTCCGATACTTATCCTTCTTAACACCGATTTCAAACGCCTTACGTGGGTTGTTGTTTTGGCGGGTACTATCATACTATGCGGACACTATATGGATTTCTTCAACATGATTATGCCGGCAACCGTAGGTAAACAATGGTTTATCGGTGCAGGAGAGATAGGCGCGCTGATGTTCTTTATGGGCTTGTTTATATTCGTGGTGTTCACTACGCTTACTAAAGCTCCATTATTGGCAAAACGCAATCCGTTGATTGAGGAAAGCAAGCATTTTCATTATTAATATTTAAAGAAATAAACAGATGACTAGTTTATTGGTAATTATAGTTTTAGTTTTATTAGGCATTGCAATATGGCAGTTAACTAAAATATTCCACCTGACCCAAATTGGAACAGCTAATGCTGAAGATTCAGCGATGGCGCAAATAGCCAACGACAGGGATAATAATGTTAACGGCTACCTGATGTTTGCCTTTGTGGGATTCATCTATGTCTTTACAATTTTCTCTTTGTGGAAATGGGGACACCTGGTATTAGGTACTCCGGCTTCTGAACATGGCCCTGAAATAGACCGTATTATGGCAATTTCTATGGTGCTTATCTTTTTTGTACAGACGATCACACAATTCCTGCTTCACTATTTTGCATTTAAATACAGAGGTAAACAAGGGAAAGTAGCTTACTACTATGCCGATAACGATAAATTAGAGTTCATCTGGACTATTATACCGGTAATTGTTCTTGCAGGACTTATCCTTTACGGATTATATGCATGGACAAACATCATGTTCCTGGATGACAAGAACGAAGATGCAGTTTATGTGGAAGTATATGCTAAGCAATTTAACTGGGAAGTTCGCTATACTGGCCCGGACGGAGCACTTGGAAAAGCTAACGTAAGGTATATTGATGGCGTAAATACAATGGGTGTTGACATGTCCGACCCGAACGCGCAGGATGATATCACCGCTACAGAGCTACACTTACCAAAAGGCAAGCAGATCATATTCAAGTTCCGTTCGCAGGATGTATTGCACTCTGCTTACATGCCGCACTTCAGGGCACAGATGAATGTTGTGCCGGGTATGGTGACACAGTTTGGTTTCACACCGACCGTTACTACCGACGAGATGCGCCAGGATCCTGCTATCATGAAAAAAGTTGCTCACATCAATGAGATCAGGTCCAAGAAAAGTGCCGACCTTATTGCTAAAGGAGAGCAGGCACTTGAGCCTTATACCTTCGACTACCTGTTGCTTTGTAACAAGATATGCGGACAGTCACACTACAACATGCAGATGAAGATCGTTGTAGAAGATGAAGCCGATTTCAAAAAATGGCTAAGTGGTAAAGAAACGCTTTCGGCAGCTGTGAAGAAGTCTAAAGAAGCGCCGGCAGCTCCTGCAGGTGGCGAGGCAGCTCCGGCGGAACCGGCAGATTCTGCAGCAGTGAAGACTGATTCTACTATGGTAGCCCAGGTAATAAAAAAATAATTCTTTTTAAATATATTCAAATTAAAGAAATATGTCAGCAGTAGGACACGAAATACACGGTCACGACGAACACGGTCACCACGATGAGCATCACCACCATAAAGATACTTTCATAACGAAATATATCTTTAGCATCGACCATAAGATGATTGCCAAGCAGTACCTTATTACGGGTATTTTGATGGGAGTCCTCGGTGTGGGTATGTCATTGCTATTCCGTATGCAGATCGCATGGCCGGAAGAATCTTTCGGGATATTTAAAGTGCTTTTGGGCGATAAATTCGCTCCAAACGGAGTAATGCGCAACGATATTTACCTGGCACTTGTAACCATACACGGTACCATAATGGTATTCTTTGTACTAACGGCCGGTTTGAGTGGTACCTTTAGTAACCTCCTCATTCCGTTGCAGATTGGTGCGCGGGATATGGCATCCGGTTTCATGAACATGATCTCCTACTGGTTGTTCTTCCTTTCTACAATAATCATGGTAATGTCATTGTTTGTTGAGGCAGGCCCTGCATCTGCAGGATGGACGATCTATCCGCCATTGAGCGCATTGCCACAGGCAATACCGGGCTCAGGAGCAGGTATGACGCTTTGGCTGGTTTCTATGGCTATCTTCATCGCTTCATCGCTAATGGGATCGCTTAACTATGTGGTAACCGTTATCAACCTTCGTACAAAAGGTATGTCGATGACAAGGCTTCCGCTTACAATATGGGCATTCTTCATCACTGCGGTTATCGGTATCATTTCGTTCCCGGTACTATTCTCGGCAGCGTTGCTACTTATATTCGACAGGAGCTTCGGTACATCGTTCTTCCTTTCCGATATTTTCATTGCAGGCGAGGTTCTTCACTACCAGGGAGGTTCCCCGGTATTGTTCGAGCACCTTTTCTGGTTCCTTGGTCACCCGGAGGTATACATCGTACTCCTGCCTGCCCTTGGTATTACATCTGAAGTTATTGCGACCAACTCACGTAAGCCGATCTTCGGTTACCGTGCGATGATCGCCTCTATACTTGCCATCGCGTTCCTGTCAACCATCGTTTGGGGCCACCACATGTTCATCTCGGGTATGAACCCGTTCCTGGGCTCGGTGTTTACCTTCACAACGCTATTGATCGCGATACCATCGGCAGTAAAAGCATTCAACTACATCACGACCCTTTGGAGGGGTAACCTGCAGCTTAACCCTGCAATGCTCTTCTCTATCGGATTGGTGTCAACGTTTATCACAGGTGGTCTTACAGGTATCATCCTGGGTGACAGTACGCTGGATATCAACGTTCACGATACGTACTTCGTTGTAGCCCACTTCCACCTTGTAATGGGTATCTCTGCACTATACGGCTTCTTTGCCGGTGTGTACCACTGGTTCCCAAGAATGTTCGGAAGGATGCTCAACAAAAACCTTGGCTACATCCACTTCTGGGTAACGGCGGTGTGTGCTTACGGCGTATTCTTCCCGATGCACTTTATCGGTATGGCAGGCCTACCAAGGCGTTACTATACCAACACGGCATTCCCGTTGTTCGATGACCTTTCCGATGTGAACGTGCTTATCACAATGTTCGCTATCATTGGAGCAGCCTTCCAGCTGGTATTCCTTTGGAACTTCTTCTATAGCATATTCAAAGGCCCTAGGGCGCCGCAAAACCCATGGAGGTCGAACACCCTTGAGTGGACTGCCCCTGTAGAGCACATACACGGTAACTGGCCGGGCGAAATACCTGAAGTATACAGGTGGCCTTATGACTATAGCAAACCGGGTCATGACGACGACTTCGTTCCACAAAATGTCCCTATGAAACCGGGCGAAGAGCAGCTACATCATTAATTCAATCTTACTTATAATAGAAAAGTGGCAGGTGAAAACCTGCCACTTTTTTTTGTCCTCACCCCCAGCCCCTCTCCCAAGGAGAGGGGAGCAGGACGATGCACGACGAATTTACGTTTTCTGGCAGGAGTGTAGCTTTTCCCCTCCTTGGAGGGGTGCCCAAAGGGCGGGGTGGTTAATCCATCAATGCCTTTTTCCCAGACAACCATCAACCATCAACCGACAACCAAAAATTAGGAGCAGTAACGGCTTGGTGCAATTGCTACACTTCGTCCCGCTTTCCGCTCTATCCCGCTCGTTCCTCGCGGGGATGCCGCTGCAATCGGGGCTAGGAGGGAAGGGTGGTGTGTGCATGGCGCCGTTATGTCATTAGCTTCGCTTAACCGCCGTGTCATTCTGACGAAGTAAGAATCCCGCCTAAGCAGGAGTTTTCTTTTTAAGGTTATTGGCTTCAACAAAAGTGGAAACAGTTAATCTGTGGGCTCCTAATATCCTGCCTATGGCACTATAGGATATTTTACGTTTTAGCAGTTTTCGAATCTCTTCTTCCTTGCCCGTTAATTTAAGCACAGACGATTTACTGCCCTTTGGCCTTCCCAGTATAACACCTTCGGCCTTTCGTCGCGCTAAGGCCTCCTTTGTGCGTTGAGAGATAAGATTTCGTTCTATCTCCGCGGAGAGGCCGAAAGCAAATGCCAATACTTTTGAGTTGATGTTGTTTCCAAGTTCGTAACGTTCCTTTACAGTAAAGACCTGAATGTCCTTCTCCATACAATCGTGAAGTATTTTCATGATCTGCATCAGGTTACGGCCCATTCGTGAAAGTTCAGAAACAATAAGCATATCGCCTTTCTGCATTTTCTTTAGCAGCCCGCCAAATTTGCGTTGGTCCAGTTTCTTGGTTGCGCTTATCTTTTCATCAATCCATTCGTCAATAGCGATGTTTCGCTCTTTGCAGAAATTCTTGATCTCAAATTTTTGGTTTTGCGTTGTTTGTTTGTCAGTGCTGACGCGAATGTAGCCGTAGATCATGATGTGGTGTGGTTTAGTTTAATAGTAGACCTTTTTTCTTAATATTAAATGTATGAAATATATATAAGCCTTTAAATTGGTGAGAATGTCCTTAACCAAAGCCAGCGATTATGTTCGACAGAAGTTTGGCAAAATTTCTTTTAATTCCGGTAGTTGGGTGGTACTTAGCACCATTGAACTGCAAATAAAAAACAAAATCGAAAATATTGGAAAACCGCTAAAAGACTGGGATATTCAAATCAATTATGGCATAAAGACTGGTTTTAATGAGGCATTCATAATCAACTCAGCCAAGCGGGATGAACTAATTGGAAAATGTCCAAAATCTGAAGAAATCATTCGACCAATTTTACGCGGCAGGGATATTAAAAAATATAAGGCTGATTGGGCAGGGTTGTACATTATAAATACTCATACTGGCTATAAAAGTCAATCTGGACAAATAATTCCCGCAGTAAATATTGAAGAGTATCCGGCAATCAAAGACCATTTGGATAAATTTTACACACAACTATCTGTAAGGCAAGACAAAGGAATGACTCCATACCATTTGAGGAGCTGTATTTATATGGAGGATTTTTATAAACAAAAAATTGTATGGGGGAACTTAAATCTTAGTGCATCATATTGCTTAGCTGAAGAAGGTATGTTTATAAATGCACCTTGCGCAATTATAACACCATACAGTGCGTATTTACTTGCAATTCTAAACTCTAGGATCGCAGATTATTATATAAGAAACCTTGGAGTTACTAGAAATGGTGGATATTTCGAGTATAAACCAATGTTTGTTGAGAAATTACCACTTCCAATTCTATCTGATAATGAACGGGAAGCTTTATCAAAGTTAGTCGAAAATCCAACTATACAAAATCAATATGAAATCAACTTACTTATATATAAAATTTATGGTCTGTCAGCGAGTGAGATTTCCTTCGTCGAGTCTCTTTTCAATTAAATTCATTTTATATGATTTAATGACTTCAATTTCATCCTTCTCAAGACTTAATGCTTCAGACCAAATGTTGTTCAGTCGTTCTATAGATTCTTGATTAGTAGATAATTCGTTTATTATTAAGCGCATTTCGTTTACATGTGATAAACTGATTTCAGGAATAAAGGCATCATCAAGATATGCCTTTTTGTATCGAAATCCAGTGGAGTCAAATTGGGGTCCCGTATAAAATTTTGAGAAAGTATAGAATCCTAGATCAGAACTAAGAAATAAATATATTAAATCTATTTCTTTTCCAACCATAATAAAATTTGTCGCTTCTACAAAAAAGTTTTTTTGGTCAAGATAGAAATATGGATAGGTTTTTAACATTTCTTTTTGGGTTGGCATTCTCATTATATCTGGATAAATAAGTTTTTGTTTATAAAAATCCTCCCAATAACTTATGCTATCCTGAACTTCAAACCATTGATTGGCTGTTTTTTTTCTTGAATCTATATCCCCTGTTTGTCTTAATCTATCATAACCGAATGATAATAAATGTTCTTTCACTGCCGGATATTCTTCGATGTCAATTTTAAGGCTTGGAAATGTAGTGATGATATGCAATCCAGCCCATTGTGCTTTGTAACGTTTGATATCCCTGCCGCGTAAAATTGGTCGAATGATTTCTTCAGATTTTGGACATTTTCCAATTAGTTCATCCCGCTTGGCTGAGTTGATTATGAATGCCTCATTAAAACCAGTCTTTATGCCATAATTGATTTGAATATCCCAGTCTTTTAGCGGTTTTCCAATATTTTCGATTTTGTTTTTTATTTGCAGTTCAATGGTGCTAAGTACCACCCAACTACCGGAATTAAAAGAAATTTTGCCAAACTTCTGTCGAACATAATCGCTGATATTATTTATACTGAAATCTTTGTCTAAAATACAGGCATTAGTAGCTCCTTCATAAAGCGCTTTTTCGCCTATCCAAATATTGGTGTCAACGGTAGCTGTATCAAATACCTGTATGCCGCCAAAGTCAATCAATATCAATGGATTAGATTGCTCTACAAAATACTTTCGCAGACTTTCACCATAGGCCGCTCGCATCCATTTGTTTGATGTAATAAAACTTAGCAATCCTTTCCTCTTTAGAATGTTTATGCCAAGCTCATAGAAAAGGCTGTAAATGTCGCCTGTTTTCACATAGGTGTGATAATGCATACGTTGCAGGTCGGCTCCGGCCTGTCCCATTTTTTGTAACTGTATATATGGCGGGTTACCAATAATAACATCAAAGCCGATAAAATTCCCATCATCATCCAAAACCTCGGGAAATTCAAAGCGCCATTCGAATGCATTCTCATACATTTTGTTGCTCTTTATTTCTTCGATTTCGGTATCCAGTTTCTTAATTTCAGCAATCAGCGCTTTTAACTTCTTGTCCCGTACGGCTGCTTCTTTTTTTGTAGGTTCAAAAAGGCCGGTTTGGTTTTTAAGGGTCGTAAGTTCACCGTTCTTGTTGTAAAGTTTTGTGACTTTAGGATCGTTCTTGTTTATCTCACTCCTGAAATTACCCTTTATGTCATTTATCAACCTTTCCATTTCACGTTTTTGCTCCTTATCTTCTGCATTACGATACGTGACCACTGCATTTTTGTAACTTTCGATAGACCACTTTGTATCCTTTAGCGCTTTCTTCAGGTCAACATCAAGTCCAAAACGGCTTATGAGTGAATTGCCATTCTTGATATTGATGTCAATATTCGGAAGGGTTTCCAGTTCTTTATGGTCAGGGCCTTTATAATAAGCATTCTTCAACAGCTCAATCCAAAGGCGAAGGCGGCATATCTTTACGGAGTTCGGATTAATGTCTACACCAAACAGGCAGTTCTCAATGATGGTTTCTTTTTCGTGGAACAGCGTTTCCTGTACACGCCTGCTTTCTTCATTGAGAGGATTATACTGGAACGGCCTTCCATCTTCATCGGTAACTATCAATTCATCATTAACTACATCAATTTGATAATCTTTTAACTTTCTTCCATTTTTGTCTACTAAGATTTTTAAATCATATTTAATAGCAAGAATTTCATTAAGAGCAGAAACCAAAAAATGTCCCGATCCAACTGCGGGATCACATATTCTTAAACTGTTTACAATGTAATTTGCTTCTTCAATATCGAGCTCTTTATTGTAAATATCTTTAAGGTCTTTTGCATCCCAACCTTTAATAGCGTTGAACCGTTGCACCACGGCACGGCGAATGGTTTCCCTGCACATGTACATGGTAATAAAACCGGGGGTAAAGAAGGAGCCGTCTTTATAGCCATTTATCTTTTCGAAGATAAGACCAAGCACAGAGGCGTTGATAAGGCGCTTATTGTCCTCCTGTATTTCCTCACTGCCTTCGCTGGAAAAGTCGTAGGCATCGAGGAAAGCAAAGAAATAATGCAGGGCATCCATAGTACCCGCCTGTTTTTTCCCGGACACATCTTTCAATACAGTTTGCGATGTAAAAGCAAGCGGCTTATGGTCTTCGAGTTGAGAAATGAACAAGGTTTGGTGCTCAATCTCGGTAGGCTCAAAGAGGGAACTGTTGAGATACGGTACATGAGCATATAGTTTTTGTACATCGGTATTACGCTCGTCCGGTTTTTTGGCAAGCACCTGGAAAAAGAGTTTGTCCAGGTCGTCGTAATCCCTAATCTTATCGGCGTTCAGGAAAGCGTATTTTTTGTCGCCTTTATGGTAGGCCGTGAGTTGCGCTTCCAAAAGCTTTAGGAACAATATCCTGTTTACCCACGTGATGGTGAGTTCGAGCGCCACGTTGAAAAGGCGTTCATCTGTAGTGTCACCAAATTGTTTGAGATTTGTGATGCGCGAAAGCTTGTCGCGGCTGTCCAGCTGGATGATGGCGTTTTCGAGTAGTGAGGCAGAGTTGCGCTGACCTTCTTTATTACGTCCGATGATCTTCTTGCCGCCTTCCTTGGTTTCGGCAAGGCCTATGATGTGCAATAGCTCGGCGTAGAAATTCTTGTCGAGCGTATTGCTGTCATTAGCGAATGAAAGCTTTAGCAGGTGCTCGGGTGAGAAGAGTTTGTATAATGCGATGAGCTGGCGGTCATCCTCCTTATCATTGTTGCGCAATGGCTTTTCGAACTTTCGTATATCTACGTATGTGTATTCTATAGTGCCGGCAACAGCTTCAATGCATGGGGCCGCGATGTCTTTGTAAAATGCACTGGTAGAAGTGTTGGACAATGATTTGCCTTCTGATTCTTTAAACTTGCGAACCAATTCTGTATTTTGGGCAAACAGCTTATCAAACACTTGTGCGTCAAAGATAAACCACTCGTATAGATTGGTAGCAATCAGGTGGCGCACCTCGAGGTTTTTATGGGTGATGCGCTCGCGCAGGTAATATAACACCAGTTCCTGTAGCGCCTTACAATTGATCTTCTCACGGGTAATCATCTCTGACTTATTCTTCGGGCTTTTGGTCTCAATGATAACCCCTACAGAACTCTTTGTGTCCTTTCCGTTATGGATAACCAAATCGTTCCGCTCCTTGGTATTGATATAGAAGTCCGGCGCATAATACGTGCTCTTGAAGAAATCTGATATGATATTCTTGTGGAATTCTTCGCTCTCACCCTTCCTTTCATTGCTTTGGTCCAACGTAGAGATAAGTTTGATCTTGAAGCGCTCGATACTTTCCCTGTCCGGCTTAACTTTGAGGTAGGCTTTATTGAGGGCTTTGCGGGGTTCTATAGGTGTTGTTAGCATATTGTTAAAAATTCTGCCATAAATATACGTATACGTTTTTATTAGACAACAAACAATTGAGATTCTTCACTGCGTTCAGAATGACAGATGACAGCCAAGATAAAACCACTTTCCCGAATAGCCCCGATAGAGCCGGTATCCTGCCGTAGCTTGCGGAGGCAGATAAAGGCGAACGCGGGAACTGCCACTCCAAAAAAGCACTGGCCATTCCGCTCCCGTTAAAAGCCATTATCCGGCATAAAAGTAAAACCCGCCATGGTATTGTCACGGCGGGTTTTTCATAATTACTGCGTATCAATTGATTAAATATATAATATATTGATATTCAACGCTTTATGTGATATTGCTATTGGTTTAATAGTAAAGGTATATACCCCTAACCTGTGTTAAATTTTAGTCGATGATTTAGGGCGGGTCAGGTAGTACACCGGTATCCCGGCCAGCATGATCACTACGCCCCAGCCGCAGGTTTCGGGCTTGTCCTTGAGGAGCATCACACAGAAGGTGGCCGCCAGGATAATGTAGATGGCAGGCAGGACAGGATAGCCAAAGGCCTTGTAGGGGCGGTCGGCATTGGGCATTTTGCGCCTCAGGATAAAGATGCCGGCAATGGTGAGGATATAGAAGATCATCACGATGATCATTACATAGTCGAGCAGGTCGCCATACTGCCCGCTCAGGCACAGCGCCGATGCCCAGATGCACTGGAACCACAGGCCCCATCCGGGAACGCTCGATTTGTTGAGCCCCGCCGCCTTTTTGAAGAACAGGCCGTCTTTGGCCATAGTGTAATACACCCGTGCCCCGGCCATGATAAGGCCGTTGTTGCACCCGAAGGTCGATATCATTATCATAATGGCGATGATGTACGTTCCCGTCCCGCCAAAGATAGGCTGGGCCGCCGCGATGGCTACCCGCTCCTGGTCGGCAAAGGCAATGCCATCCAGTGGCAGCACGGCCAGGTACATCACGTTGGCCGCGATATAGATGATCGTCACGATAAGCGTCCCGTAGAAAAGGCTCAGCCCCACATTGCGGTGCGGGTCTTTTATCTCGCCCGATATGAAGGTAACGCCGTTCCACGCATCACTGGAGAATAGGGACCCCACCATCGATGCAGCAATAGCCGACATCAGTACGCCGCCGCCTATGGCAGTCCAAGATCCGGTATCCTTGCTCCACTGTCTTGCGCTCCAGGCATCGGCCCAGTTGGCATCCCAGATTTCACCCTTAGCGGCGAGTATGAATCCAAAGATGATCAGCCCGAAAAGCGAGGCGATCTTGGTAATTGTAAAGATGGTCTGGATGTATTTGCCATTCTTCACCCCCCGGCTATTGATGAACGTGAGCAAGACTATCGTTGCGATAGACACCAGCTGCGCGGCATTCAGCTTAAAGGCACCGACCTCGTAAAGGATATTTTCAGGTCCTAAAGGCGGGTAGAGGTAAGCGGCGAATTTACCAAAGGCAACACCCACTGCGGCAATGGTCCCCGTTTGTATTACGGCAAAGAAGCTCCATCCGTAGAGGAAGGCAATGAGCTTGTTGTAGGCTTCTTTCAGGTAGACGTATTGCCCGCCCGCTTTTGGGAACATGGCGCTCAGTTCGCCGTAGCTCACCGCAGCGATCATGGTCATCAGGCCTGACAGTACCCAGATAAGGATGAGCCACCCGGCGCTTCCCACCTGCTGCACCATCCCGGCGCTGACGATAAAAATCCCCGATCCTATCATCGACCCTACTACGAGCATCGTGCCGTCGAGCAGGCCCAGTTCGCGCTTTAAGTGCTTGTTTTCGTGTTCGTTTTCCATAATTGGTTTTTGGTTTGTTTGCTAAAGATATTAAAAAAGCATTAGGTGTAAATATTTATTTGGGCGTGCCGGCTCCGTGCCTCCGCCGTCGGGCTTTCGCCTTTATCTGCCTTCGTTCCTCCGGCAGGATATCGGCTCTATCCCTCACGCGGACGTAGACATCATGTTTTACGTTAATAAGGTTATTTATCTTCCTTGCTCCCCTCTCCTTTGGAGAGGGGCTGGGGGTGAGGCCAACATCCACCTCGGACTTCGGACCTCCGACCTCCGACAAATCCCCCCGACTTTTAACTTACTTTAAATATTTCCCCAAAACAAAAAAAACTATCTTTATCAAAACCACCCACTATGAAAAACAATAACAAAGACGGCTTTAAGGTCAATGAAGAAGGGAAGCAATTCGAATTGCACGTAGAAGGCCAGGTCGCTTTCCTCGAATACTACCGCGAAGGCGAAAAGATATTCCTTACCCACACCGAAGTGCCGGAGTCATTACGCGGTCAGGGCATCGCGGCGCGGCTGGTTAAGAGCACGTTCCAGTGCGCCAAAGACAATGGGCTTACCGTTATGCCATTGTGCTCCTATGTAATGCATTATGTCGACGAAAATCCCGAATGGGGCGATGTGCTTTCTGAGGGCTACAGGATGTAGCCAAGTCAACGCATAATAAAAAATAAGCCACGAATTACACGAATTTTCACAAATTGCCAATTGATGAATTTACTTTTCTAATAAATTAGCGGAAAGAGGAGAGAATTAGTTGAAATTAGTGTAATTCGTGGCTAAGCTTTCCTAAAACCCACTTGGTGCGTTGCCCTAAGGATGTATCTGTAAGGACAACCGAAATTTCGATTATCTTTGCTGCATGAATGAGAATTTAGACCCTACGAACACCAATTATAACGCGGAAGAGCTGGACCTTGAAAAGAAATTAAGGCCGCTCTCGTTCGACGACTTTACCGGGCAGGACCAAGTGCTGGAAAACCTTTTGGTATTCGTGCAGGCAGCCAACATGCGTGGGGAGGCATTAGATCACACACTGTTCCATGGCCCTCCGGGACTGGGGAAGACCACATTGGCGAACATCCTTGCGAATGAACTGGGCGTAGGCATCAAGATAACTTCAGGGCCGGTGCTCGATAAGCCGGGCGACCTTGCCGGGCTGCTAACCAACCTTGAAGAAAGGGACATTCTTTTTATAGACGAAATTCACCGCCTCAGCCCCATAGTGGAAGAATACCTGTATTCGGCAATGGAGGATTTCAGGATCGATATCATGATCGAGTCGGGCCCGAATGCACGCTCAGTACAAATAGGGCTGAACCCGTTCACGCTTGTAGGGGCCACCACACGCTCCGGATTGCTTACAGCGCCTATGCGCGCCCGTTTCGGGATTTCCAGCCGGTTGTCCTATTACACCACCGAACTGCTTACCACGATCGTGCAGCGCAGCTCGATGATCTTAAAAATGCCCATAACCATGGAAGCTGCCATCGAGATCGCAGGCCGCAGCCGTGGTACGCCGCGTATTGCCAATGCACTGCTGCGAAGGGTGCGCGACTTTGCCCAGATAAAAGGTAACGGGAAAATAGATATTGAGATTGCTAAATACGCGCTTAAAGCCCTACACGTCGATGCCCACGGCCTTGACGAAATGGACAATAAGATACTCAACACCATTATTGATAAATTCAAAGGTGGGCCGGTAGGCCTGTCCACATTGGCAACTGCTGTATCAGAAAGCGGAGAGACCATCGAAGAGGTATACGAACCATTCCTCATCCAGGAAGGCTTTATCATGCGTACGCCTAGGGGACGCGAAGTTACAGAGAAAGCATACAAGCATTTAGGCAAGGTAAGGCTCGGCCCGCAGGGAGGGTTGTTTGATTAAAGATTTCAGATTTCAGAATGTAGATTTCAGATTGAGCTGCATCCGTAAAAAAGGAGTATTTTCGTAAAGAAGAAATTATCGTTTATGACATCTGAACAATTAAAAATCAGGACAAAACAGTATTCGTTATTGATCATTAATTTGGTCGAGAAGCTACCTGTAACAACAGCTTCAAAGATCGTGGCATATCAAATTGCAAAATCGGGCACTTCTGTAGGAGCTAACTATAGAGCAGTTTGCAGGGCAAGAAGTGATAGGGAATTTATTTCTAAAATGGAGATCGTATTGGAAGAAGCTGATGAAACTTTATTTTGGCTTGAAATTATAAGCGAAAAATGTTGGATAGAAAAAGATAGTATTGATGCAATTTGGAAGGAAGGTAATGAACTCACGGCGATCTTTGTAAGTTCGTTAAAAACGGTAAAGTCGAAGATATGAAGTACATCGTTCTCAATCTGAAATCTACGATCTGAAATCTGAAATTAAATACTCCGCCTTCATCAAATCCGAAGCCAAACGCCTCGGCTTCATCTCCTGCGGTATATCCCGTGCCGGTTTTTTAGAAGAGGAAGCCCCGCGACTTGAGAAATGGCTCAACGAGAACAGGCACGGCCAAATGCAGTACATGGAGAACCATTTCGATAAGCGGCTCGATCCGACATTGCTTGTTGATGGTGCCAAAAGCGTAATCTCCCTCCTGCTGAATTACTATCCATCCGAAACGCAAATTGAAGGTTCCTATAAAATATCCAAATATGCCTACGGGCAGGACTACCATTTCGTCATAAAAGAAAAGCTGAAAGAACTGCTGCACTCGATACAGTCGACTATCGGTGAAGTAGGAGGCAGGGCTTTCGTTGATTCCGCGCCCGTGCTCGATAAGGCCTGGGCAGCCAAAAGCGGCCTCGGATGGATAGGCAAAAACAGCAATCTCCTCAGCAAGCAGGTAGGCTCTTTCTTTTTTATTGCCGAGCTTATTGTTGACCTCGAACTCGAATACGACCACGCCGTAACCGACCACTGCGGGAGCTGCACCGCCTGCCTCGATGCCTGCCCCACCCAGGCTATTATCCAACCCTATGTGGTGGACGGCAGCAAATGCATTTCTTATTTTACCATAGAATTAAAGGATAACCTGCCTGCCGAAATGAAAGGCAAGTTTGACGAATGGGCCTTTGGGTGCGACATTTGCCAGGACGTTTGCCCCTGGAACCGCTTCTCAAAACCACATTCCGAACCGCTCTTTAATCCGCACCCCGACCTGCTTTCACTTACCAAGAAAGACTGGGAAGAGATCACCGAAGATACCTTTAGGGCTGTATTCAAAAATTCCGCCGTAAAGCGCACCAAATATGAAGGGCTTAAAAGGAATATTGATTTCCTTAGGCCCCACAGTTAACTACTCAAAAAACTTCATCTCAAAAAGGATGTAGTGCTTAATGCCAAACTCCTTTCCCCAGGTTTCTATATCCTTGCCGCTCACTTCAACCGCGCACCACTGCTTTCCGCCATCTTCATCTTCATGGGGCAGTATATAGGCAAAAGCATAAAAGGGTTGGCCCGGCTCAATGTTAACAAAGGCGCTGGCACCATAGTCACGCAGGCTGTAATCGTCGGAGGGCAGGCATTTGTAGACCTCATTTAATTCAAAACGGTCAAACATAAATTTCATTTTAAGGTGCTTTTTATCGGCTTTAGATGCTATAACGGTCATATTCACCGTGTCGCCCTGCACCTTTCCTATGTAGCTGAATACATTGGTATTCATTACCGTATCTGTTTTTGAGAGCTTGCCATTCCAAAATTCCTTCGCCACAATAGTATAACGCTTGTTGTTAAGCTCGGCACCTTTAAACTGGACCTTAAAATACTCAATGCCCTGAAAACGCATCAGGTGCACCATCTCTTTATTGTCTGACATCGACTTCGAATTCATAATGATTTTGCCGGAAACCGATTCCTGTGCAAAGCCTGCCGTTACTAACAGCAGTGTAGTGATAATGTGTGAAAGTTTCATGGTATCTGGTTTTAATGATATGGGCAAATGTAGGCGGTCGGTTTCAGGAAGATGGTTAACCAGGATAAATTAGGGTTAATTAGTGTTAACAGAACTAACAGTGGTATATTTTAAATTTTAATTTTGAGCTATATGAAACGGAGCATCCTTTGGGTATTTATATTGATGTCGCTTTGTGTGGCGGGTATTACTGTCTTTCAGCTGTATTACAGCTACAAAAGCTATGCGGTGGAGTCGGCTGCTTTTGAGCGTAATATAAATGAGGCGCTCAACCAGGCGGTAGACAGCACCTTTAAGGATCGGCATAATCAGGTACTTAAAAAACTCAGGGGATGGCTTAATGATCCTGAATTTATAACCATATCGTGTAAATGGAATGAGGTGCAGCACCTTACAGTGTTCAATATTAAACAGGTAGTTCCATCTGCCGACGGGCAAAATGACATCAGTATGAGTATTGATTATTTTACCGAAAGGGCTGATAGCCTTACACCTAAAGCCAGGAAAATATTTATAGACCACATGATAGATTACGTAGGTACAGAACTTAAAAAGGGTTTTGTATGGTATTACACGCAAAAGCTGGGCGATAGTATTAATAAGGCCGCGTTTTCTGAACCTCAGGATATAAATCAGATACGCAGGCGCTACAAGCAAACATTGCATACAAGGGGCATTGATTTGCCTTTCTTGTTCGACCGAAATAAGCTTCCTGAAAATTCCATCACTACAAAAAAGGTAAATATTGCGGTTGGCCGCCCCCAAAAAGAAGAATGGCTGCAGGCAACGTTTATAGACACCAATGCTTTTTTAATGAAACAAATGCGTCGGCTTTTGGCGGGTTCGGTGGGACTGTTTGTTATATTGCTGCTGTGCTTTTGGTACACAGCAAAGACCCTGTTAAGCCAACATAAGCTCAATAAAATGAAAGATGATTTCATCAGCAATATGACGCACGAGATACACACGCCGTTGTCTTCTATTTTAGTCACTGCCGAGGCCCTGAAAAAATTTCGCCACGACGAAGAGGCTCAGCAAAGCTATATCGACATAATCCTCCATCAGGGACAAAAGCTGTCGGCTCTTACCGAAGAGATCCTTGCAGGCGCCAAAATGGAAAAAGCCGGAATGCCATTGGGAGACATCATTGAAGTGAATGCCTTTATTAAAAACATAATTGATAACGGTCATTATAAAAACATAGAATATTCCGGCAGTGGACAATCGGTTTCCCTAAAAGTAAACGCACTCCATTTGGCGAATGCCGTGGCGAACCTCATTGACAATGCAATCAAATACAATACTGCCGATGAGCCATTAGTCACCATTGCCTGTACGGTTTCGAATAAAGAAGTGGTTATTTCGGTTACAGATAACGGACCAGGGATACCCGATAGCGAAAAAGAACGGATATTCGGACAGTTTTACCGCATCCCTTCCGGGAATGTGCATAATATTAAAGGCTACGGACTTGGCCTTAGCTATGTTCGGAAAGTGGTTGCGGCACACAAAGGAGTCATTTCCGTTAAAGACAATGTGTCTTCGGGAAGTATTTTTACGATCAAACTGCCATTATGAAAGCACAGCATAAAATACTATTAGCCGAAGACGAGCCCTTTTTAGGCAAGGTGGTTAAGGAAAGCCTTGAAAAGCAGGGTTATGAAGTTATGCTGGCTCCTGATGGCAGGAAAGCGTGGGAGCTGTTCAACGAGGGAGGATTTTCCATCTGCATATTGGATGTGATGATGCCCTACAAGGACGGCTTTACCCTTGCAGCCCAGATACGGCAGTCCAATAGCAAAATCCCGATGATGTTCCTTACCGCAAAGGCCGATATTAAAGATGTAGCCGAAGGGTATGCGAGCGGCGGCAACGATTACCTCAAAAAGCCCTTTAGCCTCGATGAGCTTTTTCTCCGTATAGCCGAACTCCTTAAACGCAGCACTAATGATGATGCACCTCAAAATGAAACAGCGATTGGCAGCTATACCTTCCTTTACCACCGCCAGGAACTCAAAGACAGTTCGCAGAAGATCGTAAAGCTTTCGCATAAAGAAGCCGAATTGCTCGCCTTACTGCTGCAGCATAAGAACAATGTGCTCGACAGGAAAGCCACGCTACTGAAATTATGGGGAGACGACAGCTTCTTCAACACCCGCAACATGGATGTCTATATCACACGGCTACGAAATAAATTAAAAGGTGACGCCTCGGTTGAGATCGTAAATATACGAGGGTTTGGGTATAAGCTTATCTGCTGATTCATATATAACTTCCTTATTTATGCCGAAAAGAAAACCGTTAAAAATTTCTTAGTTCCGTTCATAGGTTTAACTTTGTGGGTTCGGTACCAAATGTTAAAAGATGAATCAATACAGTAAAAGACGCGAAGCCCTGTTATACCACGCAAAACCGCATCCCGGTAAAATACAGGTAGTACCCACAAAGCCTTACGCCACCCAGCGGGACCTTTCGCTTGCGTATTCTCCGGGTGTTGCGGAGCCCTGCCTCGAAATTGCGAAAGACGTAGACAACGTATATAAATATACCGCCAAAGGAAACCTTGTTGCCGTAATTTCTAACGGGACTGCCGTTCTTGGCTTGGGCGATATCGGCCCCGAAGCCTCTAAGCCGGTAATGGAGGGGAAAGGCCTATTGTTTAAGATATTTGCCGATATCGATGTTTTTGACATTGAGGTAGATACTAAAGATGTAGAGGCTTTTATCCAGACGGTAAAAAACATCGCGCCGACTTTCGGCGGGATTAACCTTGAGGACATCAAAGCCCCGGAATCGTTCGAGATTGAAAGAAGGCTTGTAGAAGAGCTGAATATCCCGGTGATGCACGACGACCAGCACGGAACCGCCATCATATCATCTGCTGCGTTGCTGAATGCCGTAGAGCTTGCTGAGAAAAAATTAAACGAGATCAGGATCGTGGTCTCAGGTGCCGGTTCTGCCGCACTTGCCTGCGCCAACCTGTACCTCTTGTTGGGCGTAAAGGTAGAGAACATAATCATGTTCGACAAAGACGGAATGCTGGTAAACAGCCGTACCGACCTCTCCGACCTGCAACGAAAATATGCCAAGGAGCAGTTAATGACATTGGGTGAAGCTATAAAAGATTCAGATGTCTTTTTAGGCCTTTCGGTAGGGAATATCCTTACACCCGAAATGCTCCTGAGTATGGCGGCGAACCCGATTGTGTTTGCAATGGCAAACCCCATACCCGAAATAAATTACGACGTTGCAATAGGTACACGTCCCGATGTTATTATGGCAACAGGACGGTCGGATCATCCTAACCAGGTGAATAACGTACTGGGTTTTCCGTACATCTTCAGGGGTGCGCTCGATGTGAGGGCATCAAAGATAAACGAGGCCATGAAAATGGCTGCCGTAACTGCTTTGGCAGAATTAGCAAAAGCGCCCGTACCCGAACAGGTAAATATTGCGTATGGAGAGACAAAGCTGAATTTTGGCCGCGAATATATTATCCCGAAACCTTTTGATCCAAGGCTTATAGCCGTTGTAGCGCCTGCTGTAGCAAGGGCTGCCATGGAAAGCGGCGTGGCAAAGCACCCGATACTCGACTGGGATAAATATACCGAAGAGCTGCTGGAACGCCTTGGCAACGACAACAAAATGGTGAGGCTTCTTACCAACAGGGCGAAAACCGACCCGAAACGTATCGTTTTTGCCGAAGCCGACCACCTGGATGTGCTGAAAGCTGCCCAGATCGTACTGGAAGAAAAAATAGGGTTCCCGATACTTTTGGGTAACCGAGAGAAGATAAACCTGCTCAAATCAGAAATTGGCTTTGATGCCGAAGTGGCCATCATCGACCCAAAAACCGATGCCGAGGACGAAAGGCGCTACCGTTATGCTGAATCTTTTTGGAAGAGCAGGCAGCGCAGGGGCATCAACCTGCTGGATGCGCAAAAGTGGATGCGCGAACGTAATTATTTTGCGGCAATGATGGTAAACGAAGGCGAGGCTGATGCACTGGTTACCGGCTATTCCCGTAGCTATCCTTCTACCGTTAAGCCGATCATGCTGTTGATAGACAAGGCTCCGGGTGTTACGCGGATAGCGACAACCAACATGATGCTTACCAAACGGGGGCCACTGTTCCTTTCGGATACCGCAATCAATCCTAACCCAAATGCTGAAGATCTTGCGAGGATAGCGCTGATGACAGCCCGCACCGTTCGGATGTTTGGAATGGAACCGGTAATAGCTATGGTGTCGTTCTCTAACTTTGGGTCGTCAACCGATCCAAGCGCCGTAAAAGTGCGCGAGGCAGTGGCATACCTTCACAAAGAACATCCTGATCTTATCGTTGACGGAGAAATACAGGCCGACTTTGCCCTGAATCCGGATATGCATAAAAGTAAATTCCCGTTCTCAAAACTGGCAGGCAAAAAAGTGAATACGCTAATTTTTCCAAACCTTGAATCGGCGAATATTACGTATAAAATACTTAAAGAGCTTGACCATGTAGTTTCTATAGGCCCTATAATGCTGGGCATGGATAAGCCGGTACACATTTTCCAGCTGGGTGCCAGCGTAGAGGAAATGGTAAACATGGCTGCCGTAGCGGTAGTGGATGCGCAGGAAAAAGAAAAGCGCCTGAAGATGATAAAGAAGTAGGCCGCAGTCGTTAAATGAGGCAGGCAGCATAATGCCGCTTCAACATACCAATACAAAAGTATATAAGGAAAGTGGGGTAAACGGTTCGGCTCCTGTTTATTTCAATGTTAAAAAATAACATGAAAAAGGTAATACGACCGAAGTAAAAGAATTTTACTATTTTTGGGACTGTTAAAAAATTGATATGATAGCACATCTTCAGGGGAGAATGGTAGAGAAAACACCCACAGGTGTGGTAATAGACTGCAATGGGGTAGGTTATGACGTGAACATATCACTGCATACCTATTCGCTGCTGCCCGATTCGGACAACATAAAACTGTACACGTTTCTTCAGGTAAAGGAAGATGCGCATACCCTTTTCGGGTTTGCCGAAAAGGCCGAGCGGGAGCTTTTCAAACTGTTGCTGTCGGTTTCCGGTGTTGGTGCAAGTACGGCAAGGACCATGCTTTCTTCGTTGGAGCCAAAACAAATTATACATTCTATAGCTACTGCCGATGTAGTAACTATACAGTCTATAAAAGGCATAGGCAGCAAAACGGCGCAGCGGGTAATTCTCGACTTGAAAGATAAAGTGTTAAAACTATACGATTTAGGTGAAGTTTCCGTTTCGGGCTACAATACAAACAGGGAAGAAGCGTTATCTGCCTTGGAGGTATTAGGCTTTAACAAAAAATTGGCGGAAAAAGTGATTGATAAGATTGTTAAGGATGATCCGGGTGCGGGGGTGGAGACAATAATAAAATTAGCATTAAAAAACTTATAGTCCTTGAAAACAGTATACTCTAAAGATTTTTATACTCAAATAAAATATACGCTTTCGGTTTTGTTTTTCCTTTTCGGTATCGTGGCTCAGGCACAGGTTATCGAGGAAGAGGAAAATGAAACTTCGCAAGACACCGTTAAGGGCTATAACAAGGGGAAGGTAGAAATGGCCAACCCTAAAAGCATCATTGAGGCATATACCTACGATGCCGCTACGAACCGTTATATCTATACGAATAAGTTTGACGGTTTTAATATCAACTACCCGATAATCCTAACACCGGAAGAATACCAGGAATTGGCGTTGCGCGAGTCGATGCGGGAATATTACCAGCAAAAATCAAAGGCGATTGACGGAAAAGGCACTACTGAAGAACAGAAAAACCTTTTGCCACGGTATTATGTGAATTCCAGTTTCTTCGAGACACTTTTCGGGGGCAATACCATTGATGTAAAGCCGCAGGGATCGGTAGAGATAGACCTTGCCGGGCGTTATACCAAGCAGGACAATCCTTCGATACCGCCGAGGAACAGGAGTACATTTACCTTTGATTTCCAGCAGCGTATCAGTATGAGCCTTCAGGGCAAAGTGGGTACAAGGCTGGCCGTAAATGCCAACTATGATACCCAATCTACATTTGCATTCCAAAACCTTATCAAGCTGGAATATACCCCTACAGAAGATGACATCCTCCAAAAGATAGAAATAGGTAATGTGAGCTTTCCGCTTTCCAACTCGTTGGTAAGGGGAGCACAGAGCCTTTTTGGTGTTAAGATGGCGCTACAGTTTGGCAAGACCACGCTTACAGGTATATTCTCCGAGCAGAAATCGCAAACCAAGACTGTAACGGCTCAGGGCGGTGGTACTATACAGGAATTTTCACTTTTCGGTCTTGAATATGATAACGACAGGCACTTTTTCCTTTCGCAGTATTTCAGGAACCAGTACAACTATTCATTGCGTAATTACCCGCTTATCGACAGCCGCGTACAGATAACCCGTATTGAGGTTTGGGTAACCAATAAGCAGAACAGGATAAATGCCGCCGAAAACAACTCCCGGAATATCGTAGCGATACAGGATTTAGGTGAGGCCCCCGTAGTAGAGGTAGGGGTTCAGGGTCCGGATGATATTACCAACGAATCGGTAGGTTTTGCGGATAACCCAACCACCAGTCCGTTTTTTAACGTGGGGGCCAACAGCCCTCCGGACAATGGTAACAATAAGCTCGACCCCACGATCATTCCCGGAGGTTTCCTTTCTTCGACGGTGCGGGAAATTGTTACACTGAACAATAACAGCTTTACCGGCGGCCTTACTGCAAGTGAAGGCCGCGATTATTCCAAACTTGAAAATGCCAGGAAACTGACAGCAAGCGAATATACATACCATGCACAGTTGGGGTACATCTCCCTGAGCCAAAGGCTTAACAATGATGAGGTGCTTGCGGTTGCCTACCAATATACCATTGGCGACAAGGTGTACCAGGTGGGTGAATTCGGTACCGATGGTGTTGCCGCTACCGTGGTTGACAACACCACTACACCGGAAACCCCGGTGCCGGCTACCCAAAGCCTTGTGCTGAAGATGCTGAAGAGTAACCTTATCAGCGTGGAACAGCCTACCTGGAACCTGATGATGAAAAACGTATACCAGATACCGGGAGGGTTCCAGCTTACGCAGGAAGATTTCCGTTTCAACATATTGTATACCGACCCATCCCCGTTGAATTATATTACACCTGCACCTACAATTGCGAATACCCCTGATTCGCCGCCTTATCCATTTCCTGATCCACCAAATCAGGAAGGCCCTGTTACGGATACGCCTTTGATGCGCGTTTTTAACCTGGACAGGCTTAGTTATGCTAATGACCCGCAGGAAGGTGGAGACGGTTTCTTCGATTTTGTGCCCGGCCTTACTATTGACACGCAGAATGGCCGTATCTTCTTTACTACGGTAGAGCCTTTTGGTGAATACCTGTATGATAAGCTGGCTGATGCCAGCAATGCGGAAACCTACCAGCAGGATGCCGATGAGAGCAGCTTTAACCCCAACCAGAAGAAGTATGTGTACCGGAGCATGTATAGGAGTACACAGGCCGATGCATTACAGAGCAGCCAGAAAAACAAGTTCCAGCTGAAAGGGCGCTTCAAATCGACCAGTGCTAATGGCATTCCGCTGGGTGCCTTCAACGTGCCGCAGGGCTCGGTTGTGGTAACTGCGGGCGGCAGGGTTTTGGTAGAAGGCCAGGACTATACCGTAAACTACCAGGCAGGTATGGTGCAGATACTCGACCCATCACTTCAGGCATCCAATACCCCGATCCAGGTTTCTGTAGAGAACAACGCGGTTTTCGGGCAGCAGACAAGGCGTTTTGCCGGTTTTAATATAGAGCATAAATTCAACGAAAAGTTTTTGATAGGGGGTACTGTCTTAACGATGTCAGAGAGGCCATTTACTACAAAGACCAATTACGGACAGGAGTCGGTAAGGAATACGATCTTCGGGCTTAATACTGTTTTCTCTACCGAGGTGCCTTTCTTTACCAGGCTGGTAAACAAGCTGCCGAATATGGATACAGATGTGCCTTCCAATTTCTCTTTCAGGGGTGAGGTAGCAATGCTGAAGCCTAATGCTTCTAAAGCCGACCAGTTTAACGGGGAGGCAACAACTTATGTGGACGATTTTGAAGGTTCGCAAACCAATATAGATATGCGCGGTGCACAGGGATGGTCGTTGGCCAGTGCCCCTGTAGGGCTGGGCGGCGAATTTGATGTGAACGTGCTTGACTCCGGTTTTAAAAGATCCAAGCTTGCCTGGTACAGTATCGACCCTAGTTTTTATGCCGAAAGTGCACGCCCTGACGGTATCACTGCGGGCGATATTTCGACCAATAGGACAAGGCGTGTGTACTACGATGAGCTGTATCCGGTTACGGATGTAGTGCCCGGCCAGAGCAGGGTAGTGAACACACTTGACCTTAGCTACTATCCTCAGGAAAGGGGGCCATATAACTACAACCCGCTTGCGGCGCCTACCAATGGCTTTACACAGGCACAGGCAGTGCAAAACTGGGGAGGCATCATGCGCGCAATCAACTCAACGAATTTTGAGCAGACCAATGTGGAGTACATCCAGTTTTGGGTGATGGACCCTTATGACGGTACCGATGCCACACCTGCTACCAATACAGGTACACTTGAAATTAACTTAGGTGAAATTTCTGAAGATATATTAAAAGACAACAGGAAGCAGTACGAGAACGGGCTTCCGGAAGCAGCAGGCAACCAGCCTACCTTTGCATCGGTATGGGGTAAAGTGCCGGTATCGCAATCGCTTATCTATGCTTTTGATACCGATTCTGCCAACCGTGGCGTACAGGATGTGGGCTTTGACGGATTGGCTGATGACCAGGAGGCGGCACAATTCTCCGCATTTGGTGCTTATCCCGATCCATCCGCAGATAACTACCAGTTTTTCTTAAGCGCTACAGGAAACGTATTAGATCGATATAAAAATTATAACGGTACCGAAGGTAACTCGCCGGTAGATGTAGGCAACAACAACAGGGGCAATACCACGTTGCCTGACGTTGAGGACATCAACAGGGACAACACAATGAACACCATTGATGCCTATTTTAAATATGAAATACCAATGGTACCCGGTGTAATCCCGGGCCAGGGGTATGTAGTGGATGAAAGGCCATTTAATGTTCAAAAGGCAGACGGTACCGGCAACGTAACCGGAAGGTGGCTGTTGTATAAAGTACCGGTACAGGGAGCAGGGGCTGTTTCTGTAGGCGGTATCAGCAGTGTGCGTTCGATACGTTTCATGAGGATGATCGTAAGGGGCTTTAGCAGCGATGTTACCCTTCGTTTTGGTGCGCTGGACCTTGTAAGGGGCGAGTGGAGGAGGTATGTAAACTCACTTGATGCCGAGCCGGATAATAATGAGGATGCCACCACCGATAATACAGGCTTTGATGTTGTAGCCCTGAATGTTCAGGAAAATGGAGACAGGCAGCCAATACCTTATAAATCGCCTCCCGGTGTTCAGAGGGAGCAATTGTATAACAACAATGCGGTAATCAACCAGAACGAGCAGGCATTGTCGTTGCGGGTATATTCTACCGATGGCTCTACATCGAACAGTAAAGGCCTTGAGCCGGATGATGCCCGTGCGGTATTTAAAAGCGTGAATGTGGATATGCGGCAGTATAAAAAACTAAGGATGTTCCTTCATGCTGAAGCGCTTTCATCGGATAATGATTCTGATAGTCCGGAACCGAATGGCCTGCAAAGTGGCGAAATGAAAGCATTCCTTCGTTTTGGTAATGACTTTACCGATAACTTCTACCAGGTAGAGATGAAGCTGGACGTAACTCCGCTGAATGCTGTTTCCGAAGACCAGATTTGGCCGGAAAGCAATAATATAGAAATATCGCTCGATGCGCTTACGCGATTAAAGATAGACGTGCTGAATGGCGTGGCCGGACAACCGGATGCAAACGGTATATATTACCGCGACATTGACGACAGGATGACGGTAGCCATAAAAGGTAACCCGAATTTCGGTTATGTAAGGACATTGATGCTCGGTGTAAAAAATGGCTATAAGCTGACCGACCCTATGGCAAGGAATCTTCGCGGGGAAGTTTGGTTTAATGAGATGCGCCTTTCTGACATGGATACCAAAGGTGGTATGGCTGCTATAGCGAGCATGGATACCAATTTTGCAGATTTTGCAACGATATCGGCTACCGGAAGGATGAGTACTATAGGTTTCGGTACAATAGAGCAAAGCCCTAATGAGCGAAGCAGGGAAGATATGAAGCAATATGACCTTGTGACCAACTTCGCCCTTGGAAAATTGCTGCCGAAAAGCTGGCATGTGAACCTGCCGTTCAACTACGGTGTTGGTGAGCAGGTTATTACACCGGAGTATGATCCGTTCCAGCAGGACGTACGCCTCGAGCAGCTGATAAACGAAACTGCCGACCAGGCTACAAGGGACAACCTCAGGGACAGGGCTATTGATTATACAAAAAGGACAAGTATCAACTTTATAGGTGTGAAGAAAGAAAGGGCGCCGGAGCAGAAGCAGCACGTTTATGACCCTGAAAACGTAACGCTGTCCTATTCTTATAACCAGACCGAACACCACGATTACCAGATAGAGGACCTGGTAGACCAGCAGGTAAGGGTTTCGGCAGATTATAATTATGCCTTCCAGAATAAGCCGGTTGAGCCATTCAAGAATACCGGTTTCATGAAAAAAAGCAACTACTGGAAGCTGTTGAGTGATTTTAACTTCAACTACCTGCCTTCAAACCTTTCATTCAGCTCGAATATCATACGGCAGTTCAACAGGCAGCAGTACAGGAACGTTGATGTAGAAGGTATCCCTATCAACCCGTTATATAGGAGGAATTATTTCTTTAACTACCAGTACGGCTTTAATTATAACATTACCAAGGCGCTGAAATTTAACTATGCAGTTTCCACCAGTAACATCGTAAGGAACTATCTTGATGAAAACAATATGCCGATTCAGGAATATACTATATGGCAGGATTTCTGGGATACAGGTGAGGCCAACTCGCACACGCAGCAGTTTGTAGTCAACTACGATTTGCCGTTGAGCAAGCTTCCGGCACTAAGCTTCCTGAAATCTACATACACTTATAACGGAACCTTTAACTGGCAGCGTTCTACCGATGCCCTGTCTTCGGTGTCCAGGGATACGAATGGAGACGGTATAGACGATACAGTATTTCAGTTGGGTAATATGCTGCAAAACTCAAGTTCGCACAAGCTCAACACAACATTGAATATGGACCTGCTATACAAATATGTAGGCCTTGGCCCTAAAAAGCCTGCCGCTAAAAATGCAGCGCCAAAACCTGCCCCGAAACCGGGTGAGAAAGTGACCGCTGCGCCAAAACCGGCAACAGAAGGCAACGTGTTTGTAAACGGCCTTATTGGAGTGCTGACCAGTGTGAAGAACATACAGGTAAACTATACCGAGACCAGTGGTACGGCGCTACCGGGCTTCCTGCCGGGTATAGGGTTCCTGGGCACGACCAAGCCTAGCCTGGGGTTTGTATTTGGTAGCCAGGATGACGATATTCGTTACCAGGCAGCCAGTAACGGCTACCTGACCAACTATAGCGAATTTAACCAAAACTTTACACAGACAACAACTAAGCAGCTGAATCTTACGGCGTCTATGGACCTGTTTCCTGATTTTAAGATTGACCTGAGTGCCGACAGGACCTATTCTGAAAACCACTCGGAACAATTTGATGCCTACGACGAAACTTCGGGAATAAACAGGTATCAGGCACTTTCGCCTTATACGTATGGCAATTTCATGATATCGACGATACTCATCAAAACGGCTTTCAGTGCAAGCGACGTAAACGGGTCTGAAGCCTTTGATGCTATGAGGGACAACAGGCTGGTAATAGCGAACAGGCTTGCCGAACAGCGTTATGGTGGCGCCCCGATTCCGCGCTACACTGCCGATGGAACCGGTGGTTTTGCCGATGCCAATGCGGGCTATCCGGTAGGTTTTGGGCGAAACAGCCAGGCAGTATTGCTCCCATCGTTCATTGCTGCCTATTCCGGGCAGGATGCAGGAAAGGTTTCAACCAATCCCTTCAGGAATATCCCGCTGCCAAATTGGATAATAAAATATACGGGGCTGATGCGTTACAAATTCTTTAAGGACAAGTTTAAGCGCTTCTCACTTCAGCATAGTTATTCATCGCATTATAACATCAACTCCTACAGGTCGAACTTTGAGTACACCGAAAACCCGAATGGGCAGGACAACAACGGTGTAGGTAATTTCTATACTAAAGATATTATTTCGAATGTCAACTTGTCGGAGCAGTTCAATCCGCTTATACGTGTTGATTTGGAGATGAAGAACTCAATAAAGATACTTGCCGAAATAAGGAAAGACCGAACACTCAATATGAGTTTTGATAATAACCTGCTTACAGAGGTGAAGGGCAATGAGTACATAGTTGGGCTGGGATACCGCATCAAGGATGTAACCATCAACTCTAGCCTGGCCGATAACGCGAGCAATGTGATCAGGAGCGATATTAATATTAAGGCTGATTTTTCGTTGAGGAGGAATTCAACAATTGTGCGTTACCTGGATTATGACAACAACCAGTTGGGTGGAGGACAGAATATATGGTCGATTAAGCTTACCGCAGATTATGCCTTCAGTAAAAACCTGACAGCGATCTTCTTCTACGACCATTCATTCTCCAAACCGGTAATATCTACAGCCTATCCGCTTACAAATATCCGTTCAGGGTTTACGCTGCGGTATAATTTCGGAAATTAAGACAAAAAAACATTTTATAGTTTATCTGATAAAACATACATTTGCTAAAACAAACAAACTAACGACACATGAATATTCCGGCAGATTTAAAGTACACGAAAGACCACGAATGGGTTAAAATAGAAGGCGATACAGCTATAGTAGGCATTACCGATTTTGCCCAGAAAGAATTGGGTGACATTGTATATGTTGAGGTAGAAACACTCGACCAGACACTGGATAAAGATGAGGTTTTTGGAACTGTGGAGGCTGTAAAGACAGTTTCCGACCTGTTCCTGCCGCTTTCCGGCGAGATCATTGAATTTAATGACTCCCTTGAATCCAGCCCTGAAAAAGTGAATGCCGACCCTTATGGTGATGGCTGGATGGTGAAAGTAAAAATATCCGATGCTTCTGAAGTAGAAGGATTGTTGAGCAGCGAACAATACAGGGAACTGATAGGTGCGTAATAAATACTTTTGGGCAGCAATTTTCTGGACACTGTTTATTACGGTTGCATGCTTAGTGAGCAATGACAACTTTGGTGAACTGCAGAAGATACAGATGCCCAATAAGGACAAAGTGCTTCACGCTACTTTTTATTTTGTGTTTACAATACTCTGGAGCTACGGCCTCAGGACACTGAAAATATCAGATGTTCGCAAAAGGAGGATGTGGGCGTTTATCATCGCTGTCAGTTATGGCATCATTATGGAAATATGCCAGGGCCTCTTTACAGAAGAAAGGACTCCTGATGTTGTAGATGCCATAGCTAATACTACAGGAAGCGCAATAGCGGTTTTTGTTTTGTGGCGCTATCAAAAAAGACATTTCAAAAAAAAATCCCCGGCTTATTAGTTGGGGATTATCATTTTAAAGCATTATGGATATAAGACACTATTTGGATTCGACCTATTTGAAAACCGCAGCACAGGCCGGTCTTACCGAAGCAGAAAACCGCGAGGTGGTAAAGAAGGTGGTGCAGGAAGCGATAGATGAAAATTTCAGGTTGGTTATGGTGCGCCCGGATATGGCTGCCATGGCTAAAGAAATGATCGTTGCGGCGGGTTCTGCCGTAACGGTAGGCACTGTTATCGACTTCCCGCAGGGCAACAACCCGCTTGAAAGCAAACTGGCCGAAGCAGAAGCCGCGATCAGCGATGGTGCAGATGATCTTGATTTTGTGCTGGATTATGAAAAGTTTAAATCGGAGGGAGGCAATGCCATTAAAAAGCAGGTACTCGAATGTACACGGGTAGGCCTGGCCCACGGTAAGATAGTAAAATGGATCATTGAAGTAGCGGCGCTCAACGAGCACGAGATCGTTCAGCTCAGCGCCCTTATAAAAAATGTGGTGCTCACCCATTTTGAAGAAAGCGACTATAGCCGGGTGTTTGTAAAATCATCTACAGGATTTTACAAAACGGAAGAAGGAAAACCAAATGGCGCAACCCTGCCTGCCATAAAGCTCATGCTTGAGAATGCATTTCCACTTGCTGTTAAAGCCGCAGGCGGTGTTCGCACCTATGACGAAGCCGTAGAGATGATATCACTTGGCGTTAAGCGCATCGGTACGTCATCAGCGAAAGCCATTGCTGAAGGTGAAGAGGGTAGTGGAGGATATTAAGTTTTCAGCCGCAATCACAGTTTTCAATCTCACACGTTCCGTCATTGCGGGCGCAGTTTACGGAGCGGGGCAATCTTTCCTTCGTACTGTTTTATGCTTTTGTAAAGTTCTGTCGGTTTACCGGCAAGAGCGGAGTTCCCCCTTCTGGGGTTAGGGGGCCTGGTTAGTGCATAAAAAAAACCTTCCCGTTTCGGGGAAGGCTCTCGTTTTCATAGCAATTTTTCAAACGAATTTTCTTTTTCGTAACAACGATGATAAACAACCTAATGGAGTCATTACACTTATAAGATGCAGGGAAATGCGAAAGGTTGCGTGGCAAATAAAAATTATTATTAAATTTAACAATGCTTTGAAAAGATGGGATGTATAAAGGGTAAATTAATTTAAGTCATAATTATTAAGAATTATTAATGAAAACTAAAAGCCAAACGATTTTATTATTGTATTTTTTTCTCACAACATTTTCGGCAATGGCGCAAACGCTATCGGCAGATTCCAGTGGTAATGTTCTGTTCGTTGGCACGTTAACAGGTGCAGACAAAGATAATTTTGAGGCTTGTAGGTGCCTTCAGGAAGATGTACCACTCTTTGAGATACTTTCGGCTACTGAAAATGAAAGCGATGCAAAAGACGGTGCGTTCGTAAAAGGAAGTTGGACTTATCACTACCTTGTAGATGATGACGATAAACCTGCCGGATGGATAGCGTTTGATTTTGAATACATATTTAAAGACGGCATTGTTAGTTACCGATACTATAATTACGTCCATTCTAAAGAAGAGGAGGATAGTATATTTGCATCTGTTGGTACTCTGCCGGCGGTTTGGAACGAAAAGGTGAGAAAGGTGTTTACAAATGAGCAGTATACACAAATACAAAGTGCTATGACAGCCAATGTGAGGGTCGCATTAAATTCAATCAAAAGGCTTTGCCTTAAATAGTAAATACTAAAGGCTGGAAAATTTATTTTAAATTGGGGTGATGTTAAATGTAGGTTTAATTATTTAGATGTTTTATACGAAATAATGGAAACTTTCTTTTACCACCATTCTCTTTGAAGAAAACTTTTTTTTCGAGTATCTTTGCACCAGTTTTTGAAAACCCAATGAAAATCATTTTGAACGCTTCACAAACCCCGATTTCAATAAAATCGATTTTTTCTGATTTTACCGCTATTACAAAGGCAAGGCTCGCTATCAGCGTGGTGTTCTCCTCTGTTGCGGGTTACTTGCTTGGCGTATCAGATGAGCATGCATTCAGCTGGGTTACACTTATACTGCTTACCATTGGTGGCTACTGCATGGTTGGCGCATCGAATGTTTTTAACCAGATCATAGAGAAAGACCTCGATGCCCTCATGGACAGGACAAAAAACCGCCCTATTCCGTCAGGAAAAATGTCGGTTAAGAACGCCTTTATCCTCGGTTCGGCACTTACCATCCTTGGCATCGGTATACTATATAGCATTAACCCTAAAACAGCAATGTTCGGTGCTATCTCGATCTTTCTTTACACAAGCATTTACACACCTCTGAAAACTATAACCCCTCTTGCAGTATTTGTAGGAGCCTTCCCGGGTGCAATACCCTTCATGCTGGGATGGGTAGCGGCCACCAACGATTTCGGTATCGAGGCAGGCACGCTGTTTCTTATACAGTTTTTCTGGCAGTTCCCGCATTTTTGGGCTATTGGCTGGTTTTTATTTGAGGATTATGAAAAGGCAGGCTTCTTCATGCTTCCCACAGGGAAGAGGGACAAAAAAACGGCGTTGCAAACCATTCTTTACACCGTGTGGCTCATTGTGGCTTCCCTGCTCCCGGTTACCGGGTTTACAGGAGAGCTGAAATTGAGTATCGTGTCGGCAGTGATCGTATTCCTTCTGGGCTTGTGGATGCTCGTATATGCAGTAAAACTATACAATAAAATGGATGGCCCTGCGGCGAAAAAGCTCATGCTGGTTAGCGTGTCGTATATTTCGCTGATGCAGGTAATATTAGTAGCAGATAAATTTATCAGGTAATTATGATGACAATCGAAGAATATACCCAAAGGACGGAGAAATCTAAAAAGATGCTCCTTTGGTTTGGTATGGTGAGCATGTTTATGATGTTTGCTGGGCTTACAAGCGCCTATGTGGTGAGTACCTCAAGGCCGGACTGGCTTAACGATTTTGTGCTGCCGGACGCCTTTATGATAAGCACTGCTTTGATCATTGCGAGCAGTGTAACCTTCCACCTTGCCAAGATGGCAATAAAAAAAGGCGACAGGAGCGCTACATCATTCTGGCTTTTGCTTACGCTTGCACTGGGTTTGGGCTTTGTTGCAGCGCAGTTTTATGGCTTTGACCAAGTGATAAAAAGCGGATATTTCTTTACCGGGCCCGAGAGTACGGTGACTACGTCGTTTCTGTATATCGTTATTACAGTGCATCTTGCGCACCTTTTTGCGGGCCTTGTAGTGCTTTTGGTGGTAATTTATAATCATTTTAAACAAAAATACAATAAGTCTCAAACCCTTGGATTAGAGTTAGGTGCAATGTTTTGGCACTTTCTCGATATTTTATGGGTTTATTTGTTTTTGTTTTTCTATTTCTATTAATGGAAAAAAAATGTAAATTTGAAAACTTTTTAACCTAACAATTTTATATGGCAGCGACAGTTACTACAACAGCTACTACAGGTAAAACATGGGACGGCGGGAATGAGCCGATGGGTGCAAGTTATGGCAAACTGATGATGTGGTTTTTCATTGTATCAGATGCTCTTACTTTCTCAGGCTTTCTTGCGGCTTATGGTTTTTCGAGGTTCAAATTCATTGAAACGTGGCCAATAGCCGATGAGGTGTTCAATCACTTTCCGTTTATGCACGGTGTTGATGCCCCGATGTACTATGTAGCCTTCATGACTTTTATCCTTATCTTTTCATCAGTAACCATGGTACTTGCTGTAGATGCAGGCCATCACTTGAAAAAAACAAAAGTTGCCGTTTATATGGTGCTTACCATCATCGGCGGTTTTATATTCCTTGGCTCTCAGGCATGGGAGTGGAAAAACTTCATCAAAGGCGAATATGGCGCTGTTGAAACAAGAGGCGGTTCTATACTTCAGTTTGTAGATGCTAACGGTAAAAGGGTAGCCCTTGCTGATTTCGCTGCAGATATACATACGGACAGGGTACAGAAAATAAAAAGCCAGGGTATATGGTTCAAGGAAGAGCCGGCATTGCCAAGCTATACTGTACAGGAAGTAGTAGAGGGCTTTAAAGCACATCCAAACCTTCTTGTAAGGACAGAGATGCTTACCAAGGACAAAAAGAAAACGGTATTGTCGAGGGAAGAATCTGTAAAGAGGCTTGCCGATGCAACAATTGTTGTTGAAGGTGCCAATCTTATAAGGAACGAGTATGGCCATAAGTTGTTTGCCAATTTCTTCTTCTTCATTACAGGTTTCCACGGATTCCACGTATTTACAGGAGTTATGCTTAATATCCTTATTTTCTTCAACGTGCTTTTGGGTACTTATGAGAAAAGGAGAAGCTACGAGATGGTTGAAAAAATCGGATTATACTGGCACTTTGTGGATTTAGTTTGGGTATTCGTATTCACCTTCTTCTACCTGGTTTAATTATTAAAATTTAAGCAAAATGGCACATTCGCACGAATCTAATACAAAAAGGATCTGGTTTGTTTTCGGACTTCTGTCTGTTATAACTATCATTGAGGTTATACTTGGTATCATGAAGCCGCCGGCCCTCCACATGACCAACCTTCTTCATATGAATATCCTTAACTGGCTGTTCATTATCCTTACAGTCGTTAAAGCCTACTACATCGTTTGGGCGTTCATGCACATCGAAGGTGAAAAAAACAGCCTTAAATGGTCGGTAGTATTGCCGGTTGTATTCTTAGTATTGTATTTATTGTTTATCATTCTTATAGAAGGCGATTATATCCATGAGGTGTTTAAGCACTCTCATTATAAGTGGATATTCTAAAAATATATTATTCATAAAAAGGCGGTTTTTAACCCGCCTTTTTTTTATTTTTGCATAGGAAATTTCCTTTACCATGAAAAGAAAGATTGTTCTCATTGTACTGCTCGTACTGCCTCTTACCATGTATGTTTATTTTTCTATGGCAAAGCATAATTCACTGTTTCTTCCTGTTATAACAAAAAACGTAGCCGAAGCTCCTGCGGGAAAAACTTTGGACGAAAAATCCGTTCATCTTAAAGGGAAAATAACTATTGTCGGCTTTTTGGGAAAAGACATCCGTAAGAAGAAAGAAACCATCTTTAATATCAACCAAAAAATAAATAACAAATACAAGGATTTTACCGATTTCCAACTCCTTATGGTTGTTCCCGACGGCGCGCAGGAAGAGGTAAAAGAAATTACATCCGAACTGAAGCTGATGGGTGATATCTCAAGCTGGAAATTTATATTTGCCCAGCCACAGGATATCACTACATTCTATAATTCCTTAAAAGTGCGTGAGCCGCTTGGGCCTGACCTTTCAACGTATAATATTTTTATATTGGATAAAGACCGCAGCCTCAGGGGAAGGAAAGGGAAGAATAAAAAGAGTGGTGAAAACGAATTCAAAGACAGCTATAATTCTTTCTCAGCGGCCGAATTGCACAACGAAATGACTGATGATGTAAAGATCCTGCTTAGGGAATACCGCCTTGCGCTACGAAAAAATGACACCCTGAAAGGTGTTAAAAGAGAAATATAATGAAAAAGAAATCCTACTCGTACATAGGCGTGTCATTCATCATCCTGATCTTTGGTATTTGGGCAGTGCCTAAAATAGTCGCAAAATTCCAAAAATCCGACCTTGATACTATTGGCCCGGTACCTGAATTTGCGCTGACCGACCAAAATGGCAAAAAAATATCTAATAAAGATTATCTAGGGAAGGTATATGTAGTCGAGTTCTTTTTTTCAACATGTCCTACGATCTGCCCAAAGATGAATCAGAACATGCTCACATTGCAGGATGCGTATTATGGCAACCCAAAATTCGGGGTAGCCTCGATCACGATAAACCCGGAGCACGATACCCCACAGGTATTGAAAGAACATGCCGATAAGCTGGGCGTAAAGCATTACAACTGGCATTTCCTTACCGGTGAAAGGGATTATATTTTTAACCTTGCCAAAGAGTTCAAGCTTTATGCAGGCAAGAACCCTAATGTGCCAGGGGGCTTTGAACATTCGGGTATGTTTGCGCTTATTGATAAGGAAGGAAACATCAGGAGTCGTAAAGATTCTTATGGTAACCCTATATTGTATTACGATGGGCTTGAAGAGCCGGGCGTGAAAGCCATAAAAGAAGACATTAAGAAACTACTCGAAGAATAATGGAAAATACAGTCAACAAGAACGCGGAGAAAAAATATAACGTCTGGATCATCCTGTTATCGGTTGTGATCCCCATAGCGGTTGCAGTGCTTTTCAAGGTGAAGTTAAAGGACCTTGGTTATGATGTGCAGCCACTTTCTTTCCTGCCTCCCATTTATGCCGCGATAAACGGTGCTACTGCCATTGTTTTGGTTACAGCAGTATGGGCGGTGAAAAATGGGAAACAAAAACTCCACGAGAACCTGATGAAGTTTGCTATCGGCCTTTCAGTTGCGTTTCTTGTAATGTATGTGGCCTACCACATGACGGCCGATTCGACACCCTACGGAGGTGAAGGCGTTATGCGCTATGTGTATTTCTTTATACTGCTTACGCACATTGCCTTATCGGTTATCATTATCCCTTTTGTTCTTATAACCTATGTAAGGGCTATAACCGGTAATTTTGAAAGGCATAAAAAGTTGGCCCGCATTACCTACCCACTATGGCTGTACGTTGCCATAACCGGCGTGATCGTGTATCTGATGATCTCGCCATATTACACCCATTAATATGAGCTTTAAAGCTAAATATTTACCTGTAGCCGTATTGCTATTTTTCTCTGCACTGGCTAATGCGCAATGTGCGATGTGTCGTGCCGCATTGGAGAGCAATGATGGCGGTATTAAACCAGAATCGGTAAATGATGGTATCGTGTACCTTATGGTACTTCCTTATCTGCTTGTTGCGCTGGTAGGCTATGCTGTGTACAGGCTGCGCAGGAAGAAAAAAGCGGAGGTTTAGACATAGTCACAATCGAAGTTTAGAGGTAAAACATTCTGCTTAGGAATATGAGTGTACCTGTCATTGCGAGCGGAAGAATGGAGCGCGGCAATCTTTCTTCCGGCGTTCATTGACCAGTAAACCTGGAAAGATTGCTTCGTGCCTCGCAATGAAAGCTCACGAAAAAATCCGCCGAATCCACATTCTTTTTCACCGGCTCTGAAAACTGCGACTGTGACTGAAAACTAAACTATTTCATCCCGTCTATTTTCAAATCCATCTTACCCGATCCTTTTATAAATGCTATGATTGCATTATTGGTAAGCTCCACTTTATCGAATTCAAAGTCATTAAGGGTGCCGTTTACGAACACACCCGGTATAGGGGAGTAGTTGGTAACGTAGGGCAGCAGGTTTTTCTTGCCGTCCTCAAGGTTTTGCTTAATAGAATAACGGCAGCTTTCCTGTATCTTTTTCAGGATATAGCCTTCGGCAAGCCAGTTGGCGGTTTTCATCAGCACGCTTTTGGTATTCAGCACATAATCCATCTGGTCAAAGTAAATTTCTTTGGTAACCGAATTATAGTTAGGATATCCTGTCAGGTAAATGGTGCCGTTGATGCTTCCGGTCATATCGAGCGCAATGATCATCTTGCCGTCTTTGCTCCACAGGTCTACCTTCTGTACGGTTACTTTCCTTTTGCCGTCGCCAAACTCCTGTCCCTGGAAGTTTTTTGTGATCACCTTCGAAGCGCTATCGTAAGTCGAAACAGCAGCCACAACCACGTCTATCTTGTCCGGCATGGTCGAAACCGCTTTCAGTACTACATTTTCTTTTTTGAACGTCTTTTTAGGCTGCTCACCCACGCGGGTTTCCATGGTACATTTCAGGCCCATATTCATTGTAATCTGCTTTTTAGATAATACGGCATCCGTTACATACAGTTCCACCGGGTTAAGGGTAAACCACGTTTCATACTGCTCGCTGGTAAGGTAAGGGGTGTTTAGTTTTTCAAGTGCAGCCAACACCTGAGGCTTAAAGTCGGCAACTTTGGTAATCGATTTGTCCAGCTCAGATTCTATTTTAGTCTTAAATAGCTTTATCGCCGGATTTATAAGGTAGGTAATCGCTACTTTTTTTCCGGCAATAGTAACGGTAGGGCTCTCTTTCCATTCGAGTGATTCGATGGTGGTATTGGTTGTCATTTTCCAGTTAGACAAGCCTATTTTGCTGCTGAAGGTTATCACGGCATCCATGTTTACTTCGCGTGTGTCATACAGATCCAGTCCAAGCGCCGACGTCCCGTATTTTACATTGGCAGTAACCTTGATCGGTATTACCGACTGTAGCCTGCCTTTTTGTTCAGAAAATTTTATGGGAGCGGTTTTCCATACTTTCATGGAAATCTTGTCATCATCGATATTGTTGTCCTCATATATAAGGCCGGCCAGCAATTTGTTAGCCTGCGTTTCCACATCGGCAATAGTCATGCTTACTGGGAGGTTGATGAATGATGTGGCCGATTGGTAAGCCACATCGGTCGTGTTTCCCGGTTCCGGTTTCAACGCTTCAATTTGTTTGGTTGTCGAACATCCTGAAAATAATAGTACCAATGAAAATAATGTAGCAAATAGTAGTGGCCTCATGGTGATGATGTTGTAAATTTGCCGCAAAATTAATATTATTTTTCGTAACAATTTTAACACGAAAGCGTCTAATAAAAATATATTGTGAATGACTGCGTTATATATTTTGATAAATTTGTAAACTATTCCCGACACAGCCTATGAAAAGCAAGCTTTACGTTGCATTTATATTTGTTTTTGCCCTGTTTGCTGATAATGCTTACAGTCAGGTAAAGAAATGGACATTGCAGGAATGTGTTGAATATGCGCTGAAAAATAACATTTCGATAAAGTTGACCGAGCTTGATGCGAGGCTGGCTAATGTAACAAAGAAAGATGCTGCCGGCGCTTTTTTGCCTACTGCCAATCTACAGGGTTCCCACTCCTGGAACATAGGTCTTAACCAGAACATTACAACCGGCCTTTTGCAAAACCAAACTACCCAGTTTACGTCCTTAGGGCTTAATATGGGTGTGGATATCTATAATGGACTTCAGAACCAAAACCGTTTAAGGAGAGCCAACCTCGCCATTATTTCGGCGCAATACCAAACGGTAAAAATGCAGGAAGACGTAGCGCTTAATGTAGCCAATGCTTACCTGCAGGTGCTTTTCAATAAAGAGAACCTTAAAGTACAGGAGCAGCAGCTGGCTTTTGATAACAGGCAGATGGAGCGCATCCAGGACCTGGTAGAAGGTGGTGCAGTGCCGCGGGGTGACCTCCTCGATGTAAAAGCCACGGTAGCTGCTGACAACCAAAAAAAGATTGCCGCCGAAAACACACTTTTAATTTCGAAACTGAGCCTCGCGCAACTGATGCAGCTCGATGATTTCCTGAATTTCGACACAGAGGACGCTGACTATGAGGTGAAGGATGAGCCGATATTGCTGGAACTCCCGTCAACCATATACAATAAAGCCAAGGAACTGAGGACGGAACTAAAGATCGCGAAGACCAATGTTGAAGTAGCCGAAAAAGATGTAAAAATAGCCAGGGGAGCCTACCAGCCAACAATAAGCGGGTTTTACAGCCTGACCACGCGTGCTGCGTATTCCGACAGGGTTGTTGGCTTTGCGCAGAGTGTAAGCCAGCCAACATCGGTAGTCGGCTTTGTAGATGGTACGAACCAGGTGGTGTTACAGGATAATTATGTGCCTGTGTTGGGTAGGTATGCACCGATACTGGACCAGTTTAACGATAATAAAGGGCACTCTTTCGGGGTAGGGCTTAATGTGCCTATTTTTAATGGCTTTACTGTTAAGAATAATGTTGAGCGCACTAAGATAGAGTTGGAGCGTTCGCAAATAACACTGGAGCAGCGCGAACTCGACCTTGAAAGGAATGTATATACTGCCTATACCGATGCCCAGGGCGCATTGAAAGCGTATGATGCTGCGGTATCTGCTGCAGAGGCGCGTACAGAAGCGCTTACCTATGCGCAGGAAAGGTATGAAGTGGGGCTTATCAATGTATTCGACCTCAATCAGGCCCAGACGCTTTCGGTTAATGCCCAGTCGGAGGTATTGCGCACAAAATACGATTATATATTCAGGATCAAGATCCTGGAGTTTTACTTTGGGATACCAATCTCTCGAATTTCACAAAAATAAAGATTATGTCAAAAAAAACGATTTACTATTTATTAGGCGGTTTTGTACTCTTGGTTGTTTTGCTGGTTGTGCTTAAATCAACCGGTAAAATTGGCGCTAAAGACGAGGGCAAGGAAGTGGAGACCGCAGTTGTGAGCCAGATAACATTAACGGAAACCGTTTCGGCTACAGGAAAAGTGCAGCCGGAAGTTGAAGTAAAAATATCTTCGGAGGTTTCGGGAGAGATCATAGATCTTCCTGTTAAAGAAGGGCAGGCCATAAAAAAAGGCGACCTCTTGGTGCGCATCAACCCGGACCTTTACGAGTCGGGCGTGAGCAGGAGTTCAGCTTCACTGTCAACTGCAAGGGCAGGACTCAACCAGACTGAAGCACAGCTGAAAGAGGCAAAAGCCAATTACGACCGTAACAAACGCCTGTTTGATAAAGGTGTCATATCCAAAGCCGAATGGGACAAAGTGGTGTCGGCCTACGAGGTAGCACAGGCGTCCAAACAGTCGGCTTATTTTAATGTTCAAAGCGCCGGCGCTACAGTGACCGAAGCAAGGGACAACCTGAACCGGACTACGATATATGCACCGGTTGACGGCACTATTTCTAAACTGGATGCTGAACCGGGCGAACGTGTTGTAGGTACCCAGCAAATGACCGGTACCGAGATCATGAGGGTGGCCAACCTCAATAACATGGAAGTGGAAGTGGATGTGAATGAGAACGATATTGTAAAGATAGAAATTGGCGATGAGGCCAATATAGAGGTGGATGCCTACCTGAAAAAGAAATTCAAAGGTGTGGTAACCAGCATATCAAATTCGGCAAGCAGCGAACTTACTGCCGACCAGGTAACCAACTTTAAAGTAAAAGTGAGGATACTGAAAGAGTCGTATGAGGATATGACCAAAGGCAAACCGTCAAATTATTCGCCGTTCAGGCCGGGTATGACCGCAACAGTAGACATCATTACCGAAAGGAAAGAAAATATCCTGTCAGTGCCTATCAGCTCGGTTGTGGTAAAATCGGATACTACTTCGGTTAAAAAAGATGTGGTAAAAGAGCTTGAAGAAAAAGAGAAAGAACAGAAAACAGGCGTTGTAGAGAAAAAATATGAGTGTGTGTATATCAAAGTAGGCGATAAAGCTGTACTAAGGCCGATAACTACCGGTATACAGGATGACACTAACATCGAGATACTAAGCGGCCTTAAGAAAGGGGACGAAGTAATTACAGGGCCGTATGCTACGGTAACCAAAGACCTTAGCCCGAACGACAAGGTAAAGACGAAGCCTAAAGACAAAGACGCTAAATAAAGGAATGGGTTTTATTTTAAATATTGAAACGGCAACCAAAAACTGCTCAGTGTGTATTGCCAAAGACGGTACTGCCATATCACTCCTGGAATATGCCGGCGAAGGATATGCCCATGCCGAAAAACTCCATGTATTTATAGAAGAAGCCCTGCAGAAAGCCGGAATTACATTTAAAGAGCTTAATGCCGTTGCAGTAAGCATGGGTCCGGGATCTTATACAGGCCTACGGATTGGCGTTTCGGCAGCGAAAGGCCTTTGCTATGCGCTATCCATCCCATTAATTGCTGTAGATACGCTTGAACTGCTTGCCAGAAAAATAAATGTGCAGGATGGCGTTATTATCCCCATGATTGATGCACGCCGTATGGAGGCCTACACAGCTGTTTTTGACAGCGGCTACCACAAGCTAAGGGAGACGAAGGCGGAAATCATCACAGAAGGTTTTTTTGACGAGACAGAAGATGTTATCCACCTCGTTGGTGATGGCGCAGCTAAATGCCGTGAATTTTTAAGTGCGCCGCGTTTTATATACCACGACGATGTGGTTTATCCCTCTTCGGCAGAAATGGCGGCAATATCTTTTTCCGAATTCAAAGACAATGACACGGTTGATGTTGCTTACTTTGAACCTTACTACCTAAAAGATTTTCTTATTACCAAGTAGAGGCTTCTTTCAGTGGATCCTTATGCCTGGCATCTGTAAAGGAGTGCAATTACATTTTTGTTTTCTTTGTGATAGCCTTCTTTTTCTACCTTTGTTTTAGTATGCCCAAAGCGATCTGGGGTTTTTCGTAACAGAGTCTTTCCACTATAATGAGGACTGTTTTAACAGGGATTTAATCGGTAACTAAAAGGCAAAGGATTGCAATAGCATGAAAACTTTGTAACTTTACAACCTTGCAACTGAAAAACCTTGATATCCAAAAGCACCATAGATACCGTTTTTGAAACCGCCCGCGTAGAGGAGGTCATCGGCGATTTCGTTAACCTGAAACGCGCAGGCAGCAACCTGAAAGGCCTGAGCCCATTCAGTAACGAAAAGTCACCGTCGTTCATGGTATCCCCGGTAAAGCAGATATGGAAGGATTTCAGTTCAGGCAAAGGAGGAAATTCCGTAGCTTTCCTGATGGAGCATGAGCATTTTACCTATCCCGAAGCCATTCGCTACCTTGCCAGAAAATATAATATCGAAATAGAGGAGACGGAGCAGACCGAGGAAGACAAGGAGCAGGCCAACGAAAAGGAAAGCATGTACCTGGTATCGGAATTTGCCCAAAAGTATTTCCACAATACCCTTATGAATACTGATGAAGGGCAGGCCATTGGCTACTCTTATTTTAAAGAACGCGGCTTTACAGGCGATACCATAAAGAAATTCGGGCTTGGCTATTCTCCCGAAGAGTGGGATGCCTTTAGTAAGGAAGCATTAGGCAAAGCCTATAAGCTGGATTATTTGGATAAAACCGGCCTTACCATTGTGCGTGAAGATGGCCGCACAGTCGACCGTTTCCGCGGACGCGTAATGTTCCCGATACAAAGCATGTCGGGCCGCGTGCTCGGCTTTGGCGGGCGTATATTAAGCAATGATAAAAAGGCTGCGAAATATCTCAACTCCCCTGAAAGTGAGATTTACCACAAGAGTAAAGTGCTTTACGGAATTTTTCATGCCAAGCAGGCCATTGCCAAACAGGACAACTGCTACCTGGTAGAAGGCTATACCGACGTGATACAAATGCACCAGGCAGGGATTGAGAATGTGGTGGCGTCTTCAGGAACTGCACTGACACCCGACCAGATACGGCTCATCAACCGCCTTACCAAAAACATCACAGTACTTTTCGATGGCGATGCGGCAGGGTTACGGGCCTCTGTCCGCGGTATTGACCTGATACTCGAGGAAGGCATGAATGTAAAGGTCTGTACCTTCCCCGATGGCGATGACCCCGATAGCTTTGCGAAAAAAACGCCCCATGACGAACTGATTGCTTACCTTGAGAATAATTCTAAAGATTTTATACAATTCAAGGCCGGCCTCCTTATGGACGAAGCCAAGAACGACCCTGTTAAAAAAGCGGGTCTTATCAGGGATATGGTAACCAGTATCTCTAAAATTCCCGACCGCATCCAAAGAGAGATCTATGTGCAGGAAGTAGCCCGCATTATGGATATATCCGAACAGGTGCTGGTAAGTACGCTGTCGCAGATCGTCCAGAAAGACATCGCCGATGCCGGTAAGAAGTTTAAGGAGGAGCAAAAGGAGCATGTCATGAAACCCGTTACCGACAGTGGTTTTACACAACAGGAAAAAGTTGACATACTGGATGGCCTCGAACGCAGGATTATCGAGATATTGTTGTTATATGGGGGCACCGAACAGGATTTTGAAGATGTGTACATCAAATATGACGAATTCGGTAAAGAGTATGAAGATACAGAGCGCAAAACCTACAGGGTATACGAACGCATCTACCTGAATCTCCAGGAAGATGAGATACAATTTACCAATCCGGTATTCAAAGATTTGTACAAAGCAATTATCGATCATTATCTTGCCAACCAGTCGCTTGTCGTGGAAAATTTCCTCAACACACTACCCTCAGAATTGCAATATGTGGCCACTGATATTTTTATGCAGGACGAAAAATACAGCCTCCACGAATGGGAAGAGAAAAAACAGATACCGGTCAAGGATAAGGCAATGTCAGTTTCGGCGTATGCCAATGAGCACATCATCGACCTGAGATGGCTGCTGTTAGGGAAGCTGATACAGGACCTTAAGATGCAGGTAAGCCCAGATGCTGATAATATGGAAATACTGATGGCGGTCAATGACTACAATACCCTCGTCAACTACCTTTCCCGAAAAATAAGCAGGCTGCGCAGCCAGTTTTTTTAAATCCAAAAGTATCTCGCGCCCGTCATTGCGAGGAGGAACGACGAAGCAATCTTTGGATTACACTACGTAAAATCTCTTTATGTAACTTTGCGGTATTTTCAAGGGATAAAACAAAAACGCCCCTTATAAAGGAGCGCCTGTTGTCTTTTGCTAATGTGTTTTTGGTGCAAACATTTAACCGTGTAGCGTAATAGTTTTTTCCGTTCTTAAGTGTTTAGTTTGAACTTTAAACGATGTCCAGGGTTTTTGCTTTGTTTACCAGGTCAACAAGATTGGTGACGTGCAGTTTTGTAAGCAGCCTGAGTTTGTAAGTACTAATGGTTTTTTCGTTAAGGTCGAGCAGTTTTGCAATTTCCTTGTTCTTTTTACCCTCGCTCAGGTAACGAAGCACCTCGATTTCACGGGATGATAGCTTCCTGTACAGCCTTTCAGACTTCTTACCTTTATTTAGAAGGGCCAGGTTTTTCTTAACGGTATCGCTAAATACCACTTCGCCTTCGTTTACCTTTTTAATGGCATTTTCGAGTTCTTCCATCCTGGCACTTTTATGCACATAGGCAGAAACACCTGCTTTAAGGGCGTTTGGCGCATAGATCTGTTCAGCAAGGTTGGTAAAGATAATGATTCTGGTCTCCGGAAATTCTTTCACCAGCGCTTTCACAGAACTTATGCTGGTAAGTCCTTCAAGTTCAAGGTCTATCACAGCGGCATCTACCGTTTTTTTTCCCAATATATCGAGCAGGCTGTCAAGGTTATTCACCACGCCTACAAAACTAATTTGCGGATTGTCGCTAAAATACGACTTCATCCCATAGTGTACCACCGGGTGGTTGTCCGCGAGGCATAGTTTGATCATAATTGCGTTTTTTTGGGTTTACATTAAAGTAAAGTTAGAAATTAATATCTTAAAGTATTGTGAATGAAAGAATTTTATTTCAAATTTAAGGATAATTTGGCTTTAGGGCAGGATATCATAAAGTGTTGTTAATGAAAGAATTTACTTTAAATTGACAGGTATTTCGCAAACCGGGATCGGAAGCATTTTGTGCTGGTTTACCATATTCAGCCTTTTGTAAATTTCAAATACTTCTTTGTGGCGGCCTTCAAAATCAGTGTGTATTTTTCCATTCTCCATTTGTTCCATAGCCCATTCCAGTTCTTCGTAACTTGCACCCAGCTGGTCCTCGTCGCTGCGGTCGTCACCAAAGAGCCCGTCTGTGGGTTTGGCCACCAATATGCTTTCCGGTACGTTCAGATGCCGGGCCAGTAGCCTCACTTCACTTTTGGTCAGGTCGGCAATAGGGCTTATGTCCACCCCGCCATCACCATACTTGGTAAAAAAGCCTACGCCAAAGTCTTCCACTTTATTACCGGTACCTGCAACAAGCGCACTATGTATCCCGGCAAAGTAGTATAGCGTGGTCATGCGCAGCCTGGCACGGGTATTGGCCAGTGTAAGGTGCTGCAGGTAGTCGTTATCCGTTTCGGGCACCTGCTTTCTGAAGGTTTCAAATACAGGCGTAAGGTCAGCCTCGGCAGATGATATATTGTCAAACCGTTCTTTCAGCGCTTTTATATGTTCGCGTGCACGGCTTACATGGCTTGGGGCCTGGTGTATTGGCATTTCCACGCAAAGCACCGGCATCCCGGTCTGGGCGCAGAGCGTTGAGGTGAGCGCAGAATCTATCCCGCCCGATATCCCTACAACAAAACCTTTTACTTTTGCGTTAGCTGCATAATCACGCAGCCAGCTTACGATATGATTATTAATGGCTTCCGCCTGAAAATTAGGGTTGCTAGGCATAATGCTTCAATATTTAGGGGTGAGTGCGTATATTTGCTATAAAATTAAAAAATCTAAATAAGTAATTTCCTAATAAAAACACAAAATGAAGAAATATCTCCTTGTAATGGCCTCATTGCTATTACTGGCTTCCTGTAAAAAGGAAAGTGAAGTAGAGGAAAAAGTGGCGGCTGTACCTGTGGGAAAGGTAAAGGTGGAAAGGTTTGATAAGCAGTTTTATGAGGCCGGCCCGGAAGGATTAAGCGCTGTTAAGGCTCAGTATCCTTATTTTTTTCCTCCCGGAAATGATGATGCGGTATGGATAGGTAAAATGAAAGACCCTTTGCTCCGGGAGCTTCATAGCGAAGTGGAGAAGAAATTTCCAAATACTACAACGCTTGAGCAGGACCTGCAGTCGATGTTTCAGCACACTAAATTCTATTTCAAAAATTTCAGGGAGCCTAAAGTCGTAACCCTTATATCCGAAATGGATTATAACAGCCGGGTTATTTTTACCGATTCGCTACTGCTGATATCGCTGGACCTTTATCTTGGGAAAGATCACAGGTATTATGTGGACTTCCCTAAATACCAAAGCCAGGGATTCGAACAGTCGCAGATTATGCCGGATGTCGTTTCTGCATTCTCAATGGGTAAGATCGCACCGCCAACGGACAAGACATTGCTTAGCGAAATGATATATTACGGCAAGGAACTGTACCTGAAAGACCTTCTTATTCCGGATGTTTCCGATGAAAATAAGATAGGCTATTCCAAAGAACAGCTTGGATGGGCACAGGCCAACGAAGCCGAAATATGGCGCTACTTTGTAGACCGTAAATTGTTATATGATACCGACCTGAAGCTTCCTGCACGTTTTATAAGCCCGGCGCCATTTTCTAAATTTTACCTTGAACTGGATAATGAGTCGCCCGGAAGGATAGGGCAATGGCTGGGTTGGCAGATTGTAAGGTCGTATGCCGAAAACAATAAAGATGTACCTTTGCAGCAAATTTTGGCGATGGATGCCAAAACTATTTTTGATAATTCTAAATACAAACCGAAAAAATAATGCCGACAACTATAAAATCAGAGATAAACATCCTTGTTGAACTTGATGAGAACCGCGTTCCCGAAAAACTGACATGGACAGCCCGCGATGGCGGTGTAGTGAACCAGGACACCAAAGCCATGATGCTATCGGTGTGGGACAGCAAGCCGCAGGAAAGCATGCGCATCGACCTTTGGACAAAAGATATGCCAGTAGATGAGATGAAAACCTTCTTCCATCAAACATTAGTTTCGATGTCGGAAACTTTCGAACGCGCTACGAACGATAAGAAAATGGCAGATACCATGAAAGACTTCTGCGACTATTTTGCCGAAAAGCTGGAGTTGAAAAAGTCGTAATGATTTCAGTTGAGACGCATTGAATGCGTCTAACGGTTCCAGTTCAAATTACAAGAGACGCATTCAATGCGTCTCTACTTATTACATGGGATTATTAATTTACAAAAATCCATGGTTCTTAAATATCCCGTCGTTCACCCCGTCAATATATTCTAAAAGCTGGTCGCGGCCTGTCCCTTCGGTAGAAGAGGTTACAAAGTGTGGTGGCATCTCGGCCCAGTTGTTGGCCAAAAGCTGTTTGCGGTAAGCGGCAATGTGCTGGTCTACTTTTCCACGGCTGATTTTGTCGGCTTTTGTAAATACAATACAGAAAGGCACTTCGGTCTCACCAAGGTAGGTAATGAATTCAAGGTCGATCTTCTGTGCTTCCAGGCGGATATCGATCAGTACGAAGGCGCAAACCAGCTGCTCCCGGCGTTCAAAATAATCCGTTATGAATTTCTGGAAGGTCTCCTTGGTCGATTTCGAAACACGTGCATAGCCATAGCCAGGCAAATCGACAAGATACCAGTTCCCGTTGATCTTAAAGTGGTTGATAAGTTGCGTCTTTCCCGGCCTGCCCGAAGTTTTCGCAAGGCTCTTGCGGTCGGTAAGCATATTGATGAGTGACGACTTGCCCACGTTACTCCTGCCGATAAACGCATACTCCGGCAGCGGCTCATTAGGGCATTTGCTGACTTCGGAATTGCTGATGATGAATTCGGCAGTATTGATTTTCATGGTAATTATTTTATGGCAAAGGTAGGGTTATATTGTTCGAATGCCAAATTGACAAGAAAGGAGTCCGTTTACTTTGAAGTTACATTCATTATAACATACATATTCACCAGCATAAAAGTTGCGATGAACAATATAAAAAAGAGGAACTTCCGTATGTCTTTTACAGTTCTGCCTTCCTTTAATATAATACGGGCAAAACCCGGCGATACAAGCAACAATATAGCCACTGCTGCTAAAAATCCCAAAGCAGGCAACGCTGCCAATGGAATAAGCTTTTCAAATCGGTTATTAAGGAATGCTGTTGCAAAACTGCCAATAAAAAGGACATTCCACATAACTATAAAGGCAATCCCAAAAGATTTTTTTATGGGGAAAGCCCCGGAGGCCTGCAATTGCCGCACTTCTTTCTCTCTTTGGGTCAGGTTGAAATTTCGCGAAGACTCTTTATTTAGAAATCCCGACGCTTCTATCGTTTTGATAATGTCATTGGCAGGCACTTTTAAAGACTGGAATACGATCTTTTCGTTATAGCCCGCTACATTGTGGTATATCCTGATGCCTTCTTTCCCGAATCCGGGCATGAGATACCTGCCAATAGAAATAACATCTCCCGGAAGGAATACATATTTACCTATAAGGCTGGCATCAAGTTCCAATACACCATTGTTAAGCTTCAGTGAAGCAAACGGGTAGGAAGCTCTTTTGAAGCCTATTTTGGCACCTCCGGTTAGGTTTAGTTCAGTCATTTTGGTTGAATATCAAAAGTGTAAAGACGATTCAGTGTAAAAATCTAAGAAGTTAAAAGGGCTTTATCATGTATTATGATAAAGCCCTTTTTAAATGTATAATTACAATTGTTCTGTAAGCAGGTTATGCGCTACATCCAGTTTCTTAAGCCATTCATGCATCAGGCGATTAAACTCAACGGGGTGTTCCATCATAGCCGCATGCCCGCATTTGTCTATCCACGAAAGGGTGGAGTTAGGGAGCAGGCGATGAAATTCCTCAGCAACATCCGGAGGCGTTACATGGTCATTCCTGCCCCAGATGATACAGGTAGGCACGTGCATTTTCGGCAGGTCCTTAGCCATGTTGTGGCGTATAGCGCTCTTGGCAATGGTGAGCGTTTTTATCAGCTTTATGCGGTCGTTGGCCATGGCATAGACCTCCTCTATGATCTCATCGGTTGCAACCGCGGGGTCATAAAACACATCCTGCGCCTTCTTTTTGATATAGTCACGGTCGCCGCGGCGTGGGTAGCTATCGCCCATAGCGCTTTCGTAAAGGCCGGAACTTCCGGTTATAATAAGCCCGAGCATTTTCTCCGGGTACATTTTGGTATGGTACAGCGCAATGTGCCCTCCAAGAGAATTACCCAGGAGTATAACCCTGTCAAATCCTTTATAGGTAATAAAGTCTTTTACCCATTTTGCAAAAGCCTTTACGTTCGTTTTCAGTATGCTTTGGGTGTAAATAGGCAATTCGGGGATCACTACTTTGTAGCCTTGTTTTGGGAAGTATTCTGCTACGCCGCCAAAGTTGCTCAATCCTCCCATAAGTCCGTGCAGGATGATTATAGGTGTGCCTTCGCCGGCTTCAAAATAGGTGTATTTGCCGTCTTTTTTCTTTTCTTGCATGTTGAGTTATGTACAATTTCCTAATGAACACAAATATATGATTTTATAGGTTATAAAGAAATTTAACAACTAATATTTAAGAAAGCATTATGCGCGCATTGTACACAATTCAGGTATATGAATTTTAAAAATCCGTGGAAAATCTGTCAATTTTCCGTAATGCTAAAACGGCGTTAAAATACATCAGGCTCCCACATCCTTCCACCACATCCGGATATTTACGAATTTGTATTTTATCCGTTAATAAGTCTTAAAAAATTGCAGACTTTTAATGATACTCTTTTTATTGCTGAATATTCTATAGCCATTTCGAAATGAACAGTATAGGTGTATTTTCTCGCAAAGTGGTACAACCCTTCAAAACTTATTAACAAAGTAGGGGAAAGTGGGAAATCGTGGTAAATATTTCTATATATTTGCTCTAAATCAACACAAAGCGTAACTCATTGAAAGCCATAGTAGGAACATACGAATGCAAGGCCGATGCAAAGGGCAGGATAATGCTTCCTGCGCCTTTGAGGAAGCAATTGTCAGGAGGCCTCGAAGATGGTTTTGTCCTGAAGCGCTCGGTTTTCCAGCCCTGCCTTGAGTTGTACCCGATGGCGGAATGGAATAAAATGATGGAGAAGATCAATAAGCTGAACCGCTTTGTGAAAAAGAACAACGACTTCATCCGCAGGTTTACGGCGGGTGTAAAAGAGGTGGAGATCGATGCGGCAGGAAGGCTGCTGATAGCGAAAGATCTTTTGGTTTTTTCAGGCATTGACAGTAATGTGGTGCTTTCTTCGGCGGTGAACATTGTGGAGATTTGGGACAAAGATAAGTATGAACAATCAATTGACGACTCGGTTCTTGACTTTGCAGACCTTGCCGAAGAAGTGATGGGAAATTTAAATGATGGCGAAGATGGAATATCATAACCCTGTATTGCTGAAAGAAACTGTTGATGGGCTGAATATCAGTCCGGACGGTGTATATGTGGATGTGACTTTTGGCGGGGGCGGCCATTCGCGTGAGATAATGGAAAGGCTTGGGCCAAACGGAAGGCTTTTCGGTTTCGACCAGGATGAGGATGCGCAGGCCAATGTGATCAATGATCCGAGGTTTACGCTGATACCGGAGAATTTCAGGTTTATAAAAAGGTTTCTTCGGTTTCATAATGTGAAAGAGGTAGACGGTATATTGGCCGACCTTGGCGTGTCATCGCACCAGTTCGATGTGGCGGAAAGGGGCTTTTCGACCCGTTTTGAAGCGGAACTGGATATGAGGATGAGCAAAAAGAACGAACTGAATGCCTTTATGGTGGTGAATGATTATGAAGAGGCGGAATTAAAGAGAGTGTTTTGGGATTACGGCGAACTAAAGAATGGCGGCGCTATGGCTGCAGTTATAGTAAATGCCAGGAAAGAACAGCCGATAAAGAATAGCGAACAGTTAAAGCAGGTGCTGGGACGTTTTCTCCCGGCGCACAAAAGCAACAAGATACTGGCGCAGATATACCAGGCGATACGCATAGAGGTGAACCAGGAAATGGATGTGTTGAAGGAGTTTTTGGAACAGTCGCTTGAATTGCTGAAACCCGGCGGAAGGCTTAGTGTTATTGCCTACCATTCGCTGGAAGACAGGTTGGTAAAAAGGTATATGCGCAACGGAATGTTCGAGGGCGAGCCGGAACGCGATTTCTTCGGGAATTTTTCGGTGCCGTTTAAGATTATAGAGAAACTGATAGTCCCTTCGGATGTGGAAATACGCATCAACAACAGGGCCCGTAGTGCAAAGCTTCGTGTAGCAGAGAAAAAATAAACATACTGATTAGCCATCCCGTCTCCCTCTCCTTCGGAGGGGGCCGGGGGGAGGATAAAAAAAACTATAACATGAAAGGCGGGGTAATAAATCTCTTAAAAGCAAAATATCTTGTAGACCAGGGGTCTATGAGAAACTGGCGCTTTATAGTGTTCCTTATCCTTATTGCGATACTGATGATTGCCAATACGCATGATTATGAGAAAAAGCTCTACAGGATTAGCGAACTGGAGGATGAGGTGAAAGAGCTGAGGTCGGAATTTGTAGACAGGCGCTCGGAACTGATGGAGCTGAAAATGGAATCGACCGTCTCGCGCAAGATGGAGGAACGTATGATATTTCCTTCGTCGGTGCCACCGAAAAAAATAAAAGTATTTAAGCAGGAAGAAAAAAGCTTTTGGGAAAAGCTAAAGATATGGGAGTAGAAGATAAAAAAACATCTTACAGGATTTACCTGGTAGCCGTTGCGATTTTCGTGATGGCGCTTCTCGTTTCCATTAAGCTTACGAATATACAGTGGGTAGAAGGCGACTATTACCGCCAGCTGGCCAAAGAGCGCACAGTAAAAGATTTTACAATACCGGCAAACCGGGGCAATGTGTATTCGGCAGATGGCAGCCTTCTGGCTACGTCGATACCTAACTATACGGTAAGGTTTGATGCACTGGCGCCTACCAGGGACAATTTTAATAAATATGCACAGGAACTTGCCGATTCGCTGTCGGTAATGCTTGGCAGGCCGTCGAATTTTTACCATGACGAACTGCGTAAAGCCCGCAAGCATAATAACAGGTATTTTCTTGTGGCAAAAGGCCTAAGTTATACAGAATACCTGCGAATCAAGAGTTTTCCTTTATTTAACCTTGGCGCTTTCAAAGGCGGCATCATTACAGAACAAAGGACGATACGGGAGCATCCTATCGGCAGGATTGCAGAAAGGACAATTGGTTACGAAAGGATGGGTCATTCCGGTGAAAATCTGGAAGTAGGTATTGAAGGGGCGTTTGCCAAATACCTTAATGGCAAAGATGGCCGCCAGATGATGCAGAAGATAGCCAAAAACCACTGGAAGCCTATAAGCGATGTGAACCAGGTAGAGCCTGTAGACGGGTATGACATCGTTTCGACTATAGATGTTTACATACAGGATATTGCACACCATGCGCTGCTGAAGCAACTGGAATATTATGAAGCCGATCACGGTTGCGTGGTGGTGATGGAAACAAAGACAGGTTATGTAAAAGCAATTTCCAATCTTGGCAGGAATACCGATGGATCATATACCGAAACGGTAAACTATGCAGTATGGGAAGCGCAGGAGCCGGGATCTACATTTAAGTTGCCGGTACTCGCGGCACTATTGGAAGATAAGAAAGTAGATACCAGCAAGGTGTATGATACACGTAATGGCTCTATACCTTTTGCCGGAGGAAATGTAAAAGATTCAAATGGCAAAGGTTATGGAAAAATATCGCTTGCCCGTGGATTTGAGCTTTCATCCAATACGGTAATGGCTCTAGCGGTATGGGAAAGCTACAAGGACAACCCTAAAGAATTTATACAGCGCCTGAAGAGTTTTGGACTGAATAAGAAACTGGGTGTTGCGCTTAAGGGAGAAGCAGGTCCTAAAATACCCGAGCCGGGCGACGGGATATGGTCCAAGGCAACGATGCCAAGGATGGGCTTCGGCTATGGCCTGAGCATGACACCGCTGCAAACACTTACCTTTTATAATGCTATTGCCAACAATGGCGAAATGGTAAGGCCGCTGTTCGTAAAAGAAATTAAGGAGTGGGACAAGATCATAAAGAAATTCGACAAAGAGGTGATCAACCCTAAGGTATGCTCGCAGGAAACCATAAACCAGGTGAGGGCTATCATGCAGAACGTGGTTAAGAAAGGTACGGGTTCTAAACTCTATTCGCCTGATTTTTCTATGGCAGGCAAAACAGGTACCGCTCAGGTGAACTATGGTGCCGGCAAGGATAATATGTATTACTCATCATCGTTCGCAGGCTATTTCCCTGCCGAAAACCCGCAGTATTCGTGCATTATTGTTATTCACAAGCCAAGTACAAGCAAGGGATATTATGGGGCCGACGTATCCGGGCCTGTATTCAAGAGGATCGCGCAGAAGATTTATACTGATGTACCAAGCACTAATGAAGTGAAGAGGCTTGACAAGAAAATAAAAAAGCAGGACGAACTGTATGCATCGTATGATACCAGGATGAATAAGCTTACCAGCGGAGTACCGAACACTATAGGGATGAGCGGAATGGATGCCGTGGCAATGCTGGGCAACCTGGGACTGAAGGTACAGGTAATAGGCATGGGTAAGGTGAAGAAGCAGTCACTCGCACCGGGACAGGCCATAACAAAGAATCAAACTATAATATTGGAATTATCGTGATGGTTTTAAGGGACATATTATACAAGACATCAATCGAAGCTGTAAAAGGCCCGACAGATATAGCCATTAGTAAAATGGAGTTCGACTCGCGCCTGATAAAAGGTGGCGATGCCTTTATCGCGATACGGGGAACGCAAAGTGATGGCCATGATTATATAGAAAAAGCGATCAGCCTGGGAGCAGTAGCAGTTGTGTGCGAAACACTGCCCGAAACGCTCGCTGAGAACGTGACTTACATACAGGTGAAAAGTGCTGCTGCAGCATTGGCAACGATGGCCGCTAACTATTACGGAAATCCATCTCGCAGCCTGAAGCTGGTAGGGATTACCGGGACAAACGGGAAGACAACTATTGCAACACTGCTGTACCAGTTGTTTAAAAATGCAGGCTATAAAACAGGATTGCTTTCTACTGTAAAAGTATTGGTAGCCGAAAAAGAATATCCGGCAACGCACACAACCCCGGACTCAATTACCATAAACAGGTATTTGAGGGAAATGGTTGATGCAGGGGTGGATTATTGCTTTATGGAAGTGAGCTCGCACGGCATCCACCAGCACAGGACAACAGGGCTGGAGTTTGCAGGGGGGATATTTACCAACCTGAGCCACGACCACCTGGATTACCACAACAGCTTCGCTGAGTACCGCGATGTGAAGAAAAAGTTCTTTGACGAATTGCCAAAAGGGTCATTTGCGCTGGTGAATGTTGATGACAAGAACGGCCTGGTAATGTTGCAGAACACAATGGCTAAAAAGTTTACGTATGCGCTAAAAACCTATGCCGACTATAAAGCCCATGTGCTGGAAAACCAACTCTCGGGACTTTTATTAAAAATAAACGAGCAGGAAGTCTGGGTAAAACTGATAGGGACATTCAATGCCTATAACCTGCTGGCTATTTATGCGGCAGCGGTAAACCTCGGCCTTGAAAGTGTAGAAGTATTAAGGCTCATGAGCGAGTTGGAAAGTGTGTCGGGAAGATTCCAGTTTATCATATCCGAAACCAATATTACCGCTATTGTAGATTATGCACATACGCCGGATGCTTTGGAAAATGTATTGAAAACGATAGAGGATATCCGTACCCGAAACGAGCAGCTGATAACTGTTGTAGGTTGTGGTGGCGACAGGGATACTACCAAACGCCCGATAATGGCGAACATTGCATCGTCAATGAGCGACAGGGCGATATTTACATCAGATAACCCGAGGAGTGAAGACCCGGTGGATATTATCGAGGACATGGAAAAAGGCGTAGAGCCGCAGAATTATAAAAAAACGGTGGCAATGGTAGACAGGAAGCAGGCTATAAAGCTTGCCTGCCAGCTGGCAATGCCAAATGACATTATACTCATAGCCGGAAAGGGCCATGAAACGTACCAGGAGATCAGGGGCGTGAAGTATGATTTTGATGATATGCAGACAGTGAAGGAAATTTTAGGGCAATTAAACAAATAGGCGGTATATGCTATATTATTTATTTGAATATTTAGACAAGCAGTTGGATGTGCCGGGAACAGGAGTGTTCCAGTACATCACCTTCCGCTCGGGACTGGCAGTGATATTATCGCTGTTCATCTCTACCGTGTTCGGTAAAAAGATCATCAATTTCCTGCGCAGGCAGCAGATAGGCGAAACCGTAAGGGAGCTCGGGCTTGAAGGGCAGACACAAAAAGCAGGCACACCTACAATGGGCGGGCTTATCATCATTATCTCTACGCTGATACCGGTAATATTGCTGGCAAAGCTGGACAATATTTATGTGATGCTGCTTATCGTAACCACACTGTGGATGGGGACCATAGGATTTATAGATGATTATATTAAGATATTCAAAAAAGATAAAGAAGGCCTTAAAGGAAAATTCAAGGTAGTAGGGCAGGTTGGCCTTGGGCTTATCGTGGGCTATGTGCTATACTTCCATCCCGCTGTAACAGTACGTACCGATACGGCCGGGAATACATATAGTATCAGCACCACCCAACAGGCGAATATTGCACCTACGCCAAAAGAAGAAAAATCGACAGTTACAACAATCCCGTTCTTTAAAAATAATGAATTCGACTATGCTGAGGTATTGTCTTTCATGGGGGAAGGTTACAGGAGCTACGCCTGGATAGTATTCATCCTGATTGTAATTTTCATCATCACTGCAGTTTCCAACGGCGCCAACCTTACGGATGGTATTGATGGGCTGGCGGCGGGAACATCTGCTATCGCGGTGCTCACGCTGGGAATATTCGCCTTCATTTCGGGTAATATCATATTCTCGAATTACCTGAATATAATGTATATCCCAAATTCGGGCGAGATGACGGTGTATATAGCCGCATTTGTAGGTGCGCTCATAGGCTTCCTTTGGTACAACACCTATCCGGCCTCGGTTTTTATGGGCGATACGGGTAGCCTTACCATAGGGGGAATAATTGCCGTACTTGCCATTGCTGTAAGAAAAGAATTACTTGTTCCGGTGCTGTGCGGTATCTTCCTTGCGGAGAACCTCTCGGTAGTACTACAGGTCAGCTATTTTAAATATACGAAGAAAAAATTAGGCGAAGGCCGCAGGATTTTCCTGATGGCGCCGCTACACCACCATTACCAGAAAAAGGGCTACCACGAAAGCAAGATCGTGACCCGCTTTTGGATCATCGCCATCCTTTTGGCCATTTTTTCACTGGTTTCATTAAAACTGCGATAGTATGTCAAAAAGGTTAGTGATACTTGGAGGGGGCGAAAGCGGGGTAGGTACCGCAATACTCGGGAAGAAGAAGGGATACGATGTGTTCGTGTCCGATTTCGGCAAGATAAAGAACAATTATAAAGAAGTGCTTGCGCTCAATAAGCTGCCCTGGGAAGAAGAGCAGCACACAGAAAGCCTGATACTGAATGCCGACCTGGTGATGAAGAGCCCCGGTATACCGGACAAGTCGCCGATAGTGAAGCAGCTTGTAAAAAAGGGCATTCCTATTATATCCGAAATAGAGTTTGCGTCACAGTTCATTGAAGTTGATACAATAGGGATAACCGGAAGCAACGGCAAAACCACTACAACAATGCTCACCCACCATCTGATAAAACAAGGCGGGCTTAACTTCGGGCTGGCAGGGAACATAGGCAAAAGCTTTGCATGGCAGATAGCCGAAAATAAGCATGAAGGCTATGTATTGGAGCTGAGCAGCTTTCAGTTGGATGGGGTTGTAAAATACCGCCCGCACATAGCGGTGATAACCAACATAAGCCCCGACCATCTCGACAGGTACGAGTATAAGTATGAGAATTACATCGCGGCTAAGTTCAGGATAACGATGAACCAGAGCGAAAAGGATTACCTGGTATATGATGCGGATGATGAGATCATCTCGAAATGGCTGGAAAGCAACAAGATTAAAGCAAAAAAAGTGCCCTTCTCGCTTACTAAAGAAGTAAAAGGGGGGATCTATTTAAAAGACAATAGTATTATTAGCAATATAACAAACGAAGAATTTACCATGCCAACAAACGAACTATCATTAGAAGGGAAGCACAACGTAAAAAATGCGATGGCTGCGACTGCGGTTGCCCAACTGATGCGCATCAGGAAAGACACCATAAGGGAGAGCCTTTCCAACTTCCAGGGCGTGGAGCACCGCCTCGAGAAGGTGCTGAAGATACAGAATGTGCAGTACATCAATGACAGTAAGGCAACAAATACCAATGCCACCTTTTTTGCTTTAGACAGTATGTCGGCGCCAACCGTCTGGATCGTTGGCGGGGTTGACAAAGGCAACGATTATGACGAACTGATGCCATTGGTAAGAGAAAAAGTAAAAGCCATTGTGGCGCTTGGCGTAGATAATGAAAAGATAAAAAAAGCTTTCGAAAGCGTGGTGGATGTGCTTGTAGAAACGACAAGCATGGCTGAGGCGGTAAAGATTGCCCAAAAAATGGCAGAGAAAGGCGATACAGTATTACTGTCTCCTGCCTGTGCAAGTTTTGATTTATTTGAAAATTATGAGGACCGCGGTAAACAGTTTAAAAACGCGGTACAAAATTTATAACGGTAACATGAAGGTTAACGCCGTAGAGACGTTGCATGCAACGTCTCGAATTGAAAAGAATAAAGCAAAGATTGCCTCGTCGTTCCTCCTCGCAATGACAGGAGGGATGGCAAGAAAATAAAATAGATAAATGAAAGAATTAATCAATAACCTGAAAGGAGATAAGGGCATCTGGTCATTCGTGATGTTGCTTGCACTCATCTCGTTCATGCCGGTTTTCAGCGCCAGTACCAATCTGGTATATGTTGTAGGCAAGGGCTCGACCATTGGTTATCTGGTTAAGCATCTGGTGCATATATTCATTGGCTTCGGGCTCATTTATTTTGTGCACAAAGTACCCTATCATTATTATCGTGGCCTTTCGCAGATAGCGCTTCCTATTGTAGCGCTGCTGCTTATCTATACGTTTTTCCAGGGCACTGTGATAGATGGCGCCAATGCCAGCCGCTGGATAAAAGTACCTTTCATAGGCGTTACGTTCCAGACATCGGCGCTGGCCTTTATTGTCCTGATGATCTATGTGGCACGCTATCTGGCCAAGATGCACGATAAGCCGGTCACTTTTAAAGGGTCGTTCTTTGAATTATGGGTTCCGGTATTTGTAATACTGGCGTTAATATTACCTGCTAACTTTTCGACGGCGGCGCTCATTTTTTCGATGGTATGTATGTTGGTATTTGTGGGCAGGTATCCTTTGAAATACTTAGGATTCATCATTGCTATGGGTGTAACGATGCTAACGCTGTTCGTACTGTTCGCCAAAGCATTTCCGAAAGCAATGCCAAACAGGGTAGACACCTGGATAAGCCGTATTGACCGATTTACAACAGATGCGCCGGACGAAGATGATTACCAGATAGAGAAAGCAAAAATTGCCATAGCAACGGGTGGTATCTATGGGCAGGGGCCGGGTAAAAGTATCCAAAAGAACTTCCTGCCGCAATCTTCTTCCGACTTTATCTTCGCGATCATCGTGGAAGAATACGGACTATTAGGAGGACTTGCGGTATTGTTCCTGTACCTGATATTGTTTTTCAGGTTCCTGGTTACGGCACATAAGGCTCAGACGATGTTCGGCAAGCTGCTCATAGTAGGGCTCGGGTTTCCGATAATTTTCCAGGCGCTCATCAACATGGGTGTTGCGGTAGAGCTGCTTCCGGTAACGGGCCAGACATTGCCACTGATAAGCAGTGGGGGAAGCTCGATATGGATGACGTGTATCTCGATAGGCATCATCATCAGCGTTACCAAAAAAGAAGAAGAGATAGCACAGGAAATAGCAGAGAAGGAAGAGCGCGAACAGACATTGCAGCGCATGATAGATGAGCATATATTGAGGGAGAAGCAACGCGAAGAAGCCGAAGCAGAAGGCCTCGCAGAACCCGCAGCCTACTCTGTAGAAGATGCCTCCTCAAACCCAATGAATGCGGTTTTAGGGAAGTAGATTTTTAGATTTTAGATCATTGGCTTTTAGACAGAAAGAATAAGCGTATTGATTGGCCATCCCGTCTCCCCCTCCCAAGGAGGGGGGCCGGGGGGAGGACAAAGGAGGATAATAGATTTAGATAAATAACAGACTAAGGAAGCAAAAATTTGTCACTTTCCAACTTTGAGACTTTTTAACTATGGGGAATAAAAGATTCATATTAAGCGGCGGCGGTACAGGAGGACATATCTATCCTGCGATCGCTATTGCAGATGAATTGAAGGCGCGCTTCCCTGAGAGTGAGATACTGTTCGTGGGTGCGAGTGACAAGATGGAAATGCAAAAGGTACCGCAGGCGGGCTACAACATAAAAGGGTTGTGGATCGCGGGTATACAAAGAAAGCTGACGCTGGATAACGCCATGCTTCCTTTGAAAATGATGAGCAGCCTGTGGAAGTCGCGCGGCATCGTTAAGAGCTTTAAGCCGGATGTGGTAATAGGTACAGGCGGGTTCGCGAGCGGGCCGTTACTGAAAGCCGCTGAGGCAGCAGGAGTACCAACCGTAATACAGGAACAGAATTCGTACGCGGGCATCACTAATAAATGGCTTTCGAAAAAGGCAGATAAAATATGCGTGGCGTATGATGGCATGGAGCGTTTTTTTCCGGCATCGAAGATCGTCTTTACAGGCAACCCGGTGCGCCAGGACCTGATACATACGGAAGATAACAGGGGAGAAGCGATAAAAAAATACGGACTCGACCCGGCTAAAAAGACATTGCTGGTATTGGGCGGAAGCCTTGGCTCGGGGCGCATCAACCAGCTTATTGCAAAAGAGCTTACGTGGCTTGTGGCGCAAAACGTTCAGGTGATATGGCAGTGCGGTAAGTTCTATTTTGAAGAGTACAGGCATTACGGTGACGTGGATAATGTACAGGTGCTCTCGTTCATCGATAGGATGGATATGGCCTATGCCGCAGCGGATATTGTAGTATCACGCTCCGGGGCATCATCGGTATCGGAATTATGCATTGTGGGCAAGCCTGTGATTTTTATCCCGTCGCCCAATGTAGCCGAAGACCACCAGACAAAAAACGCACAGTCGATTGTTGATAAGGAAGGCGCGGTGATGCTTAAAGAAATACAGTTGGATACACAGTTCCAGCCGGTATTCGAAGGCTTGCTGAAGAATGAGGAGAAACGGCAAAGGCTTGGAGAAAATATAAAGAAACTGGCAAAAGTAAATGCCACTAATGATATTGTTGAGGAAGTTATAAAATTGATTAAGAACTGAGAGAAAGTCTAAAAATCTAAGATCTAATAGTCTAATAATCCAAATGGAGCTAAATAAAATACATAACGTCTATTTTGTGGGAATTGGAGGCATCGGGATGAGTGCCCTGGCCCGCTATTTCAAATTTATAGGCAAAAATGTAGCCGGCTATGACCGTACTCCCACCCATCTTACCGATGAGCTGAAGGCAGAGGATATCCATATCCATTTTGAAGACAGGCTGGAACTGATAGCGCTTCCATTCCTTAACAAAGAGAATACGCTGGTAGTGGTAACGCCTGCGGTGCCGAAAGAGCACATGCAGTGGAACTACTTCCTTGATAATGGTTTTGAAGTGAAAAAACGTGCCGAAGTATTGGGCATTATTACGAAAGATACCTACTGTTTCGCAGTGGCTGGTACCCACGGCAAGACCACAACCTCGAGCATACTGGGCCATGTGCTGTATGAAAGCGGTGTAGATGTAACGGCTTTTTTAGGCGGTATTGTTGAGAATTACAACAGCAACCTGATAGGCAGCGGCAAGACCGTAACGGTGGTTGAAGCGGATGAATTTGACCGCTCGTTCCTGCACCTGCACCCGGATATGGCCTGCATTACTTCTATGGATGCCGACCATCTGGATATTTATGGCGATACGGCTTCGATAGAAGCGACGTTCAGGGAATTTGCCGATAAGGTGGAAGATAAGAAGCACATGTTCATTACCAACGGCCTTCCATTAGAAGGAGTAACGGTAGGTGTGAATGGCGGGGATTTCTCCGCAGAAAATATAAGGATCGTAGATGGATGGTATGTGTTTGATGTAAAGACACCAACCGAAAGCATAAAAGACCTGAAGTTCGGATTACCGGGGCATCACAACCTTACGAACGCGCTGCTGGCACTGGCTATGGCAAGTACCTACGGGGTGGCTTCGGGAGACATTGCAAAGGCATTGGAAACCTTCAAAGGCGTAAAGCGAAGGTTCTCTTACCAGATAAAAAAACCGGGACTGGTGTATATAGACGACTATGCGCATCACCCGACAGAAATAAACGCGGTGCACCAGGCCGTGAGCGAGCTGTATCCGGATAAGAAAGTGCTGGCGGTATTCCAGCCGCACCTCTTTAGCCGCACCCGCGATTTTGCCGATGGGTTTGCCAAAAGCCTGTCAGCGTTTGAGAATATTGTATTGCTGGACATTTATCCGGCAAGGGAGCTGCCCATGGAGGGGATAACCTCACAATGGCTATTGGAAAAAATGGATAACCCTAATAAAAAGCTGGTGAGCAAAACTGATTTGATACCGCTTTTAAAAATGTCCGATGCCAATGTTATCATAACAATTGGAGCAGGCGATATTGGGGAAATGGTACCTGAAATTAAAAAAGTTTTAGATGAAAAAAATTAAGTGGAATGACGTAAGATTAGTGCTGATGCTCGGCGCGGTTATTTTCCTTTTTTCCTTCTCATCAAAGCGGAATGAAAGCAGGATGCTGAAGAAGGTTGATATTAAATTTGCTGATACGGAGGCATTTATAACGCGTGACAAAGTTAATAAGTTGTTGATACAAAATTACGGCAGTGTTACGGGTATTAGGAAAGATAGGTTAGATTTGAATAGTGTGGAAAAAAGTCTCGATACCGATCCTATGATCGATAAAGCAGAGGTTTTTGCCACCGTAGATGGCAGGCTCGAGGCTGTTGTAAGTCAGCGCAAGCCCATCGCCAGGATATATAAAGGGGGGAATTCTTATTACATAGATTACAAAGGGCGCGTTATGCCGCTATCTGACAACTACACTGCGAGGGTGCCCCTTGTTACGGGCGAGATCGACAGTGCGGAACAGGATAAGCTGCACATGCTGCTCCGGTATATCAGTGACGATGACTTTCTGAAAAAGAATATCATCGGTATCGAGGTATACCCAACCGGCGGGCTGAGGATGCTGAGCAGGAACTACGATTTTGATATCGTGTTCGGGCGGCCGATAAATATTGAGAAAAAGTTTAATAACTATAAAGCATTCCTTCAGGATGCCGTTAGGGATACATTGATTGAAAATTACAAAACAATAAACCTGAAATTTACACAACAGGTTGTGTGCACCAAAAAATAGATTTATGGAAAAAGACAACATTGCAGTAGGCTTAGACATTGGTACGACCAAGATCGTGGCAATGATAGGCAGGAAAAACGAGTATGGGAAACTGGAGATACTTGGTGTGGGGAAATCCAAAAGCCTCGGTGTTGCCAGAGGAGTTGTTAATAACATAACGCAAACCATCCAGTCGATACAGCAGGCCGTACAGGAAGCTGAAGCCGACTCCGGATACAAGATAAACGATGTGGTGGTGGGTATTGCCGGCCAACACATCCGCAGCATACAACACAGCGACTACATTTCCAGGAACAATCCGGAGGAAGTGATTGGCGATGCTGATATCGACCTGCTTATCAACCAGGTGCACAAGCTGGCAATGCTTCCGGGTGAGGAGATCATCCACGTGCTGCCACAGGAATTCAAGATCGACGGACAAAACGAGATAAAAGAGCCTATCGGTATGTATGGCGGCAGGCTGGAAAGCAGCTTCCATGTGGTGGTAGGGCAGGCATCGTCTATACGTAACGTAGGGCGTTGTATCAAAAGCTCCGGGCTTGACCTTTCAGGGCTGACATTAGAGCCTCTCGCTTCTGCGGACGCGGTACTGAGCCAGGAAGAAAAAGAAGCAGGTGTAGCATTGATCGATATTGGTGGCGGTACAACTGATCTTGCCATATTCAAAGACGGCATCATCCGCCATACGGCTGTGATACCTTTTGGCGGCAATGTAATTACAGAAGACATCAAGGAAGGATGCTCTATCATAGAAAAGCAGGCAGAATTGCTGAAAGTGAAATTCGGTTCGGCATGGCCGGGCGAAAACAAGGACAACGAGATCGTTTCGATCCCTGGCCTTCGCGGACGCGAGCCTAAAGAGATTTCGCTGAAAAACCTTTCGAAAATAATCCATGCCCGCGTGGTAGAGATCATCGAGCAGGTATTCGCAGAGATAAAAGCCTACGGTCATGAAGACCCGCGCAAAAAGCTGATAGCCGGTATCGTGCTTACGGGCGGTGGCGCACAGCTGCAGCACATCAAGCAATTGGTAGAATACATAACAGGTATGGATACCCGCATAGGCTACCCGAACGAGCACCTGGCAGGTAACAGCGACGAGGAGATATCGAGCCCGTTATATGCCACGGCAGTAGGGTTGGTAATGAACAGCCTTCGTAATAATACCTACAGCGCAACGCCATTGGTAGAATTGCAGAAACCGGCAGAGCAGCCGGCGCCACCAAGGCCGCAACCGGTGATTAATACCGTAATTGCTCCGGAGCCTGTACAGGAGCCGGAAGAGCTGGAAACAGTAGCGGTAAGCGCTCCTGCAAACAATGCGCAGGAAACCACCGAGAAAAAGGTAAAGAGGTCGTTTTTCGACAAGTATATAGACAAGATTAAAGATTTTTTAGATAACGCAGAATAAAACCCGATGGATATGATGAACACAGAATTTGGAAGCATTTCGTTTGATTTACCAAAAAATCAATCGAACGTGATCAAGGTAATTGGTGTTGGCGGAGGCGGAAGCAACGCGATAAACCACATGTTTAAACAGGGGATAAAAGGTGTTGATTTTATTGTGTGCAATACAGATTCGCAGGCATTACAAAACAGCCCTGTCCCTAATAAGATACAGTTGGGCGTGGGCCTTACCGAAGGTCTTGGTGCGGGTGCCAATCCTGAAGTAGGGCAGCAGTCGGCATTGGAAAGTATCGATGATATCGAAAAAATGCTGGATACCAATACCAAAATGATATTCATAACTGCGGGGATGGGCGGCGGTACCGGAACAGGTGCGGCTCCTGTAATTGCGCAATTGGCCAAGGAAAGGGATATCCTTACGGTGGGCATTGTTACCATACCGTTCCAGTTTGAAGGTAAGGTAAGGTCCGACCAGGCACTTGCGGGTGTGGAAAGGCTGCGCAAACAGGTGGACTCGCTTATCGTGATAAACAACAACAAACTGCGTGAAGTATATGGTAACCTTGGCTTTAAAGCCGGGTTCTCCAAAGCGGACGAAGTTTTGGCAACAGCCTCAAGGGGTATCGCCGAAGTTATAACGCACCACTATACCCAGAATATCGACTTAAAAGATGCTAAGACCGTACTCTCTAACAGTGGTACTGCCATAATGGGGTCGGCTATCGCATCAGGCGATAATCGTGCGAAAGATGCTATCATCGATGCCCTGGATTCTCCGCTGTTGAACGACAACAAGATTACAGGCGCTAAGAATGTGCTGTTGCTTATCGTTTCGGGTACTAGCGAGATCACTATCGACGAGATAGGCGAGATCAACGACCACATACAATCGGAAGCAGGGCACAATGCCAACATCATTATGGGTGTGGGTGAAGACGAGTCTTTGGGCGATGCTGTTGCCGTTACTATTATTGCTACCGGCTTTAATGTAGAGCAGCAGAACGAGATCGTAAATACCGAGCCTAAAAGAATAATACACGCACTTGAAGAAGACCAAAAACTGGTGCGCGACCTTACGCTAAGGCCTATTGTTCCTTCATTTGACTTTTCCGCACCTGTTGCTGAAACGCCAAAAATGGAAACGATAGCAACGCCTGTTGTTGAGGAAAAAATAGTATTTGCGCTTGAGGAGGAAGTAATAGAGGAAAAAAAGCCCATAGCTGAAGTTGTTGAAGCGCCTGTTGCAGAAACGCCTGTGTTTCCATCTTCAGACTATATCAATAACCTTGACGTATTTTTCGAAATAGTATCGCCTGTAAAAGCGCCGGTACAGCAGTTCGAGATAAAAGACGTAAGGGAGATTGAGGTAAATGAGCCTGAGTTTGTTATCGTGGAGAAAGAAGAGGAGCAATTCACTTTTTCATTTGACCTTTCTATAGATAATGTAAAAAAGGAAGAGAAACTTTTGTTCAGCCTTACCGATGAGACACGCAATATAAAAGTGCAGGATCCCGTACAGGTTGTGCCGATGACAGAGCTTAATGAAACAGGCATAGTACGTTATTCTCTTGAAGATTATCTTGAGAAAGAAGCAGAATTGCTGGACTCAAAGCCTGTAGCGAAAGTGGCAGAGCCGGTAGCCCCGGAAATGGACCTTACTATTAAAAGGACAGAACAGCCGGAGCCTTCAAGGTTTGCTGCTTCACACGAAGATATTTCGCCTGTGGAAATGACCATTGAAGAAACGCTTCGCCTAAGGGCAGAAGAAAGAAGGAAAAAGATGAAGGAATTCAACTATAAGTTCCATAACAGTTCTTCGAGGATCGATGAGTTTGAAAAAGAACCGGCATACAAAAGGATGGGTATCGACCTGAGCGATTCCCGGACAGACAATAGCAAATCCCGTTTGTCATTAGGAACAGACAGTAACGACGACTTACAGTTGCGTTCGAACAACTCGTTCCTGCATGACAATGTGGATTAAACTAACCCAAATGTGAACCTTAACCCGAAAATAGCTGCTATTTTCGGGTTATTTTTTTTATCTTCGCAGGCACATTTAAAAACCCTGTACTATGAGTTTACAGACACAGATCATGGACGAAATGAAAACCGCCATGAAAGCCAAAGATACAATAGCCCTTGAATCGCTTCGCGCTATAAAATCGGCCATACTACTGGCACAAACCGAAAGCGGCGCCAAGGAAGAGATTTCACAGGAAGACGAGATAAAGCTGCTGCAAAGGCTGGTAAAACAGCGTAAAGACAGCGCGAACATATACATCGAGCAGGGCCGCCAGGACCTCGCCGACCCGGAGCTGGCACAGGTTGCCGTAATCGAGAAATTCCTGCCTGCACAGATGAGTGAAGAAGAAGTGGAAGCAATAGTGAAAAAGATTATTGCGGATAACGGATTTTCAGGTATGGCCGATATGGGCAAAGTAATGGGGATAGCCTCTAAAGAACTTGCCGGCACTGCGGATGGGAAAACGATATCTAATGTGGTAAAGAAGTCTTTAGCATAGGTTTGGATTTTTAGACTTTTAGATATTGGATTGCAAGACTGTTTCGATAAATTCAGGCTGTCTTAAAGTCTAATAATCTAATATCCAAAAATCCAAAATAAGCGATCTTCGATCGCCAAAGGCCTCATAGTTCAATGGATAGAATTTCAGATTCCGGTTCTGAAGATTTGGGTTCGAATCCCGATGAGGTCACGAATAAATGAAAACAGCGACAGGAAAATAAAGCCTGCTTTAAATTTTCCTGTCGCTGTTTTCATTTTCAAAGCGGAGCTTTGCGGGATGGGCACAGGCAATCCCGATTCGTGACTACCGTAAATACGTAAGCTTGCTTTAAATTTTCCTGTCGCTGTTTTTATTTTCAAAGCGGAGCTTTGCGGGATGGCCGCAGGCACTCCCGATTCGTGACTATCGTAAATACGTAAGCTTGCTTTAGCATTTTCCTGTCGCTGTTTTTATTTTCAAAGCTGAGTTTTGCGGGATGGTTGCAGGCAATCCTCATTAAGTAAAAACCCGATAGCTGATTATTGAAGCCTTTTATTTTTATACCTTATAAGGCATAATCTTTATTTTTAAAATGGTTTTATACCCTATAAGGTATATTTAAATATAATTTACTACTTTAGTACCCTAAAGGGTATATTATGAATGCTTTAATATCAGATTTCATTAAAGAAAGACGAAAACAACTCAGGCTTACCCAGCCGGAATTGGCACAACGTGCCGGGGTAGGGCTTCGTTTTGTGCGGGAACTGGAGCAGGGAAAAGAATCGGTTCGGTTAGATAAGGTTAATCAGGTTCTCGCTTTATTTGGCGTTGAGGTTGGTGTTGTTAAAAAAGCAGGGGAATGAGACAGGCACAAATTTTTTATAAAGATGCATTAGCAGGTATACTCACTGAAAATGAGGACGGCTATACATTTCAATATGATGAAGGTTATTTGAAAAACTCGAACTCCAAACCTGTAAGCCTTACGCTGCCCCTACAGGTGAAACCTTATGAAAGCAAAATTTTGTTTCCTTTTTTTGACGGATTAATTCCGGAAGGATGGCTATTAGATATTGCCGTAACTAATTGGAAAATCAGTGTAAGGGACAGGTTTGGTTTGCTACTTACATTATGCAAAGACTGCATCGGTTGTGTTTCTGTTTTACCTAAAGAAAATTAATAATGGGGAAGTGCTTATATTGCTATCAGGCAGTAGATGGAGCTGAAACTGATTTCCATCCGGCATGCATTAAAAAAATGTTTGGTATACAGACAGTGCCTGAGATTGATTTTGACCTGCAACAGTTAGAAGAGTTAGCGAAGCAAATTGTTATAAAGAGCGTTGCCGTAACAGGTGTCCAGCCTAAATTATCGTTGAATTTAGATAAGGGTAGTAATGGGCTTTCACGGTTAACTATAGTAGGCTTACAGGGTGATTATATATTAAAACCACCATCATCTGAATATAATGAACTACCGGAAAATGAAGACTTGACAATGCACTTGGCAGAACTTGCAAAAATCAAAACGGCTAAACACTCCCTGATCCGTTTAAATTCTGGCGAGCTTGCCTACCTTACTAAGAGATTTGATAGAGAGAATGGCGGAAAAATTGCAGTTGAAGATTTCTGCCAGTTAAGCGAAAACCTTACTGAGCATAAATATCGGGGTTCAATCGAAAAAGTGGGTAAGCTTGCTAATCAATTCACAGCTAATAAAGGTTTTGAAAAACAGCGTTTATTTGAGGTGGTATTGTTCTGTTACCTTACGGGAAATACCGACATGCACCTTAAGAATTTTACACTAATGGAAAATGCTTTAGCTGAATATGAGTTCTCGCCGGCATATGATTTACTAAATACTGCATTAGTTATTCCTGATGATAAAGAAGAATCTGCTCTTACTATAAATGGTAAAAAAAGCAAGCTAAAGCTAAATGACTTTAATGTATTGGCAGGGTCACTAAACATAAATGAAAAGCCCCTTGAGCATATTTATAAAAGATTTACTAAGCTACAGCCTGTGTTTGTCGCATTTATAAAACAAAGCTTTTTATCGAAGGAAATGCAGGAAAGCTATATTGCAGTGCTCAATGAAAATTATAAAAAGCTGTTTTACTACAATGGCAAAAAATAAGACGGCCGAAACAGAAATCAGCGTAACAGATTTTATCAATTCGTATGTAGATAACGACCAAAAAAAAGCGGATAGTTTCCGGCTGATTGAGTTAATGAGCGAATGGGCTGGCTTTGAGCCCAAAATGTGGGGGCCTACAATAATCGGGTTTGGAAGTTATCACTACAAATATGCAAGCGGTCACGAAGGCGATGCACCGTTAATTGGCTTTTCACCCCGGAAAGCCGAGTTTTCGCTATATGTATATTCGCCTGTAGAGGAACAGAAAGAGATACTTGATGGCCTTGGGAAGTTCAAAATGGGGAAAGCATGTATCTATGTAAAAAAGCTCTCCGATATAAACATCGAAATCCTGGAAAAGTTATGCAAGTCAAGCATAGCGTATCTTAATGAGCATCACGAATGCGCATGCCGCGAGAAATAGGTGCCTAATCGAATCATATAAATCATAGCTTCCGGAAAACCAGGCTGTCGCTGCTATTATTATTGCTGGTGAGACGCGACAGGCTTAGGTAAGCAGGTTCCTTTTTTATAACGATCCATTCACCATTAAGGGTTGTTAGTGTACCAGGCTGTTTAAAAGAAATAATAAAGTCAGGATCGGCAGTGGGCCCATCGTCGCTGCTGTCTTCACATTGAACCAGCCAGCTGCCGTTATAACGGTGTTTGCCGTCAGTAGCTATAATACGGCCCTCTTCAGTGAAACTAAAAGTAAACGCAGCATAATTTGTAGTCGCCTGCCGCCCATCTTTTGTAAAAGCGGTAATATGCCATTGGCCTTTGGTAAACCCGCTTTCAGCACCGTTGAATCTGCGCATAACCGCGTCGTTGTCATTGCATGACAATAGTGCCAATACCATAAGCCCTACAATTATTTTTTTCATGGTTAATGTTTTTAAAAAGTTCTTACAAAGGTCAGGCCTACTTGTTTTCCGTCATAAGAAGGAAGTATAAGCGAAGTTGATTTACCCTCTTTCGATCCAAAAAGGGTACGTTTTACTATTGGGTTTATCCAGTACGCGATCTTGGTGCTCAGTATCCCTATCCCTGCACCGGCAGCAACATCAGTAAGCCAGTGCCTGTTATTGTATATCCGAAAAATCCCTGTACCTGTTGCAACCGCATAGCCCGCCAGGCCATACCATATCGATTTATCCTTATACTCCTGCCATAAGAACTCCGCCCCGGCAAATGCTGTTGCCGTATGTCCTGATGGGAACGAATTGTTCGAACTGCCGTCGGGCCTTTCAATACCGGTTATGGATTTTAACCCTAAAACGGTACCTGACATTATAGCGTAGGATGTTAGCAATATCACCGAACGATCCTTAAAATTATGCTTCGCCTTTACGCCAAAAGCATCGAGGCCGTAGACAGAAACTGCGGGTGCCCACTGCGAGAAGTCATCAATTGAAATTTTTTCGTCAATGTCTTCCTTCACTTCAGCACGTATCTGAAAGTTCCAGCTTTTCAGCTGGTCGCTTTCAATCCCGATGACCCCGTAGCCGATAAGTGCTGCAGGAATAAGCAGCTGTTTGTAATGGAACCGGTACCTGCTTATGGTATCAATTGTAATACTGTCCTGTTGTGTAACCGACTGCGCCATTGCAGGAATAAAAGCCATGCCGAAAAGGCACAATAACACTAACTTTTTCATAAGTATATAGTAAGATTAGCGTAATGTTAGTGCATGGCATAAGGGTGTTTTAAGGTTCTGGCAGTGAAATTATATTTCAAATCTGAATTTATTCTGAATTCGGCAAGCAAGGTATTTTTATTGGGTAATTACCTTTAAGGCATTTTCCAAAACAGAAACAGTAATAGTGTTGGTTTTGAAGCAGTGGTATTCCCCATCGATCTGGACATCGTTAAAAATCTTTTCAGGCATTTCGATATGCACATCGCGTACTAAAACATGCTTTGCTCTACTGAACTTTTCCGCTTTATTGCGAAGCACATAGTACCCCAGAATCAATTTGCCGAAAAATGAAAGTTCAGGCACTATAACAAGATCCAGCCAGCCGTCGTTAAGGCTTGCTTTAGGTGTCAGGCTCATGTTGTAGCCCATTTCATTTGAATTTGAGATGAAGAGCAGGAAAGGCTTTACAACAATGGTTTCATTATTATAAGAAACAGAAGTGACCGCCGGCATGAAGTTAACGCTCGCCTTTAAAGATGCTTTTATGTAGGATAGCAGTGTGCGTTTCCCCGAATCCTCATAATTGCGGATTACAATAGCATCTATACCCAGTCCGGTATTGCTGAAAAAATAATGCCCATTTATAGTTCCTGCATCAATCATCGAAGTTTTTCCGTTGCGGATGATTTTCATTGCCGCCTCAAAATCTCGGGGTATCTGCAGGTTGGATGCAAGGCCGTTACCGGATCCGACAGGGATAATGCCGAGCTTTGTATCGGTATTGACAATGCAGGAGGCTACCTCATTTATTGTACCATCGCCACCGCAGGCTACCACATAATCGGTATTTAGCATAACAGCCTTTTTTGCGAGCGCTACAGCATGACCTTTGTGTTGGGTAGTATCAACCTCTATCCGGAATTTGTCTTCAGGAAAAAAGCTTTTGATGTACGCTTCTGTCAGGCTATGAGTCCCTTTTCCCGAAATAGGGTTGACTATAAAATGAATATAGGTCATTTATTTCAGGAGTTTATTGGTAAAAAGATAATCGGCGGTTTGGTACCATGATATCGTTTCATCTAAAAAGTTTTTTTCTATAGGCAGCGGTTTCAGGCTGTTGTCTTTTTTATTCCAGGTATAAAATGCCTGCTTTTTCTGGTCAGAAAGTATCATTACTTTTTCCTGTTTCATCAAAACCAGTTTCCTGTAGGTTCCCATCAGCGACCTTTCTTCAAACGCCCTCCCAAGTACATTTTTACCAAAGAAATCAGATTCATAATTCCAGTGCATCAAAGAGAACAGGGTGGGGAACAGGTCGATTTGCGAACATTGCCTGCTTATTTTTTGGTTGTCGCTTTCCGGCAGGTTAACAATAAAGGCCGGGATATGGTAGTTGGCAACATCAATCTCGTCTTTCCCGGCACTGCTGGCACAATGGTCGGCAATGATAACAAAAACGGTATTTTTATACCAGGGTTTTGTTTTCGCTTTTTTGAACAGTTCCCTCAATGCAAAGTCGGTATATTTTACAGCCCCCTCGCGGCTTGTACCCGACGGGACATCTATTTTTTCCGGTGGATAGCTGAATGGCCTGTGGTTGGAGGTGGTCATCACAAAATTGAAAAACGGCAGCTTGTCCTGATATTGTTGGTCGGCTACTTTAAGCATTTTGTTGAATATGTCCTCATCGCATATTCCCCAGGCATTTTCAAAAGTAACCTCGCTGTCATCGATATTATTGCGTGTGGTTTTTATCTTGTCGCTCAATACGCTCCCACGGCCGCGGTCGTATATGTTAAAGCCGTTCCCGCCAAAATAAGCGTTCATATTATCAAAATAGCCATCGCCGCCATAAAAGAAGTTACTGTCATAGCCTTTCGATTTGAATACGCTGTTCACAGTGTATAAATTGGCATTTTCCGGCCTTTTCACGATGCTTTGCCCCGGAGTTGGCGGTATGCATAGCGTCACGGCTTCCATGCCCCTCACGGTACGGGTACCCGTTGCATACAGGTTTTCAAAAAACACGCTTTTTTGGGCCAGGCTGTCCAGGAAAGGTGTTATGTTTTGCTGGTTGCCAAACTCTCTCATAAAGCTGCCGCTAAGGCTTTCCACAAGGATAAAGACCACGTTCTTTTTTTCTGAAGACGGAAGGCTGTCCGTAACGTTCCGGTGTATCGAAAAGCCCCCACCTGTAAATTTGGATTCAGCACCAACTAACTTATCCTTTACAATGGTGAAGGCCTTATTTTTATCTATCGAAGTGTAAAATTCGTCGTACTTCATCTGGTTATTCCTGAATGCTGCAAAAAACGAGTATACACCATTTTTTGATATTTCAGAATTGTAGCGGTTGGGCGACCATTCCGCACTATTGTTCGTTATAAAGGTCGTATACAAAACTGCTATAAGCACCGCTGTAAAAAACAATACCGCCCTTTGTACCAGAGTAGCCGTCTGTGTAAACGTTTTTGTAAAAGCCCTCCTCTTGTAAAAAAGAAAGAGTATACCGGCTGTTATGATCAATACGCCGCCTATCAAAAATGGTAACGGATAGGATTGATTGATGTTGGCCACCACTTCGTGCGTATAGATCAGGTAATCGACGGCAATAAAGTTGAACCTGGTTTTAAACTCATCCCAAAAAGTAAGCTCTGCAAAAAACGTGAATACCAGGATGAAGATCGTAAGGCTTGTAAAGAACCAGACCAGGGCTTTATCAACCCAGGAGCCTATCCAGCGGTTGGGCAGCAGCACATAATATAATAGCGCCGGAACGCAGATGTAAGTTACAGCGCCAATGTCAAACAGAAGCCCTGTAAGTAATGTCCGCAGCAGGTTAATGATATTCCAGGATACTTCGTCATATTGCCATATAAAAAAGCATACACGCAGCAACTGCGACACAACAAGAAACCAAACAATAAAGCTGAACAACAGGGCGAACCGGCCTGGTAAATGAATTTTCCTGAACATGCTGACTAATTTATTAGTCGCAAGTTTCAGTTGTAATTTTGAATTAATTCTGAATTTATTTATTTATCGTTTGAAATGCCTGATTAACCGTCAACCAGCATGATTTTCTTAAAATTTATAGCTGTACCCAAAACGCACTACTTGTGTTTCATAGTAATCTTTGCTGGTGTAACGGAATCCGTCGCCCTGCACTTCCTTTTTAATAACAAGTGTATTGAACAGGTCGGTCGCATTCAGGAACAGTTCGCCTTTGCCTTTTTGAATGGTTTTTTTAAGGCCGATGTCAACAGAAAAACGCGAGCCTGTTTTGCCCTGCGGCACAATATCAGGCGCTAAGTAAGCCACCTGCATTTGCCCGGTAAAGGTTTTGGCAAAAGTAAAAGTGTTGTTGAATTTGATATTTCCTGAAGTCATTTCCTGCTTTTCATTTGAAACAATCACCGAAACAGGATACAGGATATTTACCGTAAAGGGATCTATAATATTCCTGTAGGCATTCAGGTTCAGGTTGAATGAATACCACGAAACCACTTCGCGCGAAAAGATCATTTCGGCTCCGCTACTCGAGCTCTTGCCGGCATTCTGGAAAACACTGTAAATTAAATTGCTGCCCCGCGCAGTTGTTGCTATCCGCGTAATAGTGCCGTCTGTAAATTTTTGGTACAGCGATGCGAACAGATAACCTTTGCCTATGGTTGTTTTATAGCCCAACTCAAAAGAATTGGAAAACTGTGGCCGCAACGCCGGATTTCCTACTTTTATGATCTCTGCATCATCGTATTTTGGGAAGATCCTGATATCAACTTCATTCGGCCTGTCCACCCTGCGGTTATAAAAAAAGGATAGCTTGTTGTTGGCATCGATCTTATAGGCAAAGCGAATGTTGGGGAAGGGCTGCAGGTAATTGTAGCCGCTGCTTTTATAAACAGGGTGGTTAGGGTTCACCTCATATTCCAGGTAAAAGTATTCCATTCGAAGTCCCGCTTCGGCTTCTATCCGGTTGCTTTCGAAAACATAATTGCCATACAGCGCAGGAATTGCTTCTTCGTAAACAGCCTTGCCTCCGGCACTGGTATCCAGCGGCGAATTGAGGCTTGGATAAAACTGCATATTGGTAGGGATAACCCTGTTCCTGAATTTAAACCCTGTTTCAAGGCGCCCGTGCCTCAGTGGCTTTATGTAATCTGCATTCACATCAATAACGCTTTCGTCCGACAGCAGTTTGAACGAATCTTTCCCGGTATAATCGGGCATGATGTTATCGAAAAAATATTTCTCATTTTCCCTGTGGAAGGTGTAGTTGATACCCGCGTTCAGCAAATGCCCCGGATCTTTAAATTTGTGCTGGTAGCCTGCCGAAGCCATTACCGTAGTCTTCAGCTCATCTTCCAGGAATTGCCAGAGCCGGGACCGTTGCGAAAAATCGGCATTGAAAAAAGGCTCGTCACCATGGTCAAGGATCTTTTCGCTCCCGAAAAGAGCCGACAATGTAAAGCTGTTGTGTTCGTCAAAATTCCAGTCCACACCTGTTTTAAAAGTTGTAAAATGCGTATTGCGGTTCCGTTTTGTTTGCTGGTTGATAATTGTGCCATCGTCATAAGTACGTGTTACGAACTCATTCTTGTTAAGTGTTTCGGTATATAGGTAGTCTCCCTGAAAATACACGTTGACTTTCTCCTTACGGTAATTAAGCGAGAACGAAGGGTTTACCTTCGGTGTCATCTGGTACTGCGGCCGTATGGTGGGCAGGTTCGCTTTCCTTTCCCACAGGGCGCCAAACCCAGAACTTAAACCGACTTTGCCATTCAGGCCCTCGTCCTTATTCTTTTTATAAATGATATTAATGATCCCGGCGTTGCCGTTCGCATCATATTTTGCCGACGGATTGTTAATGATCTCGATCCGCTCAATTGCCGATGCAGGTATGTTATCCAGCCCTGTTTGTCCGCCAAAGCCCGTCATCGCGGTCTGCTTGCCGTCTACAAGTATCATTACACGGTCATTGCCCCGCAGCAGCACTTTACCATCCTGCGTTGTTACACCCGGCATGTTTTGCATAGCCTGCAACACACTCCCGCCGCTTTGGGCAATGTTATCGCTTACAGCAAATGATTTTTTGTCCATCCTGTCGTTTACGGCATCATTGGTTTTTGTGAGTATCACTTCGTTCAGCAGTTGTGCATCCTCAGCCAGTTCTATAGTGCCCACATTAAGGAATTGCGAAAGTGAACCCACATATAATTCCTGCAAATGGGCCTTGTAACCTACGGATATGATTTCAAGGCTGTAATTTCCCGGCGGGATATTGGTGAGTGTAAACAATCCTTCTTCATTGCTCACCGTGCCGGCAACCAGTGCATCGTCTTGTTTAAGTACGGCATCGGCATAAGACAGGCTCGTTCCGGAAACAGTGTCCTTTATGGTGCCCGACAGGGTTACAGATTTTGTCTGTGCATAAAATGATGCTACCGAAAAGAGGAATGTCAGGCAGAGGAATATTTTCCTGAAGGGGTATTTCGCAGTCACAGGCTTGCATTTAATTATAAAGCAAAACTGCAAACCGATTTAGAAGGAAACCTGAATTTTTAAAATTTCACTATAAAATTATGCAGGCCATCGTGAAAACTATAGGCAATATCCCATCGGTTAAGCTCGATGATTTTTTTTACGATGGCAAGGCCAAGGCCATTGCCCTTAGCCGAAGGGTCGGCTTTTGAGAATCGGTTGAAAAGCTTTTCCGCATTGAGGGGTATTTGCTGGCCGCTGTTTGCAAAAGCAATAGCATTTTCCGATGTAGTAATTATTATTTTGCCTCCCGTAGTATTATGCCTTATGGCGTTAAGGAAAAGGTTGTTAATGAGTACTTCGGCCAGTACGGGATTTGTATTTAAAATTGCTTTTTCAGACAGGTCTACAGTTACAGTTACTGATTTTGAAGCCGCCTGCTCGGTAAAAAAATCGAGGTGCTTTTCTATGTAGTCGTTAAGAACGACTTCCTGTTTTTCCAGATAACTGTCATTGTCAATTTTAGAGAGCAGCAGCAGGTTTTTGTTGAGGCGGTTCATTCGTGACACATCATTGTTGAGGGAGCCTATCAGTCCCGATTCTTCCTCTGACAAACCTGCTGATTGTGAAAGCGTATCGAGTTTTGTCTGGAAAAGTGCAAGCGGTGTCTGTAGCTCGTGTGCAGCATTCTCTACAAATTCCCGCTGGCTTTTATATATAGCAGTATTTTTTTCGATAAGGCGGTCCAGGCTCTTGTTCAGGCGGTCAAATTCATCAATGTCGGTACCAATGAAGTTCGGCGGATTGTTTTTATCGATCTCAAAATCCTGTATCTGTTGCAGCGTGTCATAAAAGGGCGACCATATCCTTTTTGCCAGGCGGTTGGAAAGCAGGATAATGCCTATAAGCAGGATTATAATAATGACCAGGAACATAATGGCGATACTGATCACCATGCCTTCCATCTCCACAAGGTTGCTTCGCTCTATATAAGTAAACCGCTTGTTCCCGATGTTCACGGGTGCATAAAGCAACCGGAAGGGCTCTTTTTCCCTGGAGATAGAATCGAACAATGACCTCCCGAAAATCGAATCTTTGGTGACGCCCATGTCAGGGACAATCTGAACATCGCGATTGTATTTATTCCATGCAGCGATGTCATTTTCTGTAAAATTGCGGCTGTCTTTTACAAAGTCCCCTTTGTGGAAAAGCAGTACTTCATCCGTTTCATAAATATACAGCAGTTGGCTTATGAAATAAAATACTGGCGCTGCTACAACAAGTATCAGCACAGAGAACGCAAGGAAGCTCCCGGTGGTTTTATTTAATAATCGTTTAGTCATCCTGCCATTTGTATCCGAGTCCGTAAACCGTTTTAATATAATCGCCGCCGCCCGCCGCACTCAGCTTTTTCTTCAGGTTCTTTATATGTGCGTACACAAAATCGTGATTGTCCAGCATATCTGCCATATCGCCCGAAAGGTGCTCGGCAATAGCGCTTTTAGACAGCACTTTATTCTCATTCCCGATAAGATACAGCAGCAGGTCGATCTCTTTTTTTGTAATGTCTAATTTAGTCGTATTTACGGTAACGGTCTTAGAAAAGATATCGATAGTTATCTCATTAAAAACCACATTATTATTCCCCTTAAAGTTTTTACGCCTTATGAGCGCGTGGAGCCTTACCAGCAGTTCCGATAAATGAAAAGGTTTAGTAAGGTAGTCATCTGCGCCCAGGTTAAAGCCTTCTATGCGCGTATCAAGATTTTCTTTTGCCGAGATGATAATAACGCCTTCCGTTTTATTTTGGCGCTTTAGCTCGCGGAGGATATCAAAGCCATCACCATCGGGAAGCATCAGGTCTAATAATATACAGTCATAATCATACATGCTAATTTTATCGAGGGCATCCTTATAGCTCCCCGCCAGCTCACACTGCACACCATTAGGCTTAAAATAATCTTTAATGCTAATAGCAATTTCCTTTTCGTCTTCTACTACTAAAATTTTCATACTGCAATTTAGCAATTCAATTCTGAATGAAATTTGAATTTTCTTTTAGAAACTGTCTAAAATTTAATTTAACCACATAGAAACATAGATTTTCATAGTCTTTAGTTTATGCATAAGGCCCACAGTAGATCGAAGCTATGCTTTCGATACTATGTTTGACTATAATTGGGGCAAATGTTTCTAACTTTGAAGCAATTTTAGGCTATGTGCCTATGTGGTAAAATACCTGTTTAAAAATTCAGACAGTTATTCTTAATGCAAAATATATAGGATATCGGCAACATATAACCATCAAGCTGCATAATTGCTATCTTGCTATATCAATTACAATGAATGAAAAAAACAGATGTTATTATAGTAGGTGCAGGCGCTTCGGGCCTGATGGCTGCATACACCCTGGCGAATGCCGGGAAAATGGTAGTGGTACTGGAAGCCAGGGGCCGTATCGGCGGGCGCATACATAGTGTAAATGAAAACTTTTCGGCACCAACAGAACTGGGCGCAGAATTCGTTCATGGTGATCTGCCTGTTACCCTTAACCTGCTGAAAGAAGCGGGTATTGGCAGTCAGCATGTAGGTTTTGAAATGTGGCAATACCAAAACGATGCCTTTGCGCAGACCGAAGAATTTATAGATGGCTGGGACGAATTCCTGCAAAAGCTGAACCAACTGGAAAACGATATGCCGCTGCATGATTTCCTGGAGCAAAATTTTGATGGAGCGCAATATGCCAAAATGCGCAACCAGGTTGAAAATTATGTAGCAGGATACGATACTGCCGATTCACGTGATGCAAGCGCCTTTGCCCTGCGCAACGAATGGAACCATGAGAATGAGTATGCCCAGCACCGTGTTGATGGCGGGTACGGTACGATGGTAAATTACCTTGCCAATGCATGCCGCAATGCCGGTACCGAAATTCATCTTACCAATGTTGTACATAAGGTCAGTTGGAAAAGCAATGCAGTGCACGTTACAACAACCGATGGCAAACAATATGAAGCGGACAAAATCATCATTGCCCTGCCGCTCGGGGTGTTGCAGGCGCCGGAAAGTGCAAAAGGAGCATTAGCGTTCAATCCCCCGATAAAAGAGCACATGAAGGCAATCCATGATATGGGATTTGGGTCGGTAATAAAAATTCTGCTGGAGTTTGATGAGGTATTTTGGGAAAAAGAAGCTGTCGGTGCCGACCTTTCCAATATGGGCTTTTTGTTTTCCGATGAAACGGTACCTACTTACTGGACTCAATCGCCTGTGCGCAGCCGGCTGCTTACCGGATGGCTGGGAGGCCCACCTGCTTATGCCCAAAAAGGCACATCCGATGAAGCTGTTTTGCAAATGGCGATGACATCGTTAAGCAATATATTTCAGACAGGGCAGGAGATACTGCAAGACAGGCTGGTTGCATGGCATGTAGCCAACTGGACTGCCGAGTCTTACACACGCGGTTCCTACGCGTACGACAAAGTTGAAAGCCCTCAGGCGCGCAAAGTTTTACTCCAGCCTGTTGACGGCACGCTATATTTTACAGGGGAATACCTATATGACGGCCCTGCTATGGGAACTGTTGAGGCCGCATTGACCAGTGGGAAAAATGCTGCGGAGATGGCGTTGAAGGGAGGATCATAAACTGCCGGTAAAAAAAAATGCCACGCCTTTGCAGACGTGGCACCTAAAAGCACTACCTTTTTATGAAATAGTATTACCCCAGCCCGCGTGTCAGCCATCCTCTTTTGTTGGCGGTTGCAATAGCATACGGGGTTATCCAGAACAGCGCGAAGGTATACAGTATGCTGTATGAATACGCCCAAACCGACTCCGAAATAGTATGCCTCTTGGCATAGAACAAAACCGGGAAGCTGGAAAACACCAGTATGCTGAAAAGAGTGGAGCTAAAGAACAACACCGGATGCGTCGCTATAAAAAACAGCATAAAAAACAGGAACGGGTAGGTCATTAACAGTTTTATCGACTGGTTTAAAAATAGCAGCCTCGCACCGGCTTTAGAGCCTTTCCTGAAGTTGGTGAAGACAAATTGTGCCATCATTATATTTTCGCGCACATTGCTCCTGTCCCAGCGGATAAACATTTTATACAAGCCGTTGTATTTTTCAGGCACATTCGTAAGCACGTAGGCGTTTCTCTGGAACAGCACATTATAGCCCTGTTTTAAAATCATATTTGTCATGGCACGGTCTTCACCTATGTCCGAAGGCTGTCCCATAAAAGTTTGGTTGATCCATTCCGGAAGGCACGCAAACACAGCACTGCTGCGGTAAGCAGCCAAAGCGCCCGGCGTACAAAGCACCGTACCCAGCATACTCTCGGCAGAGCGTACAAATTCAAAGCTCAGCACAAAGCTCACGTTGAGCATTTTAGGGAGGATTGCTTTCTCGTTGTTCAAAACGCGTACATTCCCGGCAACAGCGCCACAATTCTCATTGGTTACAAAAGGGCTCACGAGGTTTCGCAAAGTATCCGGCTTTACAATAGAGTCGCTGTCTATGGTTACAAATATCTCTCCCGTGCCCAGTTTGAAACCACGGTAAAGGGCATGGCGCTTTCCTTTATTTTCGGGCTGCTGGTAGATCGAAAGGCGGTCGCCCAATTTTTCTTTGGCTTTCTGCATCCAGTACCAGGTGTCGTCCCTGCTGCCGTCATCAATAGCAAGCAGCTGTAGTTTTTCCTGCGGGTAAAGGCTGTCTGCCACGCTCATCAACGTATCCCAAACCTGCCTGCCTTCATTATATGCCGGTATGATTACCGTACAGGTAGGCAGTAATTCATCTGAAACCGATTTAACGGATTTGTAACGGAAATACAGGAATACATTATAAATGAAAAATCCTGCCTTGAATAAAAGCAAAGCACTGGCTATAACAATAAAAATGAATCCCCATGTAGACTCCATCCTCTCGGCATTGAATTGCGAAAAGTCCGGTTTTAATTCGTAAACTAAAAATCCGGCCCCTATCATCAGCAGAAAAGTACTGGTAAGCACCAAAAAGCTCAATGACTTTAAGGTTGCTTTACGGATGGCTTTGTAAGCTCTTTTTATAAATTGCCGGGGTTCGTTTCTAGAAGAGTAGGGCTGGTTTGCTGTAATTTCAGTTTTCATCGCTATCTATTTTTTTGTTTGTGTTTTTGTATCTCGTGCTTCACCTGATCTGTAATGGTGCGCATTTAGCCATAGTTATGGGTATAGCACTATTGGCAATACCTGTTCCAGTTTTGTAAATATCTATTTTCTAGTGTTTTATGTTGTATTTGAAGAAGTGAAAGTGTGGAAATATTCCACACTTTCTATTGTAGTTCTACACTTTAGAGATTTAAGTTGGTGCTTTATGGAATTGGATTATTTTTACGATGCAAAGCCTGGCGGGGCAAAAAAACCAATGATATTATTATGATATGGATGACTTAGCGCCTATCTGTTCGAAATACGCCTTTACGTTCCATCAGGAATTATTGCAATCTGTTAAAAATCAGCCTGACTGATACTTTGGGCATAATGCTTGCGTTACTATAGCCTATTGATGATGAAAAGGACTGAATGAAGAAAAAGATTACCTTGTGGCTTTCCATGTGCAGCGTGGTATGCCTCAACGCTCAGGAGAAAATTATTATTGACCACGATACCCTTGTCAACCAGACAAAAATCACAAAACAATCTTCCGTTTACCGGAAATTGCTTGTTCCTGCCGTTTTGGTGGGGTATGGCGCTTTTGGCCTTGGGAGCGATGAGCTGAAAAACATTAACAGTCATATACGTGTAAGCGTGAACGGTACGCGTGGACAGCGCACAAACATAGACGATTATACAAGATATGTACCTGTCGCTTCGGTGTATGCACTAAACCTGATGGGAATCAAAGGAAAAAACAACTTCAGGGACCGTACCATTATACTGGCGACCTCGCAACTTATTATGTGTGGCTCGGTAATGGGGTTAAAGGCATTGGCAGGAGAAACGCGGCCAGATGGCAGTACCGACAATTCATTCCCTTCAGGGCACACGGCAACGGCTTTTGCGGGTGCCGAATTTTTGTGGCAGGAATACAAAGATGTTTCGGTGTGGTATGGTGTTGCCGGCTATGTTGTAGCTACCGGTACCGGCCTGCTGCGGATATATAACGACAGGCACTGGCTTACCGATGTGGCTACCGGTGCGGGAATTGGTATTTTGAGTACTAAGATAGCTTATTGGATATACCCCTGGATGCAAAAACAGCTTTTTGGCAACGGGGAAGAAAAGAAGTTTACCGCCCTTGCCGCACCTTTTTATAACGGCGAACAGCTGGGGCTTACTGCGGTATTGAAATTTTAATATAAGAAAAATCCCTCTGGTGAGGGATTTTGTCTTGTACGTTACATGGTTATTGACGGTTATGCTTATGGCCTCCTGCCCGTGGCAAGCCTGTAAAGGATACCTATAATTGCCAATACTAATAAAATGTGGATAAGGCTTCCTACGGATTCGTAAAAACCAAAAAATCCTACAAGCCATCCTATCACAAGGATTACAACGATTAACCAGATTAAATCTCTCATAATATATATTTTTAAATAGTTAGTGAGTTAAAATTACTTCTTTAGACAGAGGTGTGTTAATTAATTAAGAATCCTTTAATAGCCAAAGTTTTCTTAATTACCCTACAGCCTTTAAATAAATAAGGAAAATCATTTTGCCTGTTTATTTATTACCTACTTTTGTCCTGTTTTAGAATATTTTGCATGCAGACTCCTTTAAAAATTGCTATTGTTGGTTCAGGCCTTGTAGGTTCGCTACTGGCTATATACCTCAAAAGGGCAGGCCACACAGTTCATGTTTACGACCGCAGCCCGGACATCAGGACCATCCGGTTCTCGGGACGCTCTATCAACCTTGCCATGTCGCACCGCGGATGGCGTGCGCTTGATGAGGTTGGGCTTGGCGACTCCATACGCGAGATTGCAATGCCTATGGACAAAAGGGCTATCCATACCGTTGGCCAGCCGCTCAACTATCTGTATTATGGCAAAGACGGTGAGAATATCTACTCCATATCCAGGGGGGTGCTCAACCGCAGGATGGTTACCCTTGCCGAGGCAGAAGGCGCTGAATTCTTCTTTAATACCCGTGTTTGGGATGTAACCATGGCCACAGCCACGCTTCATACCGGCGAAACGGAACAGGGAGAATGGGACGACCGTAAATATGATATGGTCTTTGGTGCCGATGGCGCTTTCTCAAGGGTGCGGCACAGGATGCAAAGGCAAAACATGTTCAACTATTCTCAGGAATTCCTCAATACGGGCTACAAAGAGCTCAATATACCCGCCAATCCCGACGGTACCCACAAGCTGGACAAAAACTCTTTCCATATATGGCCGAGGCGTGATTTCATGCTTATTGCAATGCCAAATTTGGACGGTAGCTTTACCTGTACCTTATTTATGCCTTTTGAGGGAGAGTATTCCTTCGAAGCATTAAAGGACAAAGAAACGCTTGAGGCTTTCTTCGCAAAACATTTCCCTTCGACTACCGATGTTATTCCTAATCTTGTGGAGGATTTCTTTAAGAATCCTACAAGTTCACTGGTTACCATGAAATGCTATCCATGGACTTACGAAGATAAGGTGGCTCTGATAGGTGATGCCTGCCATGCTATTGTGCCTTTCTATGGACACGGAATGAATGCCGGATTTGAGGATATTACGATACTGAACCAGCTTATGGGCCAGTATGGTGACGACTGGAAAACAATCTTTGAGGAATACCAGAAAAGCCGTAAGCCAAATGCCGATGCCATTGCCGAGCTTTCGTACCGTAATTTTATGGAAATGAGCTCGGATACTGCCGATGCTTCTTTCCTGCTTCGAAAAAAAATAGAAAAGCGATTCTCTGAAAAGTATCCTGACAAATGGCTGCCGCTCTATAGCCGCGTTACCTTTAGCCACCGCCCGTATTCCGAAGCGCTTGCTATTGGCGATCACCAAAAAGCGATCATGGATGAAGTGATGCAGCTGGAGGGCCTTGCCGAAAAATGGGATTCTCCCGAAGTGGATGAGAAGATACTGGAGCTGCTGAAAGGTTAAAGCTTTGGTTTCACGGTTACGCGCTGAGGTTGCCTATTACGCTACACAGCTAAACTTTTCAACTTTACAGCTTTGATACTCTGCAACTTTGCGACTTTGTAACTCTGCAACTCTACTACTTTCAAACTACTTCTTAAATATAAAGTAAACCGCCAGCACCAGGAATAAAAAGCCTACTGCATGGTTCCACCGGAACGTCTCGCCTTTGAAAAACAGCAGCATAAACACTGTAAACACTACGAGCGTGATTACTTCCTGTATCACTTTGAGCTGCAATAATGTAAATGGCCCGCCGTTTTCTTTATAACCTATTTTATTGGCCGGGACCTGGAAAAAATATTCGAAAAGCGCAAGTCCCCAGCTTATCAATATTATAGATATCAGCCCCAGGTTTTCAAACCATTTAAGGTCTTTAAATTTCAGGTGGCCATACCATGCAAGTGTCATAAAAATGTTGGACAGGATAAGGAGTCCTATTGTAAAAAATCCTTTCATAATTTCAGTTCGTTAGCTGGCTAAAACGTTTTTCAGCTTTAAATTGTAGTATTTGTATTACAATTTAGGTTGTGATTTATATTTAAAATGTGAATTTACTCATAAAAACAGATACTTCAAATTAAAATGCAATGCTTGCACAATAAATGTATGTGATTTGTGTTATTTATATGTTATCTATATTAATTCTATGTAATTTTTAATGAATAATCGTTTTGAAGCGTTTAAAATAAATATTGTATAAGCAAACTGTTTAAACTCGCGATTTTGCTAAGTTTATTATTGCAATAAATTACTGTTAAGAATTGAGAAAAAAAATCATTTTGTTTTTTTTTCTGTTCTAATACTATAAATTTGCCAGTCTTATATCAATAAAAGGTTTTAACAATAAGAAACTATTATTAAAAAAATCAGAAAACTAAATTTTTAAAAGAAATGGCAAACGCAACTATTCAGAAGGTTGAAAAAAACAATGGTTCTTCAAAAGGAGCTAATGTATTCGCAGGATTAACTATTATACTTTGTTTAGTAGTTGGTGCTCTTGTATGGAAATTTATCATGGGAGCTCCATCAAATTTTGAGAACGCAAAAGAGATGATTGAAAAAGGCGCGGAAGCCGGTCATCCAAAAGACGGAAGTTATCTTGGTATGGTTTACAAAGGAGGTTTTGTAGTACCGGTACTTATGGGTCTTTTCCTTATGTCAGTTGTGTTTTCTATCGAGAGGCTTTTCGTTATCAGTAAAGCAGCAGGAAAAGGCAATGTTGAGAACTTCGTTAAGAAAGTACAAACGCAGATCGCAGCAGGAAACATCAACGAAGCCCTTGCAGAATGCGACAAACAGCAGGGAACTGTGGCTAACGTGGTAAAAGCGGGCCTTTTGAAATATGAAGAAGTGAAAAGGGAAGGCTTCGACAGCGAAAGGGCTGAAGCAGCTATCCAGCAGGAAATAGAAGAGGCTACGTCTCTTGAAATGCCAATGCTTGAGAAAAACCTTGTAATCATCTCTACCCTTGTTTCTATTGGTACCCTAATGGGACTTCTTGGAACGGTAACGGGTATGATCAAGGCGTTCTCCGCTCTTGGTGCAGGTACAACACCGGATTCATCACAGTTGGCAAACGGTATCTCTGAGGCGCTTATCAATACCGCTACAGGTATTAGTACTTCTACGCTTGCGGTTATCGCTTACAACGCGTTTACTTCTAAAATTGACAAGCTTACTTACTCTATTGATGAGGCAGGTTTCACGATCACCCAGACTTACAGAAGGTTCAGGGCACGTGCTAACAACTAGTTGAGGGTCAGTTAAAATATTTGGTTTGAAAGTGTGTGGTTCCATGCACTTTCAGGCCTTCATAAGCTAATAAAAACAATAATGGCTAAAGTTAAAATATCAAAGAAGAGCACGAGGATAGACATGACCGCGATGTGTGATGTGGCATTCCTTTTGCTTTCATTCTTTATTATGACTGCTACCGCAAAACAGCCTGAGCCAAAGCCGGTAGACACACCAGCCTCTACGGTATTGGATAAGATCCCTGAAGAAGGGGTTGCTACCATTACAGTAGGAGACAAGCAGGTGTTCTTCCTTATGCCGAGGGATATCAGGAAGGCTACCTTGGAGCGTATGTCTGCCAAGCGCGGTGTGCAGTTTACTGAAAAAGAGTATACGGATTTTGAGAAAATGGATGGTTTTGGGGTACCGCTTAACAAGCTGAGGTCGCTTTTAGCGCTTACTGCGGCCGAAAGGGCCAAGCCGGGTATCCAGACAGGTATTCCTTATGATTCTATAAACAACCAGCTTTTTGACTGGGTTAAGGAAGCAAGGGAAGCGCAAAGGGAACTTCTTGACCAGAAGATACAGAACGGTGAAAAAGATGTTGTGTACAAAGATCTAGATATTGCTATAAAAGGTGATGCCAAAGAGGAGTATACCACTATTAAAACCGTAATAGATATTCTTAGGGATCAAAAGAAAAACAAATTCTTCCTGGTGACAGGTTTACGAGATAAAGATTTTTAATATTATAATATAATATAAAATGGCAGAATTAAATACAGGCGGCGATGGCGGCAAGGGCAAAAAGGTAAGAAGCAAGAAATCCAATCCGGGGGTTGACCTTACGGCGATGGTGGATCTTGCATTCCTTTTGATCACGTTCTTCATGCTTACCACAACGCTGTCTAAACCGCAGGCAATGCCGCTGCCGATGCCGGATAAAAACCCTGAAAACCAACCTAAGGAAATAACCAAAATTCCTGAAGAGCGGATGATGACAATCCTAATCGGTGAGGATAATAAGATCATGTGGTACATGGGTCAGTTTGCAACGCCAAAAGTGCCGCCTACGGAAGCTTCCTTTGGGAAAAACAGCATCAGGAAAGACTTGCTGAAAAACGTTCAGCTCGGAAAAAAGTATGCTGAAAGGGAAGGAAAGCCTAAAGAAGGCCTTGTAGTGAATATTAAGGCAAGTGATAAAGCAACGTATAAAAACCTTGTTGATATACTTGATGAGATGGCGATAACGCAGCCGCAGCTTTATGCGATTGGCGATATTACACCGGGAGAACTCGACTTGTTAGTACAGTCCGGATTATATACAAAAAAATAATCCCGCTGTTAACCAAAAAAATATAAATTATGTCAAAGCTGAGTTTATTTAAGAAAGACTGGATCGATATGGTATTCGAAGGCCGTAACAAAAAGTACGGCGCATACCAGCTTCGGTCTGAAAACCCTGTAACAACGATAAAAGCGTTGGGACTTGGAGTGCTTCTGTTTGTTCTGTTTATTGCTTCGGGCCCGATCTTCGGATGGGTAAAAGGCCTTTCGGCTGCAAAAGAAGAGAAAGTAGAACTTGTGGAACTTACTGATCTTCCCGAGCCTGAGCCAGAAGAGATTCTTCCTCCGGAGCCTCCTAAAGTAGAGCAACTGCAGGCTCCAAAATCTATTGTGGAAGAAATTAAGTTCAAGCCTCTTGAGGCTGCCAAAAAAGAAGACGTACCTGATGAAATTCCGGATACTAAAGACTTTAAGGATGCCGACCCAAGCGACAAAAATGCTGAAGCAAGCCCGGAAGGCGATATCAATATAGATAAGCCATCGGGAGACCTTAACAAAGGCGTAGAGCCTTCTGAGGATAATGGTATATACAATTCTGCAGGATTGCAGGTACAGCCCGCCTATCCGGGTGGTATGGATGCTTTCTACAAGTATGTGAACAACAACTTCAGGATACCTGAAATTGAGCAGAATATGGTAGCTAAGATATATGTATCGTTTGTGGTAGAGAAAGATGGCTCTATGACACAGATAAAAATACTTAGGGATCCGGGCTTCAATCTTGGTAAAGAAGCAGAACGCGTTCTTAAATCCATGAAGAAGAAATGGGAGCCGGGTATCCAGAACGGAAAACCGGTTAGGGCATCTTACAATCTTCCTATTACGATCAATATTAAATCATAAGGAAATAAGAGATGCTTTCACGTAAAAAATCTCAAGACGAAACACAGAAATCGCCCGTACAGCGATTTCTGTTCGTTTTGGGTATAGTCTTCTTTCTTCTGTATTTTGCCCTGGGGATAATTATCATCTTTTGGAAAGAAATACCATTGTCTTTAAGCTACAACGGCAGGCTGGGGCTTGGGCTCCTCCTTATAGGCTATTCTTTCCTCAGGTTTATAAGGATTGTACAAAAGAACAACAGCAATGACCAGTAATTCCGTTTTGGGTTTATTTATGCCTGCAGAAGCCACTGCCCGTTCATTAAAAAATCAATTCATGAAAAGATTCCTTCTTTGTTTAGTGCTCGTTGCCGGCATTGCCGCAATGGCACAGGATGCTCCTGCCACGCCCGAAAGCGATGTTTATAACGTAGCCGGGCTTCAGGTTAAACCGGAATATCCCGGGGGGATGAAGGCTTTTTATCAATTCATATCAAATAATTTTCATGTTCCGGATCTGGATTTGGAAGAAGATTTTGTGGCAAAAATATTTGTAAGTTTTGTTATTGAAAAGGACGGTAGCCTTTCTGGTATAAAAGTAGTCCGGGATGCCGGTTACGGATTGGGCAATGAGGCCGTCAGGGTGCTGAAGCTATCTAAAAAATGGACACCCGGCATGCAGAACGGACAGGTTGTGCGTACCAGCTATAGCCTTCCTGTTTCAATCAATATTGAAGGCACTCCAAAACAGAAAGAGGAATTTGCAGGGGAACCGCATACTGAAGAGCCGGAACCGGTAAAAGAAAAAGTAAAGACAGAGCCGAAAGGAAAAAAAACGGTTACAACAAGCAGTAGCACTAAGAAAAAGAAAAAAGCATAGCGATCAAGCTGTAATTCTTTTGATACCTATATAACCTCACCTAACCATGAAAAGTAATCGTAAAATGAAATATACATCCGTGATAATTTTTACTTGTATCACTGCCGGTGTTTTGGTGTTCTCCTGTAAAAAAGAAACTACAGAAGGAGGCTTTGAAGGCGAATCGCTAACCTATGGTAAAACCACGATACTGGTAGATAATACCGTCCAGCCGATCGTGGAAGATGTACTTGCTGTTTTCCATAGCGTTTATGACAATGCACACATCAACCAGGCCAACCTTACCGAAAATGAAATATTGCAGGCGCTTCAAAGAGATACTGCAAAGGTAGCCATACTGCCAAGAAAACTCACTGCGGCGGAGGAGGCTCACTTTACCAGCACAGGCATTTCGCCTCGGGTAACCGAATTTGCAGTTGATGCGATAGCATTGATAACCAATTCAAAAGTAACGGATACGGTGCTTGATTTGCAGGAAGTATACAATGTGTTGCAGGGTAAAGCCTCGGCAAAGGTGCCAAAATTGGTTTTTGATAACCCGAATTCAAGCACGGTAAAGGAACTGATGCGGATGGCCGGTGTTAAATCAATGCCAACTTCAAATGTTTATGCTTTGAAATCTAATGAAGAAGTCATTAAATTTGTACATGATAACCCGGGATCGATAGGTATTGTTGGCGTAAACTGGCTGTTGCAGCCGCCCTTAGACCTGGTGAAATATGTGGAAAAAGTGAGGATTCTCGCACTGGATAATGTTAAAATTGACAAAGGCGAAAAAAAATACTATCAACCCTCACAAAGCAATATAGCTACGGGTTCCTACCCTCTTACAAGGAAGTTATATGTGTTAAATTATCAGGGCAAACAAGGCTTGGGCATGGGTTTTGCAACTTACATCAGTGCACCCGAAGGGCAGCGGATTATTTTAAAGTCGGGGCTGCTGCCGGTAACCATTCCCCCAAGGGAAGTTGAAGTAAAGTAAATTATGAAACTACTAAATATTTATAAAGGAGAAATTAAAATGACCAAGATGAAAAAATTTAAATTCCTCGGTTTATCATTGCTGTTTTTTGGTGTGGCTACTGCACAGGATGTCAATGAAGCCAAAAAAGCAATTGATGCAGAGCAGTACCAAAAGGCCAAAACCATTTTGAAATCGCTTGTAAATTCTACACCAGATGACGGAAAGAATTATTTCCTTTTGGGAGACGTTTACCTTAAGCAAAGCGAGCAGGATTCTGCTGCAATATATTTCAATAAGGGTAAAGCTGCTAAAAACAATCCGGAATACAACACTATCGGCCTTGGCCACATAGACCTGGACAATGGCAATGCTGCCGCTGCACAGGCAAAATTTGATGCGGTAGAAAAAGACCTTCGTAAAAAAGATGTAGAGCAGCTGATATATATCGGACGCGCTTACATTACATCTGAGAAGCCGGACTACAAGAAAGCGATCGCTGTATTGAACAGGGCTGTTGCCAAAGATTCTAAATCGGCTCAGGCCTACCTTAGCCTTGGAGATGCTTACTATGGCGAACGCGACCAGAATAATGCGTATCCTGCTTACCGTACTGCCGGAACGCTTGACAGCAGCCTGCTAAGGGCAAAGCTTCAGCTTGGCGTTATTACCAAAAACACGAGGGCTGCGTTTCCGGAAGCAATAAAAGAATTCGACGGTGTTATTGCTGCTAATCCAAACTATGGCCCTGTTTACAGGGAACTTGCCGAAACCTACTACCTGTGGGCGAATACAGAAGGTGGCAAATATGCGGAGTATACTAAAAAAGCGCTTGGATATTATGAAAAATATATGTCGCTTACAGATTACTCGCTTAACTCGAGGATGAGGCATGCCGACTTCCTTGTACTTACCCGCGACTGGAAAGCACTCGAAGCTGAAGCTCAGGCAATGCAGCAGCTGGATAAGGTAAACCCAAAGATATTACGTTATCTTGCCTATGCAGCGTATGAGAATGGTAACTATGCAGGCAGCTTAACGGCTATGAAAGACTTCCTTGCCAAAGTTGAGCCTAAAAGGATTATCGGTAGGGATTACCTGTACCTAGGCCTTGCTAAATTGGCAACTACTGTAGGTAAAGATGCAGATAACAATGCCGTTATTACCGACCAGGTTGTATTTGATGAGGCTATTGCCGATATCAAAAAAGCGGCCGAAACAGACATCAACCTTACAAACGAATTTAATGAAATAGGTAAAAAGCTGTTCACGCAGAAACTATATGCTCCGGCATCGGTAGTATTTGAGATTGCCGCGGCAAACCCGAATAACAAGAACCTGTTTTATGACAACTTCTATTTAGGTTACTCTATATACTACGATCACCTGAATAAATCGGATGAGGCGAAAAAACAAAATATCGAGCAGCTTAAGAAAGGTGATGCAGCGATGTCAAAAGTTATCGAGCTTTCAGCAACTTCGCAGGATGCTTACCTTTTCAAGGCGAGGATAAACCAAAGGATCGCTACAGATGAGTCGTATGCACAAATGGCAAAGGCTTATGACGATTACCTTAGGGTAGTTACTGAAAAAGGAGAAACTGAAACGTCTAAAGATGCGGTGAAGAAAAATATGGTAGAGGCTTATTCTAATGCCGGTGCATACTACGCACTTAAAGATAAGGCCAAAGCTGTTGATTACTTTACAAAAGCCCTTGTGATAAACCCATCCGACGATTACGTTAAAGGAGAATTAGCAAGGCTTAAAAAATAATTGTATTATAATCTTTTATTAAAACCGATGGCCTGCCATCGGTTTTTTTGTTTACCGCCGCAACGAAACAGGTATATTTGTTTAAAATTTGAATTATGGACATTACCAGTGAGTATTTGCATAACCTGCTTTTTCATGAGGAAACAGGGCTGCTGATGAAATTTCATTTTGGCCAGGGCCTTGATATGGAAGCTGTCGACAGGCTTTATGAAGCCCTGGAAATACTAAAAGCAGACTGGAAGGATAAAAGCTACCTTCCCAAAGACCTTGTTTTTATACTTGTTGATATTGTCCCGGCGCTGTATTGCGACCTGCCAGCATACGTTGGCACACCAGAATATGATCAATATGTTGAAATTTTCTATAACCTGTCTACTGCCGTTAGTATGTGTGTCAATCCTGATGTAAACGATATGCACTTTAATAAACCACTGAAAGACATAGGGATTTAGACAGCTAATAGTTATCTTTGCACCCTATTTTTGAATACGATGCTGAAGAAGGAATTACAGATGGAAGTTGAGAAGGGTCAAATGCTGCCCCTAATGGAGGAGTTTTATACGATCCAGGGCGAAGGCTATCATACAGGTACTGCTGCCTATTTTATACGTGTGGGCGGATGTGATGTAGGCTGCCATTGGTGTGATGTCAAAGAAAGCTGGAATGCGGAACTGCATCCGCCCACAAGTACCGACACAATTGTTGCCAATGCAAAGCAATATGCAAAAACAATTGTAATAACAGGCGGCGAACCGCTTACATGGGATATGGGCCCACTTACCTCAAAGCTAAAGGCTGAAGGCATGAATACCCATATCGAAACTTCAGGCGCTTACCCGCTTTCCGGAACCTGGGACTGGATATGCCTTTCGCCAAAAAAGACAAAATTACCCACCGAAACCGTATATGCCCATGCCCACGAACTAAAAGTGATCATACACAACAGGCACGATTTTATTTTTGCCGAAGAGCAGGCTGCCAAAGTAAACGGGAATGCTATCCTCTTCCTCCAACCCGAATGGAGCCGGAAAGAAGAAATGACCCCGCTGATTGTTGATTATGTAATGAGCAACCCAAAATGGAGGGTGTCGCTGCAAACGCATAAATATTTGAATATACCTTAAGAGGTTTTCAATTCATATCTAATCCGGACACTGTTCCGGGTTTTATTTTGCTATCGTAAGCCGAGCCAAATAATCAAAATGTTCGCCTTCCATAACAAGCTCACAATTGAAACCGTTGGCGTGCGCCGCATTTTGCAGGGTGTTATAATCAAGATACAGCCAGTCAAAAGGGGCTTCAGTTTCTCCTTTATATTTTACGGTAAACTTCACCTCGCCATAATAGTCAATATCCGAAGGTATCCACTTGCCACCGTCTTCATCTTCGTCAAACATATAAATAATGTCTGAGGAGTCCAACAGTATTTGCCCGCCGTCATTCAGTAACGATTTCAGCTTCTGCAAATAGTCCGATATGTTTTTCAGCTTCCCGAATATGCCGGTGCCGTTCATCAGCAAAATAATGGTATCGAATTTTTCATTTTCCAGTTCAAGCACATTAGTGCGAACAGCATTGTTCACGCCACGAAGCTTGCAGGCCTCTATGGCATTTTGGGAAATGTCAATAGCCAATACATCCAGCTTTTTTTCATTTTGCAGGTACAGGCTGTGGCTTCCGGCACCGCACCCCACGTCGAGCACACGCCCATTCGCGAGTTGCAGCGCTTTCTTTTCCAATTCAGGCATATCCTTATAGCTCCTGAAAAGGTAGGCCACGCTCATTTCATCCTCTTCAGAAATAGAAGTTTCAGTAATAAGATCTTCCGGTGCATTGCCGGTTTGATAGTCTAATATGGCTTTCCCGAAAAGGTCTTTCATTTTTTCATACTTTTGCCACAGAAAGATAATGACTGCGGAATGGAGGATTTTTTAAAACAGCTGCCGAAGCTCGCCAAAGATAAGCATAATGAAAACAAAAAGTTTTTTGATAAGCTTAAAAAGAAAACGCCCAAAAACCTGGACTATGTAATGCAGGACCTGCACGACAGGGAGTTTAAAAAAGACTACTGCCTCAGCTGTGCCAATTGTTGCAAGACCACCGGGCCGCTTTTTACACTTGCCGACATTGAGCGCATTGCAAAGCACCTTCGGCAAAAGCCCCAGCAGTTTATTGAAAAATACCTGCGCATCGATGAGGATAACGATTACGTGCTGCAAAGCGTACCGTGTACTTTCCTGGACAGCGAAAACTACTGCATGATATACGATGTCCGCCCCAAAGCCTGCCGCGAATTCCCCCACACCGACCGAAAGAAATTCCAACAGATCGCCGACCTAACCATTAAAAACGTAGCGATATGTCCTGCGGCATATAATATTGTAGAGGAAATGAAAAAGAAGATTGTTGTGTAAAGCTTCAAATGCGGCTAATCAGGTTCCCCTTTTTAATTGGATAAAAATTTAATCCTCCCGAAATAATTTCAAAACGATTTTTTTTTAGTTTTACCGGAAATTTGGAGCGTGGCATATATAGCATGAGCGACTTTGCTACTTCGGATAACAACGGCTACCTGCTTCAGTTCGGGCAGGAGGTAAACCAATAAGAATTATGAAACTTCTACGCAATATATTTATTATCGCAATATTTTCAATGGGCCTGTCCGCCTTATTTTATTATATGAATAGTGAAGTGGTAAAAACGGCTTCATGGGTAGACGCGATAGGGGAGATAACAACCGTTGCAATCTTTATTTTCATATTCACATTTATCCTTTACAGCATTGCAAGGGGTGTGACAAAAGGTGCCAGGGCGGTAACAAAGAAAAAGCCCTCCGATCAGGAAGGCTCAAATAATCGTTAGGCAGCGATTTCTTCTTCGGCGTGCTGCTTAAGCTCCCCCACAAAGCTCTCAATGCTGTGTATTTTGCCTTCTACATAATCAAGAAGCCCCTCGATCTTGTCTTTCAGGTCTTCGAAGAATGCAATAATGTCATCGATATATCCTTTTACCTTGTTTATAAAGCCAAGGATATATTCAATAAAGCTGTTTAGTTTTTCAGTGATGTTATTCATGACAGGTATGTTTAAGAATTATTATTACTGAAAATTACAAAACCCTGTCCGTAACGCGAAATACTTTGTCAAAACATTAAGATTTAATGGTAAAATTGGTTTGCTACCAATTGCGTTTAAAATAGAGTTATTCGAGTATAAATATCCACATGAGTAAGCACGTCTCGCTCCCCTCTCCTTGGGAGAGGGGTCGGGGGAGAGGACAAATTATCTCCCATAAATCAAATACTTCTTCCGCATCTTTTTAAAATCCGATAGCCCGTCCTTCCAGCTATCCCGTATTTCATCCTCGCTCATGCCACTCTCTATCTGCTGTCGCAATACGGTGGTTCCGGCAAGTTTTGTAAAGAAAGACGTAAAGAACACCGACTTATCCTTCGTTTCTTCATACGCTTTTAGCAGCCATTTCAATTCCAGTTTTTTTACCCTTGGTGCATTGCTAAGGTCTTCGCCATAGCAAAGCTTTCCTTTTAGCGGAGGTTCTTTAGCGCCTTCATTCGGCATTGGCGTAAAGCTAAAGCCTGTATCCGGCAGGTCGGGCGACCCGTATATCTGGAACTGCTTGTCGGTACCGCGCCCGAGGCTCACATTGGTACCCTCGAAAAAGCACAGGCTGGCATACAGGTTTATAGCCTTGTCGTTCGGCAGATTAGGGGATGGCTTTACCGGTAGGTGGTAAAACATATTCCTTTTATAATTCAGGCAGGGTATTACGGTCAGCTCGCATTGAAGGCTGTCCTTGAGCCACTTTTCGCCGTTTATCATTTTCCCGTATTCACCAATGGTCATGCCATGAAGAACGGGTATGGAGTGCATTCCTATAAAGCTCGTATTCTCTTTTTCGAGTATCGGCCCGTCAATTATGCCGCCATTAGGATTCGGCCTGTCGAACACGATAAGTGGAAGGTTTTTTTCGGCACAGGCCTCCATTATATAATGTAGTGATGATATATAAGTGTAAAAGCGCGCGCCTACATCCTGCAGGTCGAAAACCAGGACATCGATCCCGTCCAGTTGTTCCTGTTTCGGTTTTTTATTATCACCGTATAAAGAGATTATCGGAAGCCCAGTCTTGGTATCCTTGCCATCCTTTATCAGCTCTCCCGCATCGGCTGTGCCACGGAAGCCGTGTTCCGGGGCATATATTTTTTGCACATTGACCTTGTTGTCGAGCAAAAAATCCACAACACTCATCATCCCTTCCTGATTGGTGTTAAGTTTAATGTCGTTTCCTGCATGTCCCTCTATATAACGTACGATCCCGGTCTGGTTTGTAACAACGCCCACTCTTTTGCCTTCGAGCATGGGGAGGTAGGCATCAAAATTATCAGCGCCCGTTAGAATTTCTTTTTTATCATTTTTGGCTTTCAGTGATATTGCTTTGTGTGCAGTTGTGTCAATTACGGTAGTAGTGGTCGGCCGTAACGATTTTCCGCACCCTACGATAAATACTATTGAGAATAAAAATGTATTTTTGAACAACGAATTACATACCATATCAGTTGAATTTAGAATATTTCATAGCCCGCAGGCTTGTTACTGCGAAAAACCATAAAAGTAGTATATCTGCGCCAATTATAAAAATTGCGATCATTGCCATTGCCATCGGCATTATCATGATGGTCATTGCCGTGGCTACTGGTGTTGGGCTGCAGGACAAGATCCGCGAAAAGGTCTCCGCCTTCAACGGACACGTGATCATTTCCAATTTTGACGATAACCAGTCCGAAGTCAGTGTGGAGCCGCTTTCCATCAAACAGCCTTTTTATCCAAAATTCACATCGGTACCGGGAATCCAGCACATCCAGGCAGTGGCTTCAAAGGCAGGCATCATCCGCACCGAAAAAGCATTTGATGGTATTGTGTTCAAAGGTGTCGGCAAAGAATATAAATGGGATGTTCTCGACGAATACATTGTGGCAGGCAGGAAACCCAACCTTAGCGGCGCCCTCAACAACGAGGTAATGATTTCAGAGTACCTCTGCAACAGGCTTGAACTAAAGGTAGGCGATGAGTTCAATACCTATTTTATGAAAGAAGGCGGAAACGGTATGCCCAACCTCAGGCGGTTTAAGCTGGTGGGTATCTACAATTCCGGCTTCCAGGAATTCGATTCGGCTTACCTTATCGGCGACATCCGCCACGTGCAGCGCATCAACAAGTGGAAAGACGGCCAGGTAGGCTCTTTCGAAGTCTTCATCGATGACTTTAATAAAATTGACGAAAAAGGCAAAGAAATATACGATGCCATCCCGTCAACCCTTGAAAGCAAAACCATAAAAGAGAAATACTTTAATATTTTCGAATGGCTCACACTGTTCGATGTCAATATTATGGTCATCATTGTCATCATGATAGTGGTCGCGACCATAAATATGATAGTGGCGCTGCTTGTCCTTATATTGGAACGTACCCAGATGGTCGGCATGCTCAAAGCACTGGGTGCAACCAACTGGAGCGTGCGCAAAATATTTCTATACAATGCCGCCTACCTTATTATAAAAGGACTGCTGTGGGGCAACGGTATCAGCATCGGGTTGTTGCTTATCCAGAAGTACTTCGGCATCATCAAGCTCCCACCCGAAAACTACTATGTCAGCGTAGCGCCGGTCACTATAGATATCCCCGCGATACTGCTTATAAATGCCGGGACAATAATAGTGTGTATCACGCTGCTGCTCATCCCGTCCTACATCATCACCAAAATTTCCCCTGTAAAAGCCCTCCGCTTCGATTAATTTTTTTTGGAGCGAAAGGGCGTTTCATTTTCAGCCATGGCAATTCCTGCTCTCCGCTCTATCCTCGCCGAAAAGGCTCGGGATGCCGCTACTATCAGGGCTAGTAGCCATCTATCCGCATATTTGCAATGTCCTGTAAATAATTACCGCTACGGTTTTCATCCGAGTAAGCACGTCTCACTCCCTCTCCTTTGGAGAGGGGTCGGGGGAGACTTCTCCGTTTGCACCGCAGGTACAAAAAACCTCTGTGATCTTAACTTATGTATAATAGCAAAACCTTTGCGCATCTTTGCGTCTTCTTTGCGAATCTTCGTGTAATAGCTTCCTTATATA